>SECN01000500.1 GCA_004173515.1 Myxococcaceae bacterium | reverse complement strand
CCGGGACCCGCCATGTTCCTGCCCTCTGTTCTCGCCGCCAGCAGCTTCGTGGAGGTCCGTCCGGGCCTCATCTTCTGGACCATCGTCACCTTCGTCCTCGTCATGCTGGTGCTGCGCGCGAAGGCGTGGGGCCCCATCCTGTCGCTCGTGGAGGAGCGCGAGAAGCAGATCTCCAACGCCATCGAGAGCGCGAAGCGTGAGCGCGCCGAGGCGGAGAAGCTGCTGGCCGACCAGAAGACGGCCATCGCGGAGGCCCGTCGCGAGGCGGCGGAGATGATGCGCCGCAACACCGCGGACATGGAGAAGTTCCGCGACGAGCTGATGGCCAAGAGCCGCAAGGAGGCGGAGGAGCTGAAGCTGAGCGCCCGCCGCGAAATCGATGACCAGAAGGCCAAGGCCATCGCGGAAGTGCGCGCCCTGGCGGTGGACTTGGCCATGGACGTGGCCTCCAAGCTCATCAACGAGCGCATGGACGACTCCAAGCACCGCGCGCTGGCCGAGCAGTTCGTTCAGGGCCTGCCTGCCGCGACGAGCGCCACGGCGACCCGTCGCTCGGCGTAAGGCCGGGAAGTCCCAAGCCGCGCCCGTCTGTTCCAGGAATCCATCATGGCTCTCTCCATCGGCATCGTCGGTCTGCCCAACGTGGGCAAGTCCACCCTGTTCAACGCCGTGTCCTCCGCGGCGAGCGCGCAGGCCGCGAACTACCCGTTCTGCACGATCGAGCCGAACGTGGGCGTGGTGCCGGTGCCGGACGACCGCCTGGACCAGTTGACGGCGCTCATCAAGCCGCTGAAGAAGATCCCCACGTCGCTGGAGCTCGTGGACATCGCGGGCCTGGTGCGCGGCGCGTCCAAGGGTGAAGGCCTGGGCAACCAGTTCCTGGCGAACATCCGCCAGGTGAACGCGGTGCTCCACGTGCTGCGCTGCTTCGATGACGACAACGTCACCCACGTCGAGGGCGGCGTGGATCCGGTGCGGGACCGGGACGTGGTCGACACGGAGCTGTGCCTCAAGGACCTGGAGACGGTGGAGAAGCGCCGGGACCGCTCGCTGAAGAACACCAAGCTGGGCGGCAAGGCGGCCGAAGAGGCCAAGGCCGAAGTCGCGGTGCTGGAGCGGGTGATGGCGGCCCTGAACAACGGCGTCACGGTGCGCGCGCAGAAGCTGAGCGAGGAGGAGCACGCGCCCCTCCAGGACCTGTTCCTGCTGACGGACAAGCCCGTGCTGTACGTGGCGAACATCAGCGAGGGGCAGATTGGCAAGGAAGACAGTGCGCGAGGGCTACAAGCTGCTGGGCCTGTGGACGTACTTCACGGTGGGCGAGCAGGAGTGCCGCGCGTGGACCATCCACAAGGGCTTCAAGGCGCCGCAGGCGGCGGGCGTCATCCACTCGGACTTCGAGCGCGGCTTCATCAAGGCCGAGGTCATGCGCTGGGAGGACCTGGTGAAGCTGGGCAGCGAGGCGGCGGTGAAGGAGAAGGGCATGCTGCGCGTGGAAGGCAAGGAGTACACGGTGCAGGACGGCGACTGCATGCACTTCCGCTTCAACGTCTGAAGCACGGGGCCAGACTTCGCTGTGACGACGGGCGCTGCCTTCCACCGCGGAAGGGGCGCCCGTTGCGCGTTAGCGCGGGCCGCTCAGCCAGGTGAAGAGCCACAGGGCCACGGCGAGCAGGGCCAGCACGGTGGAGAGGATGGCGGAGCGCTTCGCGCGGCCCTGGGGGTCCGGGTTGTTCCGGGCGTAGCGCCACACGCCGCCCACGCGCAGCGCGAGGAAGAGGGCCAGGAGCACGGGCCCCACGACCTGCCAGCCCTCGGGGCGCTTGAGGATGACGATCCACGAGGCGATGAAGGCGACGTTGCCGAGCAGCAACACGGCGGGATAGGGCAGGGAAGGGCGCTTTTCGCTCACGGGGTGGCAGTGTGCGCATCCCCGGTCGGGGCTCCAACCGAAACCTGCGTGGCGTGCACGGCAGGTGACACCGGTGCTGGTGGCCTCACGCCGGCTTCGGGGGCGTGTCCACGTAGCGCGCGCGGGGACGGAGCAGGTGGCCCTGTTCGCGCTGCTCCAGGATGTGCGCCACCCAGCCCGCGGTGCGGCCCAGGGCGAAGAGCACGGTGCCCGCGCCCGGTGGCAGGCCCAGCGCGTCCGCGAGCATCACCAGTCCGATGTCCATGGACGGAGGGGGATGGCCGGCGTCGCGCATGGTGTCGATGACGGCGCGGGCCGTGCGCACCCGGAGGGATTCGGGCCTCACGCTCAGCGCGGCTTCCACCAGCGGTGGCGTGCGCGGGTCTCCGTGCGTGTAGAGGCGATGGCCAAAGCCTGTCACCGCTTCGCCCCGGCGCAGGCGGCCGTGGATGACCTGCGCGGCGCGTTCGGGCCGGCCCACTTCCGTGAGCAGGGCTTCCACGCGGTCGCAGGCGCCGCCGTGCTTGTGACCGGAGACGGCCGCCAGCGCCGCGCCCATGCACGCGTACAGGTCCGCTCCGGAGGAGGCCGTCACCCTGGCGGCGAAGGTGGAGGTGTTCAATTCGTGGTCCGCGCAGAGAATCAATGCGCGGTTGAGCAGCTCCGGGGCGCGCTTCACCTTCGTGTCCCAGGCCGTGGCCAGCGATTCGGCCACCGTGTCTGCCTTCAACGCCCGGGACACCCGCCCCGGTGCCTGCGCCACGCAGACCCAGGCGCCCAGGTGGCGGATGAGGCGCCGGGCCCGCGCCTGTTCCTGTTCCACGGGCGCGGCGAAGCGGCCCGGGTCGCTCGCGGCCAGGAGCGGCACCAGCGCCAACAGGGCGGACACCGGTGGGGTTCCCCGTGGCAGCAGCGCCGCGAGCGCGGCAGGGGACAGCAATGACAGCTCTTTCGGTGGAGATTCCGACACGGGCCACGGCGTGGACACGGCTGGCGGTTGCCCCGTCCACAGCAGCTCCGCCACGTCCTCGAAGCGGCGCCCGCCGGTCGCCAGCGCCACCGCGTCGTGGCCCCGGTACGCGAGCCCCTCCTCGCCAATCCGAGACACCGACGAGTCGATGACCGGCTCGCCCCAGCGCAGGGCGCCTGACGCCACCGCCGCGTGTCCCGCCCTCGCATCGTGGCGCGTCTTCAGGCGCTCCACGTCCGCGCGCAGGTAGCGATTCTCCTTCGTTCCCTTCTCCGGCACGCACCGCACGAGCCCCCGGCTCACGTACGTGTAGAGCGTCGCCCGCTTCACCCCCAGCAGGGCCGCTGCCTCGTCCGCGCGCAGAAGCTCCTCCTCGGGTGGATGGTCGAATCGAGATTGAGAACGACCCCCGCTGCGACGCACCATGGTTCACGTGCCTCCCGGATGGGGAGTCTCGACTCGACTGGACATCCTGTCGAGTCGAACCCGTCCCGACGGAGGCCCTCGAGCGGGGAGCGACCATGCCAGTGGACTTCGGACGCACGTCGTCGGACTACGCGAAATACCGGGCGGGATTCCCGGACACCTTCTTCACCCGACTGGAAACAGACGGCGTGCTGCGGCCCGGGCTTCGTGCCCTGGACCTGGGCACGGGGACGGGCACCATCGCCCGGGGGCTGGCCCGGCGCGGCGCCGACGTCACCGCCCTGGATGTGTCCGCGCCGCAACTGGACGCGGCCCGGCAGCTCGCTCGGGACGAGGGGCTCACGGTGGACTTCCGCGTCGCCAGCGCGGAGGACACCGGCCTGCCTTCCGGGTCCTTCGACCGCGTGTTCGCCGGCCAGTGCTGGCATTGGTTCAACCGGCCCGCCGCCGCGCGCGAGGTGCTCCGGCTGCTGCGGCCCGGCGGGCGGTTGATCATCGCCTGCTTCGACTGGCTGGCCCTGCCCGGCAACGTGGTGGAGGCCACCGAGACGCTGATGGAAGACTTCAGCCCCCGGGACCACCTGAACATCGACCGCTTCGGCCACGGCGTGGGCGTCTACCCGGAGTGGTTCCGCGATGTGTCGCTGGCGGGCTTCCAGTCCCTGACGTCCTTCACCTTCGATTCCCCCACACCCTACACCCACGTGGGCTGGCGTGGACGCATTCGCGCGAATGCGCGGATTGGCGCCCTGCTCCCGTCGCAAGAGGTGGCACGCTTCGACGCCGCGCTGGGCGCGCTCCTCGCGGAGCGCTTCCCCATGGATCCGCTGTCCGTTCCCCACCGTGTGTTCGCGCTCGTCGCCGAGCGCCCCTGACCTCGAGGAGACCCACCATGTCCTCATCGCATCTCGTGCATGCCGAAGACCTTCCCTGGACCGAGGTGGCCCATGGCTCCCGCGTGGCCCTCAAGCGCAAGCAACTGGGCGCCGCGGCGCATGGGCGCAAGCTCGGGTGCAGCCTCGTGGAGCTTCCTCCGGGCCGCCGTTCGTGGCCGCTGCACTACCACCTGGCCAACGAGGAGGCGCTCTACTTCCTGTCCGGCTCCGGCACGCTGCGGCTGGGTTCGGAGGAGGTGCCCGTGCGCGAAGGGGACTACGTCGCGCTGCCTCCGGGCGCTGGCACCGCGCACCAGCTCCTCAACGATGGGACGGAGCCGCTGCGCTACCTGTGCTTCTCCACCATGGAGGAGCCGGACGTGCTCGTGTATCCGGACTCGAAGAAGGTGGGCATCATGGCGGGCTCGGCTCCCGGGGGTGACAAGGCCACCCGCACGCTGCACGTGAATCTGCCGCTGGGCGCGGCGGTGGATTACTGGGACGGCGAAGAGCCCTGATAGGGTCCGCGCCCCATGGCCTCCCTGCTGGACGCGCTCGACCGCGAGCGATTGCTCAAGGACTCCGCCGCCGCTTCCGGGCTGGTGCCCCAGGGCGAGCCTCCCCATGTGTCGCTGCTGCGCCTGTGCGAGGCGGGGTTGCTCGTGGGCGGACTCACCGTGGGGTACGGCGTCCGTCCGGATGAGCTGGTGGGGTCGCTCACCGCGGCCATGGGCGGCGCGGCCCGACGGCTGAAGATCGTGGACGTGCGCGAGCGCCCCGCGCTGGAGCTGCACGTCGCGGCCGGGGACGTCACCGAGCGGTGGGAGGTGGAGGACGTGCCCGCGCTCGTGCACAACCTCAATGACCTGTACCGCGACGCGGCGGACGTGCGCGCGGTGGCCGTGCTGGGCGAATGGGAGGACTCCCTCCAACTGCTCTGCGTGGAGCGCCGCGCCCTGGGTCGGCTGCTGCGGCAGCCCTTCTTCGCGCCCGTCAACGCCCGCGCGCTCGCGGACCTGGTGGCTCCGCGCTGAAGCCGGGAGGGTGGGCCTCTCTCGACCCCGGACGCCCGCTGGGGCACCATGGGGCCCATGCGCATCATCCTGGCCCTCATCGTTGGATTGCTCCTGGCGCCGGTCGCGCGCGCGGAGCCGGACTCCTTTGGACTGGGCACCGGTCGTGATGGCGCGTTGACCGTCGTCGCGGGCAGGTCGGTCGTCACCGGCGCCGCCGCGCCCCTGCGGGTGGCCGCCGTCACGGGCAGGTCCGAGGTGTCGGTGTCCGTCCCTGGGGTCGTGGCCGGCGACCTGGTGATGATCCACCAGTCGGGAGGCCTGTTGCCCCTGCCCACCCCCGGCGATGCGAAGACCGTGGTCCTGCCCGTCACGACCGGCCCCAGCCGCTTCGAACTGGCGCGCGTGGCGTCCGTGGACGCGTCGACCGGCGCGCTCCGGCTGACCCGGCCCCTGCGCTACTCCTATCCCGTGCTCCGCACCCAGGTGCTGCGCGTGGGCGAGTTCACCGACGTCCAGGTCGAGGCCGGTGCGCGGCTCTCCGTGACGCCCTGGGACGGCCGGTCCGGCGGCATCCTCGCGATGCTGGTCTCCGGCACGGTCATCAACGAAGGCCGCATCGACGCGGATGGCGCCGGGTTCCTGGGCGGCATCTATCAGGCCCACTCGGCACTCAAGGGGTGCACGGGCCTGGACCTGTCCGCGGCGCAGGGCGGCTCCGCGCGTGGCGAGGGCGTGGCGGGGGCGACGTCCGCGAACAAGAACGCCACCGGTCGCGGCAACCTGTCCAATGGCGGCGGTGGCGGCAACTGCGTCAACGCGGGCGGTGGTGGGGGTGGG
>SECN01000083.1 GCA_004173515.1 Myxococcaceae bacterium | reverse complement strand
CTGCCCAACCCGCTGCCGGCGGAGTTCCTGGTGGCCGGCGGGTGTGCCCGGCGGGTGGAGTTCCCCTTCGGCGCGCTGGTGCTGGAGAACCGGGTGCGTCCCCTGCCCTGCCTGAAGCGCGCGATTGAAGCGGGCGAGATCGCCTGGCGCGAGCACGACGGCTACCGCGTGGTGCAGCGGCTGCGCGCGGCGTCCATGGGACTGCCGTTCATCCCCGCGCCGGACGCGGACGTGTCGGAGCTGGCGGAGGTGGACGCGCCTCGCACGGTGGAGGATCCGTTCACCGGCCGCCGCGTGCCGGTGGAGCCCGCGTTCTACCCGGACGTGGCGCTCGTCCACGCGCAGGCGGCGGACGACAAGGGCAACCTCTACATCGAGGACCCCACCACGGACCTGCTCGTGGCGGGCGCCGCGAAGCGCGTCATCGCCACGGTGGAGGAGCGCGTGCCGAAGCTGTCGCGCGTCACCGTCCCCGGCTTCCAGGTGGAGCGCGTCGTGCTCGCCCCCGGCGGCGCGCTGCCCACGGGCTGCCTGGGCAAGTACCCGCACGACGACGCGATGCTGTCCGCCTACCTGGCCGCGGCCGAGGCGGGCAATGCACGGGACTTCCTCATGTCGCTGCGCGCGACGCGGAGCGCGGCATGACGGCGACGACGCTGCTGGACGCGACGCCCGCGGAGACCGTGGTGTCGCTGCTCGCGCGGGAGATTGAAGACGGCGCGGTGGTGGCCACCGGCGTGGCATCCCCGCTGGTCATCCTGGCGATCGCCGTCGCCCGGGCCACGCATGCGCCGGGGCTGACGTACCTGGCGTGCGTGGGTTCGTTGGATCCGGACCTGCCGGAGCTGTACCCGTCGTCGGAGGACCTGCGCTACCTGAACGGTCGGTCGGCGGAGGTGAGCATCGCGGACCTGTTCGACCACGCCCGGCGCGGTCGGGTGGACACGGTGTTCTTCGGCGCGGCGGAGGTGGACCCGGCGGGCCGCACCAACATGACGGCGTCGGGCAGCCTGGAGAAGCCGCGCGCCAAGTTCCCCGGGGTCGCGGGCGCGGCCACGCTGCGCCAGTGGGTGAAGAACCCGGTGTTGCTGGTGCCTCGGCAGTCGCGCCGCAACCTGGTGCCGCAGGTCCAGGTGGCCACGACCCGGGACCCCAGCCGTCCGGTGCGCCTCATCTCCGACCTGGGGACGTTCGAGCTGGGCGGCCCGCGTGGCGCCCGGCTGCTGTCGCGCCACCCCTGGGCGTCGGTGGAAGGCATCGCCGAGCGCACGGGCTTCGAGTTCGCGGTGCCGGACGCCCTGCCCGTCACCTCCCTGCCCGACGCGCGCACGGTGACCGCCATCCGCGCGTTGGATCCCCACCACCTCCGCGACGCACTCGTCGGGAGCTGAAGCCCTTCACACCCTTGGATTCGCAACACGGAAAGAGGCACCGCATGGAGGCTGTCGTTCTTCGCCAGTTCGGGAATGCCGAGAACCTGCGCCTGGAGACCGTGCCGGTGCCCCGGCCGGGCAAGGGCGAGGTGTTGCTGCGCGTGCACGCGTGCGGCGTCTGCTACCACGACGTCATCAACCGCCGGGGCAACCTGCCCCGCACGCACGTCCCCGCCATCCTGGGCCACGAGGCAGCGGGCGAGGTGGTGGAGGTGGGCCCGGACACGCCGGGGTGGAAGGTGGGCGACCGCGCGGCCACCCTGCAGCGCATGTCCTGCGGCGAGTGCGCCCTGTGCCTCGCCGGCCGCAACAGCCTGTGCAAGACGGACAACCGCTTCTTCGGTGAGGAGCTGCAGGGCGGCTACGCGCAGTTCATGGTCGCGCCCGTGCGAGGACTGGGCCGCGTGCCGACAAGCCTGCCCTGGGCGGTGGCGGCCACGGTGTGCTGCACGCTGGGCACCGCGGTGCACACCCTTCGCACGCGGGCCAGGGTGCGGGCTGGCGAGACGGTGCTCATCACCGGCGCCAGCGGCGGCGTGGGCCTTGCGGCCGTGCAGTTGGCGAAGGCGGACGGGGCACGCGTCATCGCCATCACCTCCGGCGAGGCGAAGGTGGCGGCGCTGAAGGAGGCCGGCGCGGACGAGGTGATTGTCTCGCGCGGGCTGGACTTCGGTTCGGAGGCGCGCAAGCGCACGTCCGGCAACGGCGTGGACGTGGCGGTGGAGATCGTCGGCAGCGCGACCTTCGACCAGACGCTCAAGTCGATGGCGCCGGGCGGCCGCGTGGTGGTGGTGGGCAACCTGGAGTCGGGGGTGGTGAACCTGAACCCGGGCCTGGTCATCGTGAAGGAGCTGGAGATTCTTGGCGCGTACGCGACGACGCGCGAGGAGCTGGACGAATCGCTGCGGCTGACGGCGGCCGGGTTGGTGCGTCCCTTCGTGTCGGAGGAGGTGGCGCTGGCGGATGCGGGGCGCGCGCACTTCCGGTTGGAGAACCGCGAGGTGGCGGGCCGGCTGGTGCTGGTGCCGCCCGAGGCGTGAGTCATTCGGATTCGCAGCAATTGGACTTGAGGAGCTCCCCATGAAGAAGCGGGTTGGAATCGAAGCGCTGGCCGTGGCGGTGCCCCGGCGGTACGTGGACATCGAGGACCTGGCGCGCGCGCGCGGCGTGGATCCCGCGAAGTTCACCGCGGGCCTGGGCGCGAAGGAGATGGCGGTCAACGACCCGGGTGAGGACTCGGTGTCGCTGGCGGCCACGGCGGCGGCGCGGCTCATCCAGCAGCAGTCCGTGGACACGTCGAAGATCGGCATGCTGGTGGTGGGCACCGAGACGGGCGTGGACCACTCGAAGCCCATCGCGTCGCACGTGCACGGCCTGCTGAAGCTGCCGCGCTCCATGCGCACGTTCGACTCGCAGCACGCCTGCTACGGCGGCACGGCGGGCCTGATGGCGGCGGTGGAGTGGATTGCCTCCGGCGCGGGCGCGGGGCGCACGGCGCTGGTGGTGTGCACGGACATCGCGCGCTACGGCCTGAAGACGGCGGGCGAGCCCACCCAGGGTGGCGGCGCGGTGGCGCTGCTGGTGTCGGAGACGCCGGACCTGCTGGCGCTGGACGTGGGGCTCAACGGCGTGTGCACGTCGGACGTGTATGACTTCTGGCGGCCGGTGGGGCGTCGTGAAGCGCTGGTGGACGGGCACTACTCCATCACCTGCTACCTGGACGCGATGGCGGGAGCGTACCGGGGCTGGCGCCAGCGCGCGCTGGAGCAGGGGCTGGTGCGCTGGGATTCCAAGCTGCCCAGTGAGCAGTTGGCGCGCATCCTGTATCACGTGCCCTTCTGCAAGATGGCACGCAAGGCACACGCACAGGTGCGGCTGTGCGACCTGGAGGACGCGGTGGGCCCCGGCCCGGCGACGCCCGAGGCGCGCGACGAGTCCGCGAAGTCGCAGGCGAGCTACGACGCACAGGTGGCGAAGTCGCTGGGCCTGAACGCGCGCGTGGGCAACGTCTACACGGCGTCGCTGTACCTGGCGCTCGCGGGCCAGTTGCACGCGGAGGGCGCGGCGCTGGCGAACCAGCGCGTGGGCCTGCTGTCCTACGGCAGCGGCTGCTGCGCGGAGTTCTACTCCGGCGTGGTGGGTGAGAAGGCGGCGGAGCGGATGGCGCGCGCGGACCTGGACACGGTGCTGGCGAAGCGCGAGCGCGTGTCGGTGGAGGAGTACGAGCGGCTGATGAACCTGCCGTACGACGCGCCGGAAGCCATCGCCCCGGAGCCGGGCACCTTCCGGCTGGCGGAGATCGTCGAACACCGCCGCAAGTACGCGGGCGCGTAGTTCGGGACCGGTTGGGTTGTCTTTGACGGGCGATGCGCGCGGACAGCGCGCAGCGCCCGTCTTGCATTGCGGGTCACACCCCGTTCAGGGTGACCGCACTCTCCATCCAGGAGCGCATTTCCTCCAATGCTGGAAATACCAGATTTTCACCCATCCTCCCGACTGATGAGCTAGAGCCGCGAGTGGGGGCCGTTCGCCCTGCCCCTCCCAGGGCCACACCGCTCCAGAGCCGCACGTCCCGCCATGTCCACGCCCGCCTTCCCCCCGAATCCCTCCACGCCCGCGCTGCTCACCCGCTCGTCCGGTCCCTTCGGCACCTGCATGGTGACGACGCGGGCGGTGGCCGCGGGCGAGGTGCTCCTCGTCATGGAGGGCAGCCGGGTCCGCGCTCCCGGTCGGGACACGCTCCAGGTGGGCGTGGATCAGCACCTGGCGACGCCGGATGCACCCTGGCGCTTCATCAACCATGCGTGCGAACCGACGGCCCTGTTCGACCCCGGCTCCGACACGCAGCCGCCCCGGTTCACCGCGCGCAGGGCGTTGGCGGCCGGTCAGGAAGTCACCTTCAACTACCTGACCTCCGAGTGGCACCTGGTGGCGCCCTTCCCCTGCGGTTGCGGCGCGGCCACCTGCGTCGGCTGGGTGCGCGGCGCCCGCTACCTCTCCGCGTCCCAGCGCGAGGCCCTGGGCATCTCGCTCCTGCCCCACATCCAGCAGCAACTCCAGCCCCGCCCTGAGTCCCCGCCCTGGTACCGCGAGGCCTTCTCCATCACCGACGACGTCTGGTACCTGCCGCTCGACGCCACCGCGGCCACGGAGGTGGAGCAGGCCCTGCGCCTTCTGGAATTGGAGCCCGGCGCCAGTGTCCTGGACGTGTGCTGCGGACACGGCCGCCATGCGATCGAACTGGCGCGGCGCGGCCTGAGCGTCACCGGCCTGGACCTGTCCTCCGAACGTCTGGGCATGGCCCGCGAACGCGCCGGCCGCGCGGGCGTGGACATCACCTGGGTGCAGTCGGACATGCGCAGCATCCCCAGCCGGGGGCATGACGTCGCCATCGTGCTCTCCACGTCCTTCGGCTTCCTGGAGAACGACGCGGCCCACCTGGAGGCGCTGCGCTCCATCCGCGACACCCTGGTCCCCGGCGGTCAGCTCCTCATCGAGGTCGACAACCGCGACCACGCCCTGCGCCAGCCTCCCCGCCGGTGGGGTGAATCCGAGACCCTGCTCTGGTGGGAGGAGAACCGCTTCGAGCCGCGCACCAGCCGCAACCACCGCCACTCCAAGGGGCGCGACCCGCGGACGGGCAAGACGTACGAACAGCACATCCACTGCCGCCTGTTCTCCGCGCACGAGTTGCTCGGCATGCTCGAACAGGCGGGCTTGCGGGAGGACGGCCTCTGGGGGGACCTGGACGGCCAGCCCTTCACCCTGGACAGTCCATCCCTGGTCATCCGCGCTCGGCGTCGCGACTGAGCCGGACCTACAACACCTCCGCGCGCAGGTCCGGGAACACCTTGCCCACCTTGCCGAGCAGGTAGTCCCCATACGTGCCCCGGAAGGCGTGCACGCTCTGCCGGTCCCACCGCTCCGCCTGATCGTCCACGCTGGCGTCGCGCAGCGCCGGTGAATCAATGGCGTGGATCTCCGCCGTCCAGCCCGGGTCGAAGAAGAAGGGCAATGACAGACGGTCCCGGCCCGCGCGGTTGAGCACCCGGTGCGGCGTGGAGCGGTACACGCCCCGCGTCATCCGGTCGAGCATGTCTCCGATGTTGCACACGAACGTGCCCTCCACCGGCGGCGCGTCCATCCAACGCACCTGCCCGTCCTGGCGCGACTTCACCTGGAGCCCGCCCGCGTCGTCCTGTTTCAGGATGGTGAGCACGCCGTAGTCGGTGTGCTCGCCCACACCCCACACCGGCAACCCCTCTGCGTCCACCTCCGGGCCCGGCGGGTAGTTGAAGATGCGGAACAGCACCGTGGGGTCCGCCATGTATCGCGTGGCGAAGAAGTCCTCCTCCAACTCCAGACTGAGCGCGAGGCCCGACATCAGCGCGTGCCCCAGCGACGTCAGCGCTTCCATGTAGTCCAGCACCGCGCCGCGCAGGCCCACCGGTTCCCGGGGGAACAGGTTCGGGCCGTGCAGCGGCGTGCCGGCGACGACGCGTGGATCCTCCGGCGACAGCTCCGTGCCGAAGTACAGGCCCTCCTTGCGGTCCGGACGGCCCGACGTGAGCTCGCCGCCCACGGGGAAGAAGCCCCGCCAGGCCCGGCCTCCCAACGCCATCCGCACGGCCTGCTTCTCCGCCTCTGACCTCGCGAAGAACTCCCGCGCCAGGGCTTCCAACCGGGACTGGAGCCCCACGTCCACGCAGTGCCCGGTGACGTAGAAGAACCCGTTGTGCCGACACGCGACGCCCATCCTCGCGGCGACCTCGCGGCGGGCCGCGAGGCTCGACGTGGCGTCGATGAGGGCTCGGACGTCGATGACGGGCACGGTGTCCATGGGGGGCTTCCTCCTCCGAGGGCGGACGACGACGCGGACTCTAACGCGTCGCAGGCAGCCCGGGGGCGGGAGGCTGCCAGCCTCAGGAGGCGGCAGGACCCGCGTCGGCAGCGCCCGCGTCGGATGCGCCCGCGTCGGATGCGCCCGCATCCGCGACACCCGAATCAGCGGCACCGGCGTCCGAAGTGCCCGCGTCCGAAGTGCCAGCGTCCGAAGTGCCCGCGTCAGGCTCGGGCGCCGACCTCTTCGCGCAGGTCCCTTTGCAGTCACCCCCCCGACACCTGAGCTGGGTGCAACCGTTGGCGAAGGGCTCGCAGCCCTCGGGGGGGTCACAGGTGGCGCCGCCCGTACAGCTCCCCGTACAATCAACAAGCACGTGCGACACGGCCATGGATGCTACCGAATCACCGGCGACGGCTTGCGACGTGACCGCGGGCTCCACCTGGAATCGCCTGGACGAAATCCGCTTCCCATCCACATGCCGCTCCGTGATCGGGCCCAAGGGCGTCAGTTTCGCGCCCTCGAGACTTCGCGCAACCTCGGGATCGGTCTCGTCGACATTCCTGCAATTCGTCGCCGCCTGCTGTGTCTCCGCCTCTGTTCCGTGGGGTGCTCCCCTCTCGTCACCACAGCCGAACAGCGCGGCGACCATCAGTCCGGCGACCCATCCACGGAGGCCCGCATTCTTTTGACGCTGCATGTGTCAATTCTCCTCGAAGTGAAGACATGACTCTATAAACGGCTTTTTCTTGTTTAGAGTTGTCTTTCTGTGTTTGATTCAAGACTGTCGCCTGGACGACAGCCTCGACGCACGGGGGGACGTCCGCGCCAGCGGCATTTCCCGCTAACGTGCCTCGCATGGCTTCTGCTCCCGCCCCGGGTTCCGTGTTGCGTGTGGGTCTCCTCGGCTATGGCCTGTCCGGCTCGCGCTTCCATGGGCCGCTCGTGGCCGCGGAGCCCGCCTTCACGCTGGCCGCCGTGGCGTCGCGCCGCTCCGACGTCGTGGCGCGCGACTGGCCGGGCGTCCGGACGGGCACGGTGGACTCCCTGCTGGCGGATCCCGACCTGCACGTGCTCGTCGTCTGTACGCCCAACGACAGCCATGCCTCGCTCGCGGAGCAGGCGTTGCGCGCGGGCAAGCACGTGGTGGTGGAGAAGCCCTTCGCGCTGGACGCGGACGAAGCGCTCCGGCTGGACGCGCTCGCGAAGGAGCGCGGCCTGTGCCTCACCGTGTTCCACAACCGTCGCTGGGACGGCGACTTCCTCACCGTGCGCCAGCTCTTGAACCAGGGACGGTTGGGGACGCTCTACAGCCTGGAGAGCCACTTCGACCGCTTCCGCCCGGAGGTGAAGGCGCGCTGGAAGGAACAGGACGTGCCCGGCGGTGGCACGCTGTGGGACCTGGGCTCGCACCTCGTGGATCAGGCCGTGCAGCTCTTCGGCGTGCCGGAGTCGGTGGGCGCGGACCTGGGCCGGCAGCGCCCCGGCGCGCAGGGCACCGACTGGTTCCATCTGGTGTTGCGCTATGGCGCGCTGCGCGTGCTCTTGCACTCGGGGTCGGTGGTCCATGCGCCCTGGCCCCGCTTCGTGTTGCAGGGGGACCGCGATGCCTACGTGAAACACGGTCTGGATCCGCAGGAGGGCCAGCTCGAAGCGGGCCTGCGCCCCGGCCATCCGGACTTCGGCGACGAGCCTCCCGCGAACCATGGCCGGCTGCTGACGTCGGGGGAGAGCATCCCCACCGCGCCCGGCGACTACGGCCACTTCTACCGCCAGCTCGCCGCCGCCATCCTCCACGGCGCCCCGGTGCCGGTGTCCGCGCTGAGCGCGAGCCAGACCGTGCGCGTCATCCAAGCCGCGCTCCAGAGCGACGCGGAAGGCCGGCGCATCACCCTGCCCCAGGGCTGAAGGCTCCGGCTACAGCACCTTCTCCATCGGAGGGAAGAACACGCAGCCCAGGGGCCGTCCGTCCGCTTCCGCCACGAAGGCCCCGCCATCCTGGAGCTCCCGCGTCACCACGGCCTCCGCCTTGTCGTGTGCGCTGGACGCATCGTCGTCCGCTTGCGAAAGGAAGGGCGCGCGACGTTTCACCAACACGGTGAAACGCCGCTGCCACGGCGCGCCCAACACCGGGCGTGGAGTTGAATTCCCACGCGGTCCACGCCGCCTCGGGTCCGTGGCGAGCTGACGACCGGGCAGGGCGCAAATCGCTGCGGGGTGTCGGAGGCGCTGTCTACTATCCGCCGCCTCGCAGCCCGGAAATGTGTCGCATCACGTTTCCGAGTGTCCGGCGAAGCCCCCTCCAAGGAGTCGCGAATCCATGGCCCCCACCCCTGAGCAGCAGCGCGCGCGGCTGGCGGAACTGTTGCGCGAGAAGCTCCGTCCGGCGCGGCGCGTGCCCGCGTCGTTCGCCCAGGAGCGCATGTGGTTCCAGGAGCGGCTGGCGCCAGGACAGGCGGGGCTCGACCTCATCTACTCCGTGCACCTTCGCGGACGACTCGACGTGGCGGCGCTTTCGGGAAGCCTCAACGAGGTCGTGCGCCGTCACGCCGCGCTGCGCACCACCTTCGTGGAGCAGGACGGGCGTCCCTGGCAGCACATCGCGCCCTCGCTCATCGTGCCCCTTCCCACCGAGCCCGTGAGCGACACCGACACGGCGTGGCGCAGGCTGCAGGAAGAGGCCCGGGCGCCGTTCAACCTGGAGCAGGGACCGCTGCTGCGCGCCGCGCTCTTCGCCCTCTCCGACAGCGAGCACCTGCTGATGCTCAAGCTGCACCACGCCGTCAGCGACGGCTGGTCCATGGGCGTGCTCGTGCACGAGCTGGGCGAGGCCTACGAAGCGCTGGCCTCGGGCGGACCCGTGACGCTGCCCGACCTGCCCTTGCAGTACCCGGACTTCGCCGTGTGGCAGCGCGAGTCGCTGCAAGGCGACGCGTTGGAGTCGCAGTTGGAGTGGTGGCGCTCGCGGTTGGATGCCCGGGCCGTCCTGTCGCTGCCCACCGACCGGCCCCGGGGCGCGCAGGTGGAGCTCCAGGGCGCGTCCGTGTCCGCGATGCTGCCGCTCGAATTGCTCCAGCGGCTGTCGGCCCTCGCCCGACAGGAGGGCTCCACGCTCTTCACCGTCCTGCTCGCGGGCTTCAAGGTGCTGCTGCTGCGCTATTGCGGCCAGGACGTGCTCACGGTGGGCACGCCCGTCGCCGGGCGCTCCCGCGACGAGCTGACGCCGCTCATCGGCCTGTTCGTCAACACGCTGGCCCTTCGCACCTCGCTGGAGGGCGACCCGTCCTTCCGCGCGCTCATCGCCCGCGTGCGGACCACCGCGCAGGGGGCCTTCGCGCACCAGGACGTGCCCTTCGAGAAGCTGGTGGAGGTCCTCCAGCCGCCTCGCCACCTGGACGTGCCTCCGTTCTTCCAGGTGATGTTCGTCCTGCAGAACACGCCCCTGTCCCTCGTGCAGCGCCCCGGGCTCTCGTTCGATGCGCGGAGCGTCGACAGCGGCTTCGCGCAGTTCGACCTCACCCTCTTCGCCTTCGAGACGCCGGACGGACTGAGCCTCACCGCCGAGTACCGCACCGCGCTCTTCGACGAGGCCACGGTGGCGCGGTTGCTGGGGCACCTGCGCACGCTGCTGGAGGACGCTGCCTCCCATCCGGACGCGCGCCTGTCCGAGCTGTCGCTGCTGGACGCGGCGGAGCGTCAGCGCGTGCTCCATGCGTGGAACGGACCTCGCGAGGCGTTTCCGCGTGGGGTGCTGCTTCACCAACTCGTGGAGTCGCAGGTGGCGCGCTCTCCCGACGCGGTGGCCGTCACCTTCGAGGGCGCGTCCCTCACGTATGCGCAACTGGATGCGCGCGCGAACCAGCTCGCGTGGCACCTGCGGAAGCGGGGCGTGGGGTCGGAGGTGCGGGTCGGGCTGCTGCTGGAGCGCTCGTTGGAGCTGGTGGTGGCGTTACTCGCCACGCTGAAGTCCGGGGGCGTCTACGTCCCCTTTGATCCATCCTTCCCCGCCCAGCGCCTCGCGTGGATGGCGGAGGACGCGCGGCCCGCCATGTTCCTCACCCAGGAGCGGCTGGTGGCGCGACTGCCCTCCCACGAGGGGGCGGTGTGCTGCGTGGACTCGCAATGGGAGGAGGTGGCACGCCAGCCTTCGGTGACGCCGCCTCCGGTGTCGCCCGAGGAGGCGCTGGCCTACGTCATCTTCACCTCCGGCAGCACGGGACGCCCCAAGGGCGCGATGAACGCGCACCCCGGCATCGTCAACCGCCTGCTGTGGATGCAGGGGGCGCATCCGCTGACGCCCGACGACGCGGTGTTGCAGAAGACGCCCTTCAGCTTCGATGTGTCGCTCTGGGAGTTCTTCTGGCCCCTGATGACGGGCGCGCGGCTGGTGGTGGCACGGCCGGGGGGACACCAGGAGCCGGGCTATCTGGCGGACCTCATCGCCCGGGAACGCATCACCACCACGCACTTCGTGCCCTCCATGCTCCAGGTGTTCCTGGAGGAGCCCGGCCTGGAGCGCTGCGCGTCGTTGCGCCAGGTGGTGTGCAGCGGGGAGGCCCTGCCACTGGAGCTGGCCGAGCGGTGTCTGGAGCGGCTGCCTGGCGTGCGTCTGCACAACCTCTACGGCCCCACCGAGGCCGCGGTGGAGGTCACCGCGCAGGAGTGCGTGCGCGGAGCGCTGGGACGTTCGGTGCCCATCGGCCGCCCGGTGGCCAACACGCAGATCCGGCTGTTGGACGCGACGCTGCGGCCGGTGCCCCAGGGCGTTCCGGGGGAGCTGTTCATCGGCGGCGTGCAGGTGGGGCGGGGATACCTGGGACGGCCGGAGCTGACCGCGGAGCGCTTCGTTCCGGATGCGTACGGCGACACGCCTGGGGCCCGGCTGTACCGCACTGGCGACCTGGCCCGCTGGCTGCCCGATGGCGCCATCGAGTACCTGGGCCGCACGGACTTCCAGGTGAAGGTGCGCGGGCTTCGCATCGAGCTGGGAGAGATTGAAGCCGCGCTGGAGCAGCACCCCTCCGTGCGTCAGGCGGTGGTGGTCGCTCGCGCGGGCACCACTGCCAGCGACACGCGGCTGGTGGCGTATCTCGTCGGCCGCGCGGACGCGCCCCGGTTGGAGAACGACGACCTTCGAGCGTTCCTCGTGGAGAAGCTGCCCGAGTACATGGTCCCCGCGGCCTTCGTCCCGCTGGACGCCCTGCCCCTCACCGCCAGCGGCAAGGTCGACCGCAAGGCCCTGCCCGCCCCCGACGCCGCGACGCTCGTCGTCCCTGAGTATGTCGCCCCAAGGACGCCCACCGAGGAGCGCCTTGCCTTCCTCTGGGCGGAGCTGCTGCGGGTCGAGCGCGTGGGCGTGCACGACGACTTCTTCGCCCTGGGAGGTCACTCCCTGCTGGCCACGCAGCTCCTGTCGCGGATCCGGACGACCTTCCAGTTCGAGCTGCCACTGCGCGCGGTCTTCAAGATGTCCACGCTCGGCGCCCTCGCTTCGGCGATCGATGCGGGCCAGGGACGCAACCCCGGAGTCGAGGAGCCACCGCTGCGCTCCATCCCCCGAGACGAAGCCCTGCCGTTGTCGTTCGCGCAGCAGCGCCTGTGGTTCCTGGATCAGCTCCAGCCCGGCTCGGTCGCCTACAACCTGCCCGGCTCCGTCCTGCTTGAGGGGGAACTCCAGGCCGGTGCGTTGCGACAGGCGCTGGACGCGCTGGTCCAGCGGCATGAGGTGCTGCGCACCACGTTCGCCGCCGGTCCCCACGGTCCGGTGCAGCGCATCGCTTCCGACACGGCGTGCCCTTTCGAAACGGTGGACCTGGGTGCGCTCGCTTCCGAGGCACGCGAGGCCCGGCTGCGAGAGGTCATCTCGGAGCAGGCGCGGCGCCCTTTCGATCTGACGCGGGGTCCCCTCTTCCGCTCGGTGCTGGTGCGCCTGGAAGAGAAGCGGCACGTGCTGCTCGTCCTCACCCACCACATCGCTTCCGATGGGTGGTCCACGGGCATCCTCGTGCGCGAGCTGGTCGCCCTGTACCGCGCGCTTGCCTCCGGACAGACGCCGACGATGAAGCCCCTCCCCGTCCAGTACGCCGACTTCGCCGCGTGGCAACGACAGCGGGTCCAGGGGGAGCTGCTCGCGACGCAGCTCGCGTGGTGGCGGGAGCAGCTCTCCGGGGCACCTGCGCTGCTGATGCTTCCGACCGACCGTCCCCGGCCGGCCGTGCAGACCTTCGCGGGGGAACAGCTCCCCGTTCGATGGCCTCGCAGGCTGGCGGACGCGGTCCATGCCGTGGCGAAACGCGAGGGCGCCACGCCCTTCATGGTGTTGCTGGCCGCGTACCAGTTGCTGCTGTCGCGGTACGCAGGACAAGAGGACATCTGCGTGGGTGCTCCGATCGCGGGGCGCACCCGGGCGGACACCGAGGGCCTCATCGGCTTCTTCGTGAACACGCTGGCGCTGCGGGCCCGCGTCGATCCGCGCGCTTCGTTCCGGACGCTGCTGGCCCAGGTGCGTGCCACCACGTTGGGCGCCTTCGAACACCAGGACGTCCCGTTCGAGAAGCTGGTGGAGGAGCTCCAGCCCTCGCGCGACACGAGCCACACGCCCTTCTTCCAGGTCACCCTCACGCTCCAGAACGCGCCCGTCGCGGAGTGGCGCGCACCGGGGCTCACGCTGCGCGAAGTGCCGTCTCCCTTCACGTCGTCGAAGTACGACTTCAGCCTCATCCTGGAGGAGTCACCGGACGGCTTCAGCGGCAGCCTCCACTACAACACCAACCTCTTCGACGCGGACTTCCTCCGGGGCCTGCTGCGTGACTTCGCCACGTTGCTCGATGCGCTCCCTGGCCAGCTCGATGCGCCGATGCAGCACCTGTCGCTGCTGGCAGGTGAGGACCGACGGCGGGTGCTGGAGGACTGGAGCGGAGTCTCGGCCGTCCGGGGCTTCTCCGGTCAGTCCCTCCCTGCTCGTTTCGCTCAGCAGGTCGCGCTCGCACCCGATGCGCTGGCGTTGGTCTCCGAGGCGGGAGACTTCACCTATGCTCAGCTCGACTCGCGCGCGAATCAGCTCGCGCACCACCTGCGCGCCTCGGGCATCGCGGAGGGCAGCCGCGTCGCGGTGCTCCTTCCCCGGTCGCCGGAGCTCATCGTCTCGCTGCTGGCCGTACTCAAGGCCGGTGCCGCCTATGTCCCCGTCGACCTGAACGCCCCGCCTGAACGGTGGTCGCTGCTGCTGGAACAGGCCGGAGCCGCGCTGGTCATCACGCTGGAATCACTCGCGGACGAACTGCCCGCGTTGCTGACGCCGCTGGTGTTGCTGGACGCGGAGTCCTCGCGGCTGGCTTCACTGCCGACGACGGCACCACATGGCCCGGGGTTGGTGGGTGACAGCCTCGCCTATGTCCTCTTCACCTCCGGATCCACGGGTGTGCCGAAGGGCGTCTGTGTTCCGCACCGCGCCGTGCTGCGGCTGGTGGTGGACAACGACTTCCTGCGCTTCGGTCCCGGGCAGGCCGTCCTCCAGTTCGCACCGGCCGCCTTTGATGCCTCGACCCTCGAAATCTGGGGCGCGCTGCTCAACGGCGCCCGGCTCGTGCTCGCGCCTCCGGGGGAGCTGTCCCTGGCGCGCATCGCTGAAACCCTGACGCGTCATCGCGTCACCACCTTGTGGCTGACGGCCGCCCTCTTCGAACAGATGGCGGTGCACCATCCGGAAGCCCTTGCCGCCGTGCCCCAGGTGCTGGCGGGCGGTGACGTGCTTGCCTCGGTCCGCGTGCGGGAACACCTGGCGCGAATCGGCCCGGGCGCAGTGCTCGTCAACGGCTACGGGCCCACCGAGAATACCACCTTCTCCGCCACCCACGCGATGCACGCTGGCGACACGGTGGGCGCCTCCGTGCCCATCGGTCGGCCCCTGCCGCACTCCACCGCGTACGTGCTGGACGCGACGCTGCGGCCGGTGCCTCCTGGCATGCCCGGGGAGCTGTACGTCGGGGGCGAAGGACTCGCGTGGGGCTACCTGCGCCAGCCCGCCCTCACCGCCGAGCGCTTCCTTCCGCATCCGTTCAGCACCACGCCGGGGGCGCGCCTCTACCGCACGGGGGACCGGGCCCGCTGGCGGACGGAGGGCACGTTGGACTTCCTGGGGCGCACCGACTTCCAGGTGAAGCTGCGCGGCTTCCGCATCGAACCGGGCGAAGTCGAAGCGGCCCTGCGCACCCTGCCGGGCGTGCACGAAGCCGTGGCCGTGGTGCGCGAGGATCGCGCGGGGGACAAGCGGCTGGTGGCCTATGTCGTTGGTGAGGCGCTGGATGGACAGGTCCTGCGCTCCGCCCTCCAGCCTCGGCTCCCCGACTACCTGATCCCCGGGGCGTTCGTGGTGCTGAAGGCGCTGCCCCTCAAGGCCAACGGCAAGCTGGACCGTTCGGCCCTGCCGGCTCCCGAAGCCCCCCTGGCCACGGACCGCTTCGTCGCTCCGCGCGATGCGATGGAAGAACAGTTGGCCAGCCTCTTTGGCGAAGTGCTGCACGTGCCGCGCGTGGGCATCCATGACGACTTCTTCGACCTGGGAGGCCATTCGTTGCTGGCCACGCAGGTGGTGTCGCGCCTGCGCTCGACGCACGGGGTGGAGCTGCCGCTGGGGGACCTGTTCGCCGCCCCCACGGTGGAGGCGCTCGCCGTCCGCGTCGCGGCGCTGCGGGCCCGGGAGGATTCGACTCCGCGTGCATCGTCGATCGTGGCCGCGCCTCGCACCGGACCCGTTCCGCTGTCCTTCGCGCAGCAGCGCCTGTGGTTCCTGGATCAGCTCCAGCCCGGCAGTGCCTTCTACAACGTGCCGGGCGTGCTCGTGCTCAACGGCACGTTGAACGCGGGCGCGCTGGAACAGTCGCTCCAGGCGCTGGTGCAACGTCACGAAGCCCTGCGCACCACGTTCGCCTCGCAAGGGGATTCACCAGTCCAGCGGATCCATGCCGAGGGCAGGTTGTCGCTGTCCCTCCTCGACCTGGAGTCCGTCCCGGAGGACCGTCGCGAAGAGGAAGCGCGGCGGCACTCGGCGGTGGAGGCCGCCCGACCCTTCGACCTGGGGACCGGTCCGCTCGTGCGCGCCGTGCTGTTGCGGCTGGAGGCACGGCGGCATTGGTTGCTGCTCACGCTCCACCACATCGTGTCCGACGGCTGGTCCATCGGCATCTTCGCGCGCGAGCTGGGCTCGCTGTATCGCGCCTTCGCTTCCGGTCAGCCGGCCACCCTCCCCGCCCTGCCCCTCCAGTACGCGGACTTCGCGCTCTGGCAGCGCCAGGGGTCGCAGGGAGACGCGCTCCAGGCGGAGCTGGACTGGTGGCGTCAGCAGTTGGTCGATGCGCCCACCTCGCTGGACCTCCCCACCGACAAGCCCCGCCCCGCCACGCAGTCGTTCCGGGGGGCGTCGCTTCCCGTGAAGCTGTCGCCGGAGACATCCGCGGCCGTGAAGGCACTGGCGTCACGCGAAGGCGCCACGCCCTTCATGGTGCTGCTCGCGGGCTTCCAGTTGTTGTTGTCGCGCTACGCCGGACAGGACGACGTCCTCGTGGGCTCCGCCATCGCCAACCGCAACCGCGCGGAGACCGAGGGCCTCATCGGCTTCTTCGTCAACACGCTGGTGCTGCGGGCCCGCATCGACCCGCGCGCTTCATTCCAGGCGCTGCTGGCCCAGGTGAAGGCGACGACGCTCGCGGCGTACGCGCATCAAGACCTGCCCTTCGAGAAGCTGGTGGAGGGCATGCAGGGGGCTCGGGACTTGAGCCGTTCGCCCCTGTTCCAGGTGGCCTTCACGCTCCAGAACGCACCCATGGGGACGTTGGAGCTTCCAGGCCTGCGCCTGGAGCTTCGCAGCGGGGCCATCACCACCGCGAAGTTCGACCTCGACTTCAGCCTCCAGGAACGCGACGGCGCGTTCCACGGCGAACTCAACTTCAGCACCGACCTCTTCGAGCCCGCCACCGTCGCCCGGATGGCGGAGCACTTCCAGACGCTGCTCGGAGCGCTCACGTCCGCGCCCGGGGTTGCGGTGTCGCGGCACTCCCTCCTGCAAGGCTCCGAGCGTCAACGCGTGCTCGCGGATTGGAACGCGACGCACCGGCCGCTCGCGGCCCAATCCGTCCCGGCGTGGTTCGCGCTCCAGGTCGTGCGCGCACCGGACGCCGTGGCGGTACAGGCCGAAGGGCGGTCGCTGACCTATGCCGCACTGGAGGCCCGCGCCAACCAGTTGGCCCGGCACCTGCTCGCGTCCGGGCTGCGACCGGAGGCGCGCGTCGCGCTGTGCGTGGAGCGGGGGTTGGGGCTGGTGGTGGGGATGCTCGGCATCCTCAAGGCCGGGGGCTGCTACGTGCCCATGGACCCGGCGTATCCGCGCTCCCGTCTCGCGTTCATGTTCGAGGACGCAGGCGTCTCCGCGGTGGTGGCGCAGCAGGCACTCCTGGGTGCGCTTCCCGCCCATTCCCTGCCCACGGTGTGCCTGGACTCCGACGCGGCGGTGCTCGACCGACAGTCGGTGCTTCCACCCGAGGACGGGGACGTGGATCCGGGGCAACTGGCCTACGTGCTCTACACGTCGGGCTCCACGGGCAGGCCCAAGGGCGTGGGCATCTCGCACCACTCCATCGCGCATCTGGTGCGGGACACGAACTTCGCGCGGCTGACGCCGGACGACTGCATGGTGCAGGCCGGCACGCCATCGTTCGACCTGGCCACCTTCGAGGTCTGGGGCGCGCTGCTCAACGGCGCGCGGCTGGTCATCCTTCCGCGCGAGGTGACGCTGTCCCCCCCGGAGCTGGCGCGGACCCTGCGAGAGGTGGGCGCAACCACCGCGCTGTTCGCCACGGCGTTGTTCCACGCGGTGGCCCGCGAGGTCCCGGACGCCTTCGCCACGATGCGGGTGGTGCTCTTCGCGGGGGAAGCCGCGAACGCGGATGCCATTCGCGGCGTGCTGCGCGCCGGGCCTCCGGGCCGGCTGGTGAACCTGTATGGCCCCACGGAGACGACCGTCGGCGTCACCACGCACGACCTCGTGGACCTGCCGCAGCACGCCACGTCGGTGCCCATCGGGCGTCCGATGACGCGGGTCCAGACGTACGTGCTGGATGCCCACGGACAGCCCGTGCCCGTGGGCGTCCCGGGGGAGCTGTACCTGGGCGGTGACGGGCTCGCGCGCGGCTACCTGGGCCGCCCCGAGCTGACCGCCGAACGCTTCGTGCCCTCGCCCTTCGGTGACGTGCCCGGGGCCCGGCTCTATCGCACCGGAGACCGCGTGCGCTGGCTGCCGGAGGGCACGCTGGACTTCCTGGGGCGCATCGACACGCAGGTGAAGCTGCGGGGCTTCCGCATCGAGCTGAGCGAGGTGGAGGCCATCCTCCGCCAGCACCCGGCGGTGAAGGCGGCGGTGGCCGGGGTGCTGGACGACGGCGCGGGCGATCCCCGGCTGGTGGCCTGGTACGTGCCCGGGGCTCCGGTGGAGGCGACGGTGCTGCGCGCCTTCATCTCCGAACGGCTTCCCGCGCCCCTGGTGCCTTCCGCGTTCGTGTCGCTGGATGCGCTGCCGCTCACGCCCGTGGGCAAGGTGGATCGCAAGGCGCTGCCCTCTCCGGATGCGCGCTCGGTGGCCTCGGGCCCGGCGGCTCCGGAGCACCTGTCGTTCTTCCAGAAGCGCATCGCCGCGTTGTTCCAGGAGCTGCTGCGCCTGGAGACGGTGGGATTGCACGATGACTTCTTCGTCATCGGGGGCCACTCGCTCCTGGCCACGCAGATGATCTCCCGGCTGCGGTCCACGTTCGGGGTGGAGCTGCCGCTGCGGGCGATCTTCGATGCCCCCACCGTCGCGCGACTCACGGACCGGGTGGAGGCACAACTGCTCGCGCGCGTCACGGGCCCGCGGACTCCGGCGCTCGTCCCCACGTCTCGGGAGCAGGCCCTGCCGCTGTCCTTCGCGCAGCAGCGGCTGTGGGTGGTGGAGCAACTGCGCCCGGGTGGCAGTCACTACAACATCGCCTCCGCGCTGCGGCTGGAAGGCGCGTTGGACGCGGAGGCCTTGCGACGCGCCCTGGAGTTCGTCGTCGCCCGCCACGAAGCCCTGCGCTCCACGTTCGCGATGAAGGACGGGCAGCCCGTGCAGACGGTGCATCCCGCTTCCGTGTGGGAATTGCCCGTCACCGACCTGTCCGTCCTGGACCCGGGGAAGCGCGAGGAGGAGGCCCGCCGGACGTCCGTGGAGGAGGCCGCGCGGCCCTTCGACCTGGGCCAGGGGCCCCTGCTTCGCACGCGCCTGCTGCGTCTGGAGGAAGGGGCGCATCTGTTGCTGCTGTGCATGCACCACATCGTCTCCGACGGTTGGTCCCTGGGCGTGTTGGTGCGCGAGGTGGTGGCGGGCTACGAGGCCTTCGCGTCGGGCCGGACGCCCGTGCTTCCCGCCCTGCCGGTGCAGTACGCGGACTTCGCCGTGTGGCAGCGCTCCTGGCTCCAAGGGGACGTGCTGGCCCGGCAGGTGGCGTGGTGGAAGCAACACCTCGCTGGAGCGCCCCAGGTGTTGGAGCTGCCCACCGACAAGGCCCGTCCCGCGTTCCAGTCCACGCGCGGCGCGCTGCTTCCCGTGCACCTGCCTTTGGGGACGGTGGAGCGGCTGGTCGCGCTGGGTCGGAAGGAGGGAGCGACGCCCTACATGGCGCTGCTCGCGGTGTGGCAGGTGTTGCTGTCGCGCTATTCGCGGCAGGAGGAGCTGCTGGTGGGTTCGCCCATCGCGGGCCGTGAGCATGCGGAGGTGGAAGGACTGGTCGGCTTCTTCGTGAACACGCTGGTGCTGCGAGGACGCGTGCGGCCGGAAGACACGTTCCGGACGTTGCTCGCCCAGGTCCGCTCCACGACGCTCTCCGCGTTCGAGCACCAGGGCCTGCCGTTCGAGAAGCTGGTGGAGGAGCTTCAGGTGGATCGCGACCTGAGCCGCAATCCCCTGGTGCAGGCTGTCTTCGCGCTCCAGAACGCTCCCACCGGCGAGCTGAAGGCACCGGGCCTCACGCTGCGCCCCGTGCCGGTGGACAACGCCACGGCACGCTTCGACCTGGGCCTGTTGCTTCATGAGGCGCCGGACGGACTGCGCGGCGTCCTCGAGTACAGCACCGACCTCTTCGAGCGCTCCACCGTGGAGCGGCTGCTCGGGCACCTGCGCACGTTGATGGAGGCGGTCGTGGCCGCTCCGGACGTGGCGCTGTCCCGCCTGGAGTGGCTTACGTCCGAGCAGCGCCAGCAGGTGCTCACGACGTGGAACGCCACCGCCGTGGACTACCCGCGTGAGTCGAACCTCGCCGCGCTCTTTGCTCGGCAGGCCGCACGGCGCCCGGAGTCCATCGCGCTGGAGTTCGGGGACACGCGTCTGACGTATGCGCGGCTCGATGCGCGCGCCAATGCGCTGGCCCATGTGCTGCGCTCCCTGGGCGTGGGACCGGATGTGCT
>SECN01000082.1 GCA_004173515.1 Myxococcaceae bacterium | reverse complement strand
GATCCGTCCCCCCCTCCTGCAGCCCCTGATGCGCGCCGGAGGTGGTGGCCGCGAGCGACAGGGCGGCCAGGGCCGCGCGCATCAGGGGCTGCAGGAGGGGGGGACGGATCATGGGCGCGGACACTAGGGGAACTGGCGGGCCCTCGCACCCGTGAAGTCGGACGGCGCGGTGCGTCCAGGCCTACCCGTGCGTGGGGATTCCGGTGCGTCCGCCACGGCGCGGGTCGAACGGGGAGCAGCCAGCCGTGACGAGCCGTCCCTGCCGCGCAGCTACAGGGAGTGACAGCTTTGCTTCATGCTGCTCGGACACACCAGGGACGCCAGTTGGCCTGCTCCGGAGCCCGCGTTGGCGGAGGCCCGGAGGTTCCTGGAGGACTGTCGTGGCAAGCACGTGCTGGTCGTTCCGCACCCGACCACGGATGGACTCGCGTCCGGGGTGCTGATGCTGCGGGCGCTCCAATCCCTGGGTGCACGCCCGACCGCACGCCTGCCGGGCAAGGGAGAAGACCTCCACTCCGAGACCTTCCTGGAGCGTCTGGCCACGGCGCCGGCGGAGGCCCTGGTGGTGTTGGACATGGGCAGCCGTTGGGGTGGGCCGCTGCTGCCGGGACTGCCCACGCTCGTCGTGGATCGCCATGACCGGCGGGGCCAGGAAGGCTTCGCGCCCGAAGTGCAGGTGCTGAGCGCGCACGGCCACGAGCCCATAGCCAACACCAGCGTGCTGACCTACGTCCTGATGTCGCCCTTCGTCGTGCCGGGTCCCCTGGAGTGGCTGGCCGCGCTGGGCACCGTGGGGGCGCTGGGCCCGGATGCGCCGATGCCCTTCCTCAAGGACGCGCTGCGGCGGGCGAAGCGGACGGCGGTGGTGGAGACCGTGTCGCTGTTGAACGCGGCCACGCGCTCACACCGCGTGGCCACGCCGCTGGCGATGCAGGTGCTGCTGCGCGCGGGGAGCGCGTCGGACATCCTGGAGAGCCGGGTGCTCGGCGTGGATGCGCTGCGCGACTGTCGGCTGGAGGTCCAGCGCGAGGTGGTCCGCTGCGCGAAGACTCCGCCGCGCTTCGCGGGCAACGTGGCCCTGCTGCTGTTCAGCTCCGAGACCCAGGTGCATCCGCTGGTCGCGGTGCGCTGGGCCCAGCGGATGCCGGACCATGTCGTCATCGCCGCGAACACCGGCTACCTGCCCGGCCGCGTGGACTTCACGCTGCGAAGCCGCGCGCCGGTGAACCTGAAGGGCCTGATGCAGCAGGGCTGGGAGCGGCCGACGCTGGAAGAGACCTCCGAGGAAGGCGATGTCCGACACGTCGCCAGCGGCAGCCTGCCGCCGTCGGACTTCCTGCGCCTGATGGAGGGCCTGGGCTTCCGGGGGCTGAATGGCCGCGACGTGGAGCGACGCGGCGTGGCGCCCGGATGAGCGCGAAGCGATTGCGATATGACGGGGCGGATGCTTCGCGCCCTCCCTGCCCTCCTCCTCGCGTCGTGCCTCGCCTGCTCCTCCTCCGATGACCCGACTCCGGGGGGCGAGGCCTGCGAGCGGTTCTCCTTCCCGCTGTCCGACGCCACCACGGCCAGCCACGTGAGTTCGTGTAGCAGCACCGCGTGCGGCAACGGCGAGAACCCGCCCAACTCCGGCATGCACTGCCCCACGTGGTTGTCCTGCCAGAGCTTCACCACGGAGCAGCCGCGCTGCTCGTGGCTGCACAACCTGGAGCACGGGCACGCGGTGTTCCTCTACAACTGCCCGGAAGGTTGCGCCGACGAGGTCGCGAAGCTGGAGGCCGCGCAGGCCCGTGCCGCGCAGGGCAGCAACGGCGTGCGCCGCGCGCTCGTCGCGCCCGATGCGCAACTTCCCAAGCGCTTCGCCGCGCTGCTGTGGCGCCGCACCTACTTGATGGATGCGGTGGATCCGGACGCACTCGCATGTCTGCTGGCGTTGCAGGATCAGGATGCACCCGAGCCCGGCCTGCTCTGCTCTCCCTGAAACAACCGTGATGCAGGGATAGGGGCAGACGCGAGAGGGCATCCTCCCCGCCAGGGTGGTGGGTGGCTTCCGACCTTGCGCGCATTGCACCAACGTCTCTTTAATTCGAGACACGCGTCGCCCCTGCTTCATCCGCCTCCGTGACGCATGCGGCGGCACTGGTCCCCCCCACCTCAGTGGCGCGGCGCGACGACATGATCGACACCGTCGACGCCTCCCCGTCTCCCCGGGGTCTGTCCCCTCTCAACATCGCGGAGGCTTTCGAGACGCAGGTCGCCCTGCGGCCCCAGGCCGTCGCCGTGCGCTGTGACGGGCAGCAGCTCACGTACGCGGAGCTGGAGGCCCGGGCGAACCGGCTCGCGGGGTGGCTGAAGGCACGAGGCGTGGGGCGCGAACAGCCCCGGGTGGGCGTGTGCCTGCCTCGCTCGGTGGACCTGCTCGTCGCGCTCCTGGGCATCCTCAAGGCGGGCGGCGCGTATGTCCCGCTCGATCCGGAGTACCCGGCGGAGCGACTGGCCTTCATGGCCACGGATTCGCGCGTGCGGATCATCCTCACCCACGCGGCGCTGGAGTCGCGACTGCCCGTGGGGCACTGGCACACGCTCTGTCTGGACGCGCACCGGCACACGCTGGCCTCCTTCAGCGAAGCGCCTCCCGGATGCGACGCCGTGCCGGACGACCTGGCGTACGTCGTCTTCACGTCGGGTTCCACGGGGCGGCCCAAGGGCGTCTGCGTGCCCCACCGGGGCGTGCTGCGGCTGGTGCTGGACGCGGACTACGTGCACCTGGGACCGGATGAAATCGTGTTGCAGTTGGCGCCCGTCGCCTTCGACGCGTCCACGTTCGAGATCTGGGGCGCGCTGCTCACCGGAGGCCGCGTCGCGGTGTTCTCGCGGGGCGCGTCGGCGTTGGATGAGCTGGGCGACTTCCTGCGCACGGAGCGGGTGACGACGGCGTTCCTCACCACCGGCCTGTTCAACAACCTGGTGGACCTGGGCCTGCCGGGCACGGACACGCTGCGGCAGCTCTTCACGGGCGGCGAGGTGATGTCGTTGCCCCACGCCCGGCGCGCCCTGGAGGCCCTGCCCCACACGCGCGTCATCAACTGCTACGGGCCCACCGAGAACACCACGTTCACGAGCTGCCAGCCCCTGCGAGCACCGCTCGGCTCCGACCCCGCGCCCATCGGTCACGCCATCTCCGGCACGCGGATGTACGTGCTGGACGGCGCGGGACATGAAGTGCCCCCGGGCATCGTGGGCGAGCTGTACACGGGCGGCAGCGGCGTCACGTGGGGCTACTGGGAGCGCCCCGACCTCACCGCCGAGAAGTTCCTGCCGGATCCCTTCAGCACCGAACCGGGCGCGCGGATGTACCGCTCGGGAGACCTGGCGCGGAGGCTCGCGGATGGCGCGGTGGACTTCGTGGGACGCAGCGACCACCAGGTGAAGGTGCGCGGCTTCCGCATCGAACCGGGAGAGGTGGAAGCCGCGCTGCGCCTCCACGCATCCGTGCAGGAGGCGGTCGCGCTCGTGCGCGAGGATGTGCCGGGAGACAAGCGGCTGGTCGCGTATGTGACGGCCAGCGAGCCCCTGACGTCGGCCCTGCTGCGCGCGCACCTGAAGGCCCACCTGCCCGCGCACATGTTGCCGTCGGCCCTCGTCGTGCTGGACGCGATGCCGCTCGCCACCAACGGCAAGGTGGAGCGCAAGGCCCTGCCGGATCCCCGCGACTGCCCCGGCGCGGAGGATGACTTCGTCGCCCCGGAGACCGCGCTGGAGCGGGCCGTCGCCAGGGTCTGGTCGGAGGTGCTGCGCGTGGAGGCCGTCAGCGCCACCGCGGACTTCTTCGAACTGGGAGGGCAGTCGCTCCTGGCCACGCGGGCCATCGCCCGGTTGGGGGAGCTGCTCCAGCGGCCCGTCGCCCTGCGCACCCTCTTCGAGCACCCCACCCTGCGCGCCTTCTGCGCTGCGTTGGAGACGGTGCGTCCGACGTCCGGGCACACCGACGCGCCCATTTCGCCGTGCACGGACGCGGCGAGGGAACACCTGTCGTTCTCACAGCAGCGGCTGTGGTTCCTCGACCGCTGGATGCCGGGCTCGCCGCTGTATTCGTTGCCCATGGCGTTCCGGCTGGAGGGAGCGCTGGAGGTCTCCGTCCTGGAGCAGGCCCTCCAGGACGTCGTGGATCGACACGAAGCCCTGCGCACCACCTTTCCCGGTGACGGCGTCCCCGTGCAGCGCGTCGCTCCGCGTCTGTCCGTGATGTTGGACATCGTGGAGTCGCGCTCCGAGGAAGAGACCGCCGCGTGGATGCAGCGCATGGCGGAGCAGCCGTTCGACCTGGCGGAGGGTCCCCTCTTCCGCGCGCGGCTCATCCGCGAGGCAAACCGGAGGCAGGTGCTGGTGCTCAACCTGCACCACATCATCTCCGACGGGTGGTCCTTCGGCGTGCTGTACCGCGAGCTGACCTCGGAGTACCGGACGCGGAGTCGCGGAGAGGTTTCCGCCCTGGACCCGCTGCCGCTCCAATATCCCGACTACGCGGCATGGCAGCGCCAGTGGCTCCAGGGCGACGTGCTCCGACAGCAGCTCGGGTTCTGGGAACAGCAGCTCGCGGAGGTGTCGCATGTGTTGGAGCTGCCGACGGACCGGCCGCGGCCCGCGGTGCAGCGGTTCGAGGGCGCCATCCATCGCTTCAAGGTCCCCGCGCGGCTCCACCATGCTCTGGATCAGTTGGCACGCCAGGAGGGCGCCACGCTGTTCATGGCCCTCCTCACCGGCTTCCAGGTGCTGCTGTCTCGCTACAGCGGTCAACGGGACTTCATCGTCGGCACGCCCATCGCCAACCGCACGCGCGAGGAGTTGGAGGGACTCATCGGCTTCTTCGTCAACACGCTGCCGCTGCGCGTCCGGTTCGAAGGCAACCCCTCCTTCCAGGACGTGCTGCGCCAGGTGCGAGACCGCGCGTTGGGCGCGTATGCGCATCAGGACCTGCCGTTCGAGAAGCTGGTCGAAGCGCTCCAGGTCGAACGGGAGCAGAGCCGCACGCCCCTCATCCAGGTGTTGTTCGCGCTCCAGAACGCACCGGCCGGACAGCTCCAGTTCCCGGAGGTGACCGTCACCCCTCTCACGCTGGACACGCGGACCTCCAAGTTCGAGCTGTTCCTCGCGCTGGAGGAGGCCGGTGACGGACTCGTGGGAACGCTCGAATACGCCACGGCGCTCTTCGATGCGTCCACCATCGAGCGCCTGTCCGAGCACTACCTCCAGGTGCTGCGGCGTTTCGTGGAAGCACCGACCCGGGCCACGCCGGATGCGGTCTTCCTGTCGGAGGCCGAGCAGCATCGGGTGCTGCGGGACTGGAACGCGACGGCGCGTCCCTACCCTTCGGACCTGTCCATCGTGGAGGCCTTCGCCGCGCAGGTGACCGCGCGTCCGGACGCCATCGCCGTGAGCCATGGGCCCACGACGCTCACCTACGCGGAGCTGGACACCCGCGCGAACCGGCTCGCCCTGCGACTGCGCGCGCTCGGGGTCCACCGACGAACGCCGCAGGTGGGCGTGTGCCTGCCCCGCTCCGTCGATCTCATCGTGTCGCTCCTGGCCATCCTCAAGGCCGGGGGTGCCTACGTCCCGCTGGATCCGGAGCATCCGTCAGAGCGGCTCGCCTTCATGGCCGGGGATGCTCGGCTCGTCGCCATCGTGACCCACGAAGCCCTCGCATCCCGGTTGCCTGGAGGAACCTGGACGCCGGTGTGCCTGGATGCTTCCGAGGACACCGTGACGGAGCCGTCTGGATTGGAGGCCGTGCTGCCGGTGGATCTGGCGCACATCATCTACACATCCGGCTCCACGGGCCGTCCCAAGGGCGTGTGCATCCCGCATCAGGGCGTGGTGCGACTGGTGCTCAATCCCGACTACATGCGGATGGGCCCCGGAGACCGGATGGCGCAGTCCACGACCATCGCGTTCGACCTCTCCACGCTGGAGATCTGGGGCGCGCTGCTCAACGGGGCCACGCTGGTCCTGTTCTCCAAGGATGAAATCATCGACCCGGATGTGCTGGCGCGCCGCCTCCAGGAGGAGCGCATCACGCACATGGTGCTGGCGACGGCCCTGTTCAACCACGTGGCCCGCACGCGTCCCGAGGCCTTCTGTCACCTGTCCTGGATGATCTTCGGCGGCGAGGCCGCGGACGTCTCCTGCGTCAACGCGGTGCTCGCGCACGGTGGACCCACCGCGCTGATCAACGGCTACGGCCCCACGGAGAACACGTCCTTCAGCACGTGGTATCGGGTGCCGCACGGCGGTGTCCCTTCGGTGCCCATCGGCGGACCGCTCGCCAACAGCACCGCCTACGTGCTCGATGCGCGCCTCCAGGTGGTTCCGTCCGGGGTCGTGGGGGAGCTCTTCGTCGGAGGGGATGGACTGGCGCTCGGCTACTGGGACCGGTCCGCGCTCACCGCGGAGAAGTTCATTCCCCATCCGTTCAGCGACACGCCGGGTGCACGGCTCTATCGCACCGGCGATCTGGTGCGACAGCGGACCGATGGCGTCCTGGAGTTCATCGGTCGCCGTGATCATCAGGTGAAGCTGCGAGGTTTCCGCATCGAGTTGGGCGAGGTGGAAGCGGCCCTGCGTCAGCACGCCTCCGTACACGAGGCGCTCGTCATGGTGCGCGAGGATGTCCCGGGCGACCGGCGGCTCGTCGCCTACGTCGCGGCACCGGACCTCACGGATGGGATGCTCCGCGAGTACCTCCAAGCCCGGCTTCCGGATCACATGGTGCCCTCCGCGTTCGTGGTGCTGGCGGCCCTGCCACTTACGCCCAACGGGAAGATCGACCGGCGTGCACTGCCGGCCCCCGAAGCGTCCTTCTTCAGAGCCGACGACTACGTCGCGCCCCGGAGTCCGCTCGAAGCGCAGGTGGCGGAAATCTGGGCGTCCGTGCTGGGCGGTCGCGAGGTCGGGGCGCACTCCCACTTCTTCGATCTGGGCGGCCATTCGTTGCTGGCCACGCAGGTGGTGTCCCGCGTGCGCGATGCGCTGGGCGTAGCACTTCCCGTGCGCGCGCTCTTTGAAGCCCCGCGCCTGGAAGCCTTCGTCCGAGCCGTGGCGCGGCTGCTGGAAGAGGGTAACCGGGACGCTTCGCGCATCCCCGTGCTGCCTCGCGAGGCCACCCTTCCCCTTTCCTTCGCGCAAGAGCGGCTGTGGTTCCTCGGTCGTCTTCACGAGGCACGGGGCGTCTACAACATGCCCATGGCCCTGCTCCTGGACGGTCCGCTGGACGTCTCCGTCCTGCGAGCCAGCCTTGAAGCACTCATCCTCCGGCATGAGTCCCTGCGCACCACGTTCCCCGCAGGCGATGCCCCCGCACAGCGCATCCATGCGGATCCGGGGCTGGCATTGGAACTCCAGCGCATCGAGGCACATGGACCGGACGATGCCCGGGTGCAGGAACGCCTGAAGCTGGAGGCGGAGGCGCCCTTCGACCTGGCCCAGGGTCCGTTGTTCCGGGTGCTGCTCCTCCAGCTTGAAGGCACGCGCTCCGTGCTGATGCTCAACCTGCACCACATCGTGTCCGACGGATGGTCCCTGGGCGTGCTGTATCGGGAGCTGTCCTCTGAGTACCAAGCACGCCTCCAGGGCCGTGGTGCGGAGCTGGCCCCGTTGCCCTTGCAGTACGCGGACTACGCAGCGTGGCAGCGGCAATCGCTCCAGGGCGAGGGGCTCCAGCGGCAGCTCGACTTCTGGAAGCAGCAGGTCGCGGACGCGCCACACGTGTTGGAGTTGCCGACCGACCGACCGCGTCCCGCCATGCAGCGATTCGAAGGCGCGACCCTCCGCTTCACGTTGCCCTCTTCACTCCGTCAATCGCTGGAGACCGTGGCGCGCCAGGAAGGGGCCACGCTGTTCATGACGCTGATGGCGGGCTTCCAGGTGCTGCTGTCGCGCTACAGCGGTCAAAGGGACTTCATCGTCGGCACGCCCATCGCCAACCGTACTCGCGAGGAGCTGGAGGGGCTGATCGGGTTCTTCGTCAACACGCTGCCCCTGCGTGCGCGCATGGACGGAGCGCCCTCGTTCCGGGAGCTGCTGCGGCAGGTGCGGGACCGGGCCCTGGGGGCGTATGCGCACCAGGAGCTGCCCTTCGAGAAGCTCGTGGAGGAGCTGCACGTCGAACGCTCCCTGGGTCACGGCCCCCTGGTACAGGTGATGTTCGCCTTGCAGAACGCACCCGGCACCCTGCCCCAGCTTCCGGGCCTCCAAGTGCAGGCCCTGGAGCTTCAAACCCATACGTCCAAGTTCGATCTCAGCCTGATGCTGGAGGAGACGGACGACGGACTCTCGGGCGCATTGGAGTACGCGACCACGCTCTTCGAGCCGCGCACCATCGAGCGGATGGCGGACCACTTCCGGCGCCTGCTCGAAGGTGCCATCCACCAACCCGATGCCTCCGTCCACGCCCTGCCCTGGCTCTCCGAGGAGGAGCGCCACAACGTCCTGGTGGCATGGAACGACACCGCCCGGCCCTATCCGCGCGACGCCTCCCTTGTGCACGCCTTCACCGCGCAGGTGGCCCTGCGTCCGGACGCCATCGCCGTGCGCCATGGAGCCCAGGCCCTCACGTACGGGGAGCTGGATGTGCGCGCCAATCAGCTCGCCTGGGCCCTGAAGGCCCGAAGCGTGGGGCGCGAGAGTCCCCGCGTGGGCGTATGCCTGCCGCGCTCCATTGAACTCATCGTGTCGCTTGTCGCCATCCTCAAGGCGGGCGGCGCTTACGTGCCGCTGGATCCGGACTACCCGTCCGAACGCCTCGCCTTCATGGCGGATGATGCACGGCTGGTCACGGTGGTGACCCAGGCCTCCCTCGCGGTCCACGTGCCGGCCGGTCCGTGGTCGGTCCTGAGCCTGGATGCGCAGTCGGACATCTGGACTTCACGCGACCATCACCCGCCTCCGGACAAAGGCTGCGGCGACGATCTGGCGCACATCATCTACACGTCGGGATCCATGGGCCGTCCCAAGGGCGTGTGCATCCCGCATCGCGGGGTCGCGCGGTTGGTCCTCGACCCGGATTTCCTCCAGGTCCGGCCCGAGGACAGGGTGGCGCAGACCTCGACGGTCGCCTTCGATGCCTCGACGTTCGAGCTGTGGAGCGCCCTGCTCAACGGGGCCACGCTCGTGCTGCTGTCGAAGGAAGAGGTCATCGAACCCACGGTGCTCGCGAAGCGGGTCCGCGACGAGGGCATCACGATCCTCTTCCTAACGACGGCGCTGCTCAACCACGTCGCGCGCACCGACGCCTCGCTCCTGAAGGGCCTCCGGGGATTGCTCTTCGGTGGCGAGGCCGCGGATCCGACCTGCATCCGCGCGTTGCTGGCCCACAGCGCCCCCGAACACCTCGTGCATGCGTACGGGCCCACGGAGAACTCGGCGTACAGCACGTGGTTCTCGCCCACCCGGGTCGAAGCCGATGCGCTGACGGTGCCCATCGGTCGACCTGTCTCCAACAGCACGGCGTACGTACTGGATGCGCACCACTACCCCGTGGCCCCGGGCGTCATCGGGGAACTCTTCGTCGGTGGTGACGGCCTCGCCTGGGGCTACTGGGAGCGGCCCGACCTCACCGCCGACGCCTTCATTCCCCACCCCTTCTCCTCCTCCCCGGGCGCCCGCCTCTACCGCACCGGTGACCTCGTCCGGCAGCGGCAGGATGGTGCCCTCGACTTCGTCGGCCGCAGGGACCATCAGGTGAAGGTGCGCGGCTTCCGTATCGAGCCGGGTGAAATCGAAGCCGTCCTGCGCCAGCATCCTTCGGTTCGCGAAGCGCTGGTGCTCATGCGGGAAGACTCGCCCGGCGACAAGCGGCTGGTCGCCTACGTCACCTTCCGCGAGGCCCTGAGCACCAGCGATCTGCGTTCCCACGTCCAGGGACTGCTCCCGAGTCACATGGTCCCGTCCGCGTTCGTGCTGCTCGACGCGCTGCCGATGACGCCCAATGGGAAGGTGGACCGACGCGCGCTGCCGGTGCCCGGTTTGGAGGACGGATCCTCCGCGGGATTCTCCGAGGAGTGGACGCTCTCCGCGCTGGAACAGACGCTGACCGACATCTGGTGCGCGGTGCTGCGTCTGCCCCACGTCCGTGTCGACGCGAACTTCTTCGACCTGGGTGGACACTCGCTGCTGGCCACGCAGGTCGTCTCACGGATCTCGCAGGTGCTGGCCATCCCTGTTCCCGTCCGCACCCTCTTCGAGTTCCCCACCATCGAAGCCCTGGCGAGGGCGTTGGAAGGACGCGCGAAGGACGGGGTCCACTCCGGTCCCGCGCTCCGTCCCATGCACCGTAACGGACCGCCACCGCTGTCCTTCGCCCAGGAACGCCTCTGGTTCCTCCACCAGTTCCACGACGACCGGGCCGCCTACAACATGCCCATGGCGCTGCGGCTGGAAGGAGCGCTGGACGTGGTCGCGTTGGAGCACGGACTCCAAGCGCTGGTGGACCGGCATGATTCGCTGCGCACTTCGTTCCCGGGCGACGGTGTCCCGGTGCAACGGATCGCGCCCCAACTCAGCGTGTCATTCCGCACGGTGGAGGCAGGGTCGAAGGAAGAGGCCGACAGCGTCCTCCAGCAGGAAGCGCGGAAGCCCTTCGACCTCGCGGAGGGCCCGCTGTTCCGCGCCCTCCTGGTGCGCGAGGACGAGCGGCATCACGTGCTGCTGCTCAACCTGCACCACATCGTGTCCGACGGATGGTCGCTCGGCGTTCTCTACGAGGAGCTGTCCGCCGAATACGAGGCACGTCACGCGGGACGGACTTCGGGCCTCGCGCCGCTGGCCGTGCAGTACGCGGACTACGCGGCGTGGCAGCGGCAGTGGCTCCAGGGCGAGGTGCTCCAGCGGAGACTCGATTACTGGAAGCGGGAGCTGGACGACGCACCGAGGCTCCTGGAGCTGCCCACGGATCACCCGCGTCCCGCCGTGCAGCGCTTCACGGGAGCCACCCAGGTCTTCACGCTCCCACGCACCGTGCGCGAACCCTTGGAGGCCCTGGGCCGACAGGAAGGCGCCACGTTGTTCATGACGCTGATGGCGGGCTTCCAGGTCCTGCTGTCGCTCTACAGCGGACAGCAGGACTTCATCGTCGGCACGCCCATCGCCAACCGGACGCATGAGGAGTTGGAAGGGCTCATCGGCTTCTTCGTCAACACGCTGCCCCTGCGCGCGTGGCTGCACGGCCGGCCTTCCTTCCGCGACGTCCTTCGCCGGGTACGGGACCGGGCCCTGGGCGCCTATGCGCACCAGGAGCTGCCCTTCGAGAAGCTCGTGGAGGAGCTGCACGTCGAGCGCTCCCTCGACCACGGTCCCCTGGTGCAGGTGATGTTCACCCTCCAGAACGCGCCCGGGACACCGCCCCGGTTCCCCGGCCTCCAGGTGCAGGCGCTCGAACTCCCGACCCAGACCTCGAAGTTCGACCTCACCCTGGCCCTGACCGAAACGCCCGAGGGCCTGAGCGGCACATTCGAATACGCGACCGCCCTCTTCGAGCCACGCACCATCGAGCGCATGGTGGACCACTTCCGCCGCCTGCTCGAAGGTGCGCTCCACCAACCGGACAGCTCCGTCCACGCCCTGCCCTGGCTGTCCGAGGAGGAGCGCCACCGCGTGCTGGTGGAATGGAACGACACCGCCCAGCGCTACCCGCGCGACGTCTCGATCGTGCAGGCCTTCGAAGCCCAGGTGCTCGCACGTCCGGACGCCATCGCCGTGCGCCACGAGGGGCAGGCCGTCACATACGCGGAGCTGGATGCGCGCGCCAACCTGCTCGCGTGGGAACTCAAGGCCCACGGCGTGGGGCGCGCGACGCCCCGGGTCGGCGTGTGCCTGCCCCGAGGCATCGACGTCATCGTGTCGCTCATCGCCATCCTCAAGGCGGGCGGCGCGTACGTACCGCTGGATCCCGACTACCCCTCCGAACGCCTCGCCTTCATGGCCTCGGACGCGCGCCTGCACCGGATCATCACGGACACGAAGCTCGCCACCCGACTTCCTCCGGATGGGATCGGAACACTCCACATCGACGCGCTTGCGCCGGCTCCGAACGCGGGCTCCCCGTTCGATGCTCGCGACTTCCATCCCTCCGAACCCGCGTACGTCATCTACACGTCCGGTTCGACGGGCCGTCCCAAGGGCGTCTGCGTTCCCCATCAGGCCGTGCTGAAACTGGTGATGGATGCGGACTACATCGCGCTCGGCCCCGACGACCGCGTGGCCCAGGCGGCGACGGTGTCCTTCGATGCCTCGACCTTCGAGCTGTGGGGCGCGCTGCTCAACGGCGCCACGCTCGTCCTGTTGTCGAAGGAGGAGATCATCGAGCCCGCGACGCTCGCCCGCGTCCTGCGCGAGGAGCGCATCACCACGTTGTTCCTCACCACGGCCCTCTTCAACCACGTTGCACGCATGGAGCCCAAGGCCTTCAACGGCCTGTCCACGCTCCTCTTCGGCGGCGAGGCCGTGGATCCGGCCTGCGTCAACCGGCTGCTGGGCCATGGCGGTCCTCGTCGGCTGCTGCACGTGTATGGCCCCACGGAGAACACGACCTTCAGCACGTGGCATCTCGTGACGGAGCCTGTCACCGACACGGTGCCCATCGGCAGGCCCCTCTCCAACAGCACGGCGTACGTGCTGGATGCGCACCGCCACCCCGTGGCCCCGGGTGTCGTCGGGGAACTCTTCGTCGGTGGAGACGGCCTCGCCTGGGGCTACTGGGAACGGCCCGACCTCACCGCCGATGCGTTCATCCCCCACCCCTTCTCCACGTCCCCCGGCGCCCGCCTCTACCGCACCGGCGACCTCGTCCGGCAACTCCAGGATGGAGGCCTCGTCTTCGTGGGCCGCCGCGATCATCAGGTCAAGGTGCGCGGCTTCCGCATCGAGCCGGGTGAAATCGAAGCCGTCCTGCGCCAGCACCCCACCGTGCGCGAAGTCATCGTGCTCGTGCGGGAAGACTCGCCCGGTGACAAGCGGCTGGTCGCCTACGTCACCTTCCGAGAGACCCTGAGCGCCAGCGACCTGCGTTCACACGTCCAGGGACTCCTCCCGAGTCACATGGTCCCGGCCGCGTTCGTGCTGCTCGACGCGCTGCCGCTCAACGCGAACGGCAAGGTGGACCGACGCGCCCTGCCCCGCCCCGAGGAGTCCAACGAGGCGGACAACACCGGCGTGGCCCCTCGCACGCCGCTGGAACAACAGGTGGCGGACCTGTGGGCGCAGGTCCTCACACGCACGTCCATCAGCGTCACCGCGAGCTTCTTCGACCTGGGCGGACACTCCCTGCTCGCCGCACAGCTCGTGTCGAAGCTGTCCGAACACTTCCAACTCAAGGTCCCCCTCCAGGTCCTCTTCCAGAGCCCGACGGTCGCAGCGCTCTCGCTGTGGATCCAGTCGCGGCTCACACCCGACGCACCTGGCACACCGCAGACTCCGTCCCTGCCTGAAGGTGTCGTGCAGCTCCAGCAGGGCCGCACGGACCTTCCGCCGCTGTGGTGCATGCACCCCGTGGGCGGCACGGTGTTCTGCTACCAGGACCTCGTGCGGGCGCTCGGGCCCGACCGTACGGTCTATGGCCTCCAGGCTCCGGGCGTGAACGGCGAATGCCCGCCACTGGGCAGCATCGAAGCGCTCGCGTCGTACCACCTGAACGCGATGCTCCAGGCGCAGCCCCAGGGGCCGTACTACCTCGTGGGCCTCTCCATGGGCGGCACCATCGTCTACGAGATGGCCCAGCGCATGCTCGAGCTGGGCATCCCTCCCGCGCTGCTCGTCTTCCTCGACACGCCGGGGCCCGGACAGATGCCTACCCGCTTCGAGGACGACGCCGCGCTGCTCGCGGCCATGTTCGGAGACGACACGCCGACGCTCGCGCAGCACCTGCGCACGCTGCCGCCGCACGAACAGATGCGCGAAGTCCTCCGGCAGGCCCGCGCGGGGGCGACGGTGCCGGACTCGTATTCGCTCCGGGACCTGGAGGTGTTCCTGGACGTCTGGAAGGCCCACATGCGGGCCCTCTTCAGCTACGAGCCCGTGGGCTACGCGGGACGCGCCACGTACCTCCGCGCCCAGGAGCACGTCCCGCCCCACCCGCTGCATCCCGAACAGCCCTGGCAGGTGCTCGTCCAGCACGGGCTGGAGGTGCTGCCCGTGCCCGGCAATCACCAGACGATGATCGAACCGCCCCACGTCGAAACCATGGCGCGACACCTGTCCGACGGCATGCGGCGCATCGAGGCCGAGGCACCCTCAGCGCCTCGGACCTCGGCCGCGTAGGGCTTGCTACGGCCCCACCAGGAACACCTCGTCCAGGTGGTAGTCCCGATTGCCCACCACCGGGTAGAACTCCAACCGGATGGTGGACAGGGGCTGCGCGTTGAAGTCCCACGCGAAGGCGTCCTGGAAGCGCGCGAAGGACGTCCCCGCGTCGAGGTAGCGCGACCGGGTCGTCAGGTGCGTGCCGTTCAGGGCGAACAGGTGGGCCTGCATGTAGAGGCCCGACGTCGCGTCCGCCTTGAGCGCCGCGCCATAGCGCACCGTCTGGACGCCGCCTCCGTTCAGCGAGGTGACGTTCGCGTCGTGGTACACGCTGTTGGAGGCGCAGGTCCCCGCGCACGAGAACGCCAGCGACACGTTGTTCGCCGTGTGCTGACCGGACTTGAAGGTCCAGTTCGTCGCCGTCTGGGGACTGAATCGGCCCCATCCCGCCTCCATCAGGCCATTGGCGAAGGTGCCACCCTTCACCAGGTTCTGCGTGCGGCTGAGCTGCGGCGTGGGCAGGAACAGCACGGGCTCCAGCGGGAACGGCTGCGGGATGACATAGGTGCTGTCGCGGCAGTCCAGCCGGTAGAAGGTCTGGCCGCTGAACACCGTGCTCGTCGCGCCGTTGCAGTTGGGGTTCACCAGCGGCGCGCAGCCAGAGCTTCCGCACTGATCCGAACGCTTCCACGCCTCCCAGCGCGTGAAGCCGTACTGCCTGGTGAAGTAGAAGACCTCGAACGACGTCGCGTTGTTGCTGCCGGTGCCCGCGAAGTGGTGCGACGTGATGGTGGGCATGGACTTGCCCGACGAATAGACGAGGTCCTGCACCGGGTAGTCCCAGGCCGCGTGCGCCGAGTTGAACGACGAGGGGCACCGGTCGTTCGTGGTGATGTTGATCCCGTGCGTCACATTGCCCTGGACGCCCCGCGTGAGGTTCGCGGGAAAGAGGATCCACCCGTCCTCGTTCCACGACGGATCCTGCGAGTTCCAGGGGCATCCCGACCGCCAGAAGGTCTGGTGGTTGATGCCGGGGTCGCTGGTCCCCACGAACGAGACATAGGTGCCGTTCATCTCCGCCACGTCATAGCCGTCGCGGAACACCGGCGTGCAGTTGCCGTTCGTGCAGCGGTCGAAGTCCCGGAAGGCCGTCCCGATGTCGTTGCCACCGAACTCCTTCGCCACCACCACCCGGGGATTCGGATCCGCGGCGTTGGGCGAGCGCACGGGGAATGAGAACACGGACTGGTACACCGCCCCGTTCACCAGACTCTTGTCGGTCCGCAGGTACGCCACCGCCTCGCCCTGGCGCAGGTCGCGGTGCACGGGACAGGTGTACGGATCGCCCGCGATGGGTTGATCCGCCCCATCCACGCAGACGTCCTGGATGAGGAAGTCACGCACCTCGGGGGTCACCGCGAAGGCGGATGGAATGCCTGCCAGCGATACCAGGACGGTAAGCGCGGTGGCGGACGGGAGCTTGAATGGCGACATGGGGACCCTCCAGACGATGACGGGAAATCCAGCAAAAGCCGCTAAATCACAACTCCAGGGACCCCACCAGGGCGACTGGAGAGCAGCCGTTCAAGGGTGCGAAGTAGGCCGCGCCGGAAGGAGACGGGCGGGCGAAGCGTACTAGCGCCTCCATGACCAACCCCATTCGACGCGCCCTCGCGGCGCTGCTGACGCTGACGTGTCTCGGGGCGCTTCCGGCCCTGGCCGCCACGGGTGTGCAGGGCCCCGTGCCTTCCGCGTTCCAGAACCGGCTGATGGTGGGCCTCTTCGAGGAGGCCGGCCAGAACTGGATGCGCGACAGCGACGTCCCCTGGGACGCGCGCTACCGCTACTTCACCAAAGGCTGGGCGGACAACTGGGGCTATGGCGCCCACGACGGAGCCTGGGCCGCCAGCTTCTTCACGGAGACGAAGGCACAGGGCTACGTCCCCGTCGTCACCTACTACCAGCTCTTCGGTGAGCCGGGCGGCGGCGAGCAGGAGACGCTGGCGAAGTTGAAGAACGCCAGCACCATGCGCGCCTACTTCGAGGACGTGAAGCTGCTCTTCCAGCGCGCGAAGACCTTCGGCGGTCCCGTCGTCGTGCACGTGGAGCCGGACGTCGTCGGCCTCCTCCAGTTCCAGACGAACTCCAACCCCAATACCTCCGCGGCCATCGCCGCCTCCGGGATGCCGGAGCTCGCGGGCGTGCCCAACACCGTCGCGGGCTGGAGCCTGGCGTTCCTCCAGTTGCGCAAGGCGGTGGGCGCGAACAACGTCGTGCTCGGGCTGCACATCTCCGCGTGGGCCAGCGGCAAGGACATCGCGTTCAACTCGCTCACGGATCCGCTCCAGCCGGAGGTGGACAAGGTCGTCGCGTTCATCAACCCGGCGGGACTTGCCGCCAACGTCACGGGCTCCACCTACGACGTGCTCGTGGGGGATCCGCTGGACCGCGACGCGGACTTCTACCGGCTCACGCAGGGCGCGGACCACACCTGGGACATGAGCGACACGGCGTCCCTCACGTCCCGCTCGTACAACCGCTACGCGGAGTGGCTGCGGCTCTTCAACCAGACCACCGGCAAGCGCTGGGTGCTGTGGCAGATCCCGCTGGGCAACTCCAACCACCTCAACGTCAACAACAGCGGCGGCGCGCGCCAGGGTTACAAGGACAACCGCACCGAGTACTTCTTCGGCTCGAGCGGTGATGCGCACCGGCGCAAGTTCGCCAACGTGGGCGTCGTCGCCCTGATGTACGGCGCGGGCGCGGGCGGCCAGTCCTCCTACCAGAACGACCTCGCCACCGACGGTCAGCCCTATTTGAAGAAGCGCGCGGGCACGTTCCTCCAGGCTGGCGGCCTCACCCTCCCCGCGGCCGGCACCACCCTGCCGCCTCCCGGGGGCGGTTCGACCGATGCGGGGACGCCTCCCGTGGACGCCGGCACGCCTCCGACCGACGGCGGCGTGGACGGTGGCACGCGCCCGGATGGCGGCACCGATGGCGGCGTGGACGCAGGCACCGATGGCGGCACCCGGCCGGATGCCGGCATGGACGCAGGCACCGGCACGTCCGACGCGGGCACGTCGACCGATCCGTCGAAGTATGGCTTCGAGTCCAACACGCAGGGCTGGAGCGCGGCCGGCGCGGCGCTGGCGTCCGTCAGCACCAGCACCATGCAGGCCTACGCGGGCACCCGTTCGCTGGCCGTGACCTTCAACGGCACGTCCGGCAAGGGCACCGTGGCCGTGTCCAACGCGGCCGTCCCGACGGGCAGGACGGTGACACTCCGCTTCTGGCTCCCCACCGGCAGCAAGCTCCTGGGCGTGCAGCCCTACGCTCTGGAAGGCGCCTCCGCGAACTGGCGCTGGACGGGCACCTGGTACGCCGTGGGAAGCCTCAAGGCGGGCGCCTGGAACGCCATCACGGTGAAGCTGCCCACGGGGTCCACGACACCCCTGTACCAGTTGGGCCTGGAGTTCCAGACGAGCGGCACCTGGAAGGGCACGGCGTACGTCGACGCCGTCACCTGGTAGCGCCCTGAAGGACCCGGTCCCGCGGGTGCGTGCAACCGCCCGCGGGACCGACATAGGGTAGCGACGCCTTGAGCACCCTGCCCCTTCCGACCCCCGCCTCCCGCGAGCGCGTGCGCGCCATCGACTGGCTGCGCGGAATCTCCGTCCTCTTCATGATCCAATGCCACGCGCTGGCGCTGCTCACCCCCGAGCTGCGCAAGAGCGTGTGGACCGGCCGACTGCTGAAGATCGACGGGCTGGTGGCCCCCGCGTTCATCTTCTCCGCCGGCTTCGCGCTCTCGCTCCTGATGGTGCGCAGCGCGGCGGGCGGCGTGCTGGGCGACCGCGTGCGCCGCAACCTGCGCCGCATCGCGGAGGTGTTCGCCGTCGCCGCGCTGGTCAACGCCGCGTGGTTCCCCGTGCTCAAGCAACCGGTGTGGCTCTTGCGCCTGGACATCCTGCACTGCGTGGGGCTGTGCCTGATCCTCACCCTGCCCCTGGCGGCGCTGCTGGCCCCGCGTCCGCGCGTGCTCGCGGCCACGGCGTTCGCGCTGGCGATGGTCGCGTTCGCGCTCGCGCCCTTCACCGACAACGCTGGCGAGCCGTGGGCGTCGTTCCTGCGCAAGTCCTCCTGGGCCACCTTCCCGCTGCTGCCGTGGATCGGCTTCGCGTGGCTGGGCGCCTTCTCGGGCACCCTCGCGGGCGCGTGGGGCCGCGCGGGGCTGACCCGGGCGCTGGTGTTCCTCGTCGCGCTGGGGCTCGCCGGGACGCTGATGCCGCACTTCCTCAGCGGCCTGTATCCCCCGCACCGCTTCTACATCACCAACCCGTCCAACTCCGCGACCCGCTTCATGTGGGTCTGCGCGGTGCTGCTCGGGCTGCTGTGGGTGGAGGGCCGGATGGCGCCGGACGCGAAGCCGTCGCGAGCCCGACGTTTCTTCGAGGTGTTCGGGACCGCGTCGCTGTCCGCGTACTTCTTCCACGAGATGCTGCTGTTCTATTGGATCTTCGGCTTCTCGTTCCAACGCGTCTGGGGCGACCGCAGCGGGTGGCTCCAGTACGCGGGCCTGCTCGCGCTGCTCATCGCGTGCACGTACGTGCTGTGCCTCGCGGTGGATCCGGTGGAGCGCGCGCTGAAGAAGGGCTTCGCGCGCGTCCGCCAGCTCGTGCTCAGTGGCCCGTGGAAGCAGCCTGTTCGAAGGCGCGGATGACATCCGCCGGGGCCTGCACCAGCTCGATGAGCACGCCCTCGCCGCTCAGCGGGAACTGATCGCTGGCCTTCGGGTGGATGAAGCAGACATCGAAGCCGGCCGCGCCCTTGCGGATGCCGCCGGGCGTGAAGCGCATCCCCTGCCCCTCCAGCCACTTCACCGCCGTGGCCAGATCGTCCACCCACAGCCCCACGTGGTTGAGCGCCGGGTCGTGCACTTTCGGACGTCCGTCGGGATTGACGGGCTGCATCAGGTCCACCTCCACCTTGAAGGGGCCCACCCCTGCCACGACGATGTCCTCGTCCACGTTCTCCCGTTCGCTGCGGTAGGTGCCATGGGCCTGAAGGCCCAGGGTGTCCACCCACAGCCTGCGCAGGGCGCCCTTGTCGAGCCCCCCGATGGCGATCTGCTGGATGCCCAGAATCCGGAACGGTCGTGTCGTCTCCATGGGCGGGCACCGTCGCAAATGGGATTTGCCCACGCAAGCGCGGGCCACGCCCGACGCCGGAAAAAATTCACCGGATAAACCCATTCCGGACGTCGGTCGTTTTGAAGGGCACGCCGTCTTCTTCCAGTCCGGGAGCCTTCCATGTCCGCCTTCTTCTCCAAGCGCCGCGTGTCCTTCCTCAGTGGTGCCCTGCTCTCCGCCAGTCTCGTGGCCGCGTGCTCCACCTCGCGGGCCCCCGGGGAGTCGCAGGGGCTGACCCAGGCGGAATCGCGCCCGTCCCGCACCGCGCGCGCCGACTTCGGGCCCAAGGACGCCCCCGCCC
>SECN01000499.1 GCA_004173515.1 Myxococcaceae bacterium | reverse complement strand
GCCAGCGCCTTGTACGCGTCGAACTGCGCGGGCGTCACGAAGCGCTCCACGCGCAGGTGGTACTGCGACGGCTGCAGGTACTGGCCCAGCGTGAGCACGTCCACGCCCACGTCGCGCAGGTCCTTGAACGTGCGCTCCAGCTCCTCGTCCGTTTCGCCCAGGCCCACCATCACCGACGTCTTGGTGTAGAGCCGCTCCGGGCGGTGCTTGAGGAACTCCAGCACACGCAGGGACTGGCGGTAGGTGGCGCGGCGGTCGCGCACCGTGGGCGTCAGCCGCTCCACCGTCTCCACGTTGTGCGCCACCACGTGCGGCTTCGCCTCCGCCACGGTGATCAGGTCGTTCTGCTTGCCCTTGAAGTCAGGGATGAGGACCTCGACGATGGTGCGCGGGCTCTCCTTGCGCAGCTCCCGGATGGCGGACGCGAAGTGGCTGGCGCCTCCGTCCGGACGGTCGTCGCGGTTCACCGACGTGACGACGATGTACTCCAGGTTCATCTCCTTCACCGCCTGCGCCAGATGGATGGGCTCCATCGGATCCAGCGGCGGGGGCGCCCCGACCTTCACGTGGCAGAAGCGGCAGGCGCGCGTGCACACCTCGCCCATCAGCATCACCGTCGCGGTGCCTCCGCCCCAGCACTCGGCGATGTTCGGGCAGCGGGCCTCTTCGCACACCGTGGCCAGCTTCGTGCGCTTCACGATGGCCTTGACCCGCTCATACCCTTCCCCGTGCGGCAGACGCACCTTCAACCACTCGGGCTTGCGGGTGGATTCGGAGACCTGTGGGAGGGGAAACCGATCGGGAGTCGCCATGGGTCGCGGGCCTTCTAAAGGGTGGGTGAAAGCAGGGTCAAGCGTGAAGCCCTAACGCGAGGCGTTAGCCGCAGCCTGACAGAAGTGGAGCCCCCGGGGGATGTAACGCGCTGGACAGGAGGCGGCCAGTGACGGCGGGCCTCCCCCTTCGCGGCGACCGGGCCACGGGGACGCTTCCCTGCCCTCCTGCCCTGCCTGATGCGTCCCATGAGGGGAGCATGCAAAAGCAGCGGCGTACGGCCTTCGCGAGGAAGACCGTACGCCGCCGGAACTCCCTGTCACGCAGGACTACTGACCGAGCACCTGCACCTCGATGCGGCGGTTCTGCGCGCGACCATCGGGGGTGTCATTGGGGGCGACGGGATCCGCGGCGCCCTCGCCGCTCGCCTCGATGCGGCTGGCCGGCACGCCGTCGCGCACCAGGGCCTGACGCACGCTCTCCGCGCGCGTCTGGGACAGCCGCTGGTTGGCGTCCGCGTTGCCCGTGGAGTCGGTGAAGCCCTTGATGCTCACGCGCGCGTCGGGCTTCTCCTTCAGCAGGGTCCCCAGCTCGCCCACCATCGTCTGGCTCTTCGCGGTGAGCTGCGCCGAGCCCGTGCGGAACTCCACGCCGTCCAGCACGAAGCCCTGGGACTGCGCGGTGTCGCTCTCGAAGGCCTCACGCAGACCGGAGGCGTCGTTCACGCGCACCTTCTCCGTGCCCGAGCCGCCCGTGGCCTCGTCCATGCCGGAGCCACCCGTCGCCGGCGGGGTCGGCTGCACTTCCTGCGGCGGGACCACCGGCGCGGGCGGCGGCGTCGGACGCACGGGCTGCGGTGCCTGCGCGACGCGATCCTCCACGCGGGGCGCGGGGGTGGTGCGTGTCGCGACCGGCGCCCGGGCGGGTTCGTTCCTGCGTCCGCGCAGGGCCCCCCACGCGAGCGCCACCAGGGCCAGCAGGGCCAGGGGGACGGCCCACCCGGCGATGCTCTTCTTCTTCTCCGGTGGACGCGTGATGGTCTGCCGGGTGGGGATGGTTTCGCGCACGGTGGCCGTCTCGCGCACCTGCGTCACCGTTTCGCGGTGGGGTTCGATGACCTCCGCGACCGCGTGACGCGTGGCGCCCCCGAAGCCCATGAGGCTGCCCACGCCGGCCGGCAGCGCGGCGGCGATGTTGGAGCGCTGACTGCCCAGCAGTTGCATCAAGCCGGATGCGCCCATGCGCTGATCCCGCACCTGCTTGCCCAGGACGCCCATCAGCATGGGCGCGGCCAGGGACAGCAGCTTCATCGCCGAGCCCGAGTTGCGCATCCCGCCGAAGCGCGAGAGGCCGTCCGCGACGCCGCTGAGCTTGTTGCCGAACAGCCCGCTCAACATCCCCTTCCCGCGCTCCTCCTCGTCCATCAGCCCTTCCCCGATGCCGTCGGCATGCGGGGGCGCGTCGGGGCCGGTGAAGCCTCCGTCGTTGAGCTTCGACAACAGTCGGTGCGCGCCGGCCTCGTTGCTGCCCTGGTCCACGACGCCCGCCGCCACCGCGGCGATGGCGCCTGGCAGCACCTTGGTGGTCGCCTGCGGATCCTCTCCCAAGGCCCCGCTGATCTTCTGGAGCAAACCCTTCTTCATGAACTGTGAGCCGACCGCTTCGATCAGGTTGAACGCCATGTGATGCCTCCCCGGTTGGGTCCCGCACCGGGATGGCCGGTGCGCGAGGCCACGCCCCGCCGGACTGCGCGGGGCTGAGGGCTCTGTGCAATCGATACGGAGCACACGGGGTGCTGATAACCCCTCGCGGGGGGACCAGGGAGGACGGCCCCTGAAGGCACGTCTCCCTCGCGGTCGACTGCGAACCGGGGCCCATTCCGGCCCCCAGGTTCACTTGTCCTTCGAGTGAGAGAGGAGGGCGCGCGGGAAGTAGTGCGCGAGCAACTGTTCCGCGGTCTGGCCCTGCCGGGCGAGCAGGGCCGCGCCGGCCTGACACAACCCGACGCCATGACCGTGTCCCTGACCTTCGAGGAGCACCCGGTCGCCGCCGAACGCGAGGGAGAAGCGCGCGCTGCGGATCCGGTCCCAACCGGCACGGGCTCCGAGCGCGCGGAAGAAGGCGTCGCCCCGGGCATCGCGCCCCGAGGCGCGGTCCACCACTCGCACCACCGCCCCGCTGGAGTCGCGGTCCAGGAGCAGATCCGCCGCCTGCACGGGACCGCCCAGGGCCTCCGTGGCGGCGGCCGTCACCAGCGCGCGCGACACGACGGCGCTCCAGGCGGACGCAGGGCAGCGGTCGGGCACGGCGGCGGCGCCGGTGAGGTCCGGGGCCCCGAACACGGCCACGGGCTCGGCGGTGTGGCCCCCACAGCTCGCGTGGAAGGGCGCGAGCGCGATGGAGCCGTCGGGCAGGCGCAGCACGACGCCCTCCGTGGAGCGGGCGGCATCGCGGGAGCGGCGCAGGTGACGTGCGAAGCCTTCGCCGCGCAGGACCTGGCAGTGGGTGAGATCGCACGCCTGCGCCTCCTCATGCCGCCGGCCCGACGCGAGCACGTAGCTGCGCGCGGTGATGGCCTGCGCGCGGAGCGCTTCGAACGGCGTGTCGACCTCCGTCTCGCTGGCGGTGACCGCCGCGACGTAGGTCTCCAGCGCGAAGGTGGCGACGAGGATCAGCTCGCCCGCACGGGCTTCCAGGGACAACGAGCCCTCGTAGCGCCGGTCCAGATTGCGGCCCCGGATCCGCCACCGGCCCGCCTCCAGCCGCAGCGGCTGCGGGGCGGCGTGTCCATCCACGAGCAATTCATCGTGCGAGGCCGCGACTTCGAGCGACCGTGGCCCCTCCAGGCGCAATCGCGCGGGCCGGTGCTTCGCGAGAATCCGCACGTCCACGCTCGGCTCGGGAACCGGCGACCGCGGCCCCTCCAGGCGCAACCGCGCGGGCTGGTGCTTCGAGAGGATCCGCACGTCCGCCCTGGGTTCGGGAACCGACGTGGGCTTCGCCTCATGGGCGAGGGACGCACGCGCATGGGAGGGTGCTGCTTGCGCGAGCGCAGGACCTGCTCCGAACCCCGGCGCGGTGCCCGCCACCATCGCGGCGAGCAGCACGACCACGCCCACCGCGTTCATCGAACGCGATACCGCGTCACCGCCAGCGGTTCGGATCCGCCGGGCGCCCACAGCTCCAGCCTGCGCTCCCCCGTCACCGCAGGCAGGCGCGTGACGAACGGAGGCGGCAATTCGATGCGGCGCCCATCCTCCGTGCGCAGCTCCAGCATCTTCGCCCCGGGAGGCGCCATCACCCGCACCGGCACCGCCTGCGCGCTCTCCGGCAACTGCGGCTCCACCAGGAACTCGTCCCCGTCCGCCGGCAGGATGAACCCGGCACGGGCCCCCGGCCGCCCCTCCCCGCTCACCGACGCCAGACCTTCCGCCTGCGCCCAGGCCAGATACGCCGGGCCCACGTCCAGCGCGCCGTCGCTCCGGTGCATCGTGCAGTCGTGGCGGGGCGCCGTGCCCGGCAGATAGACCTCCTTGAGCAGGCCGGGGCAGTGGGGCCCCGCGCGCTCGCCGGACAGCGGGCAGATGGTCGCGGACTCGAAGTGGCTCCGGTCCACCAGCGGCGCGGCGCGCACGCCTCGCATCGCCAGCGACATCACCCGCGCGAACACCGGTCCCGCGCCGGTGATGCCGGACACCCCCCGCATCGGCGTGCCGTCGAAGTTGCCCACCCACACGGCCACCGTGCGCTCGCGCGTGAAGCCCGCCGCCCAGTTGTCCACGTGCGCCCGGCTCGTCCCCGTCTTCGCGGCCACGCGGAAAGGCAGGCGCAACGCATTGTCCAACCCGAAGGCCGGTGCCCGCGCCGCCTCGTCCGCGAGCACGTCGGTGAGCAGCTCCACCGGCCGCGCCGCCAGGAACCGATGCTCCTCCAACTCCAGGGGAATCCGCAGCGGCCTGCCGTCCGGACCGAACGCCGCGCGCACCTCCTTCAACGGCCCCACCACCCCACCC
>SECN01000498.1 GCA_004173515.1 Myxococcaceae bacterium | reverse complement strand
AAGCGGGGGGAGAAGCTCCTCTTTCGACAGGTTTTCGACGCCATGGAACAACGACTGGCCACCCTCATTGGAAACGCAGTCCGCGCGTCCCGGCAGCGGCTGGAACTGACGCAGGCCGATGTGGCCGAGCGCGTCGGCATCGCCACCGAGGTCTACGGACGGCTGGAGCGCGGCCACATGCTGCCCAGCGTCCGGACGTTGCGGAAGCTGTGCCTGGTGCTGAGCTGCTCCTCGGATGTGCTGCTCGGCTTGAGCGCGACGGCGACGGTGGCGGAGGACGGCGCGCCGCAGCTCGCGGAGGATCCGCCGGAGTACCGCGAGCGTCCGGAAGTGCGCCGGCTGATGCGCACCGTGCGCAAGCTGGACTCGCCGCGCCTGCGCCTGCTGGGGCAGGTCGCGCACGCGCTGGAGCGATGAGGCCAGGCAGGTCCGCGCGCTACTCGGCCACGGGCTCCGTGGCCGCGGCGGCGGGCTCGTCGCGGAGCCGCGCCGGGGCTTGAGCCCCTTGCGAAGGCAGCCGGAGGATGAAGCGCGCACCGCCTTCCGCGCGGTTCTCCGCCTCCAGCGTTCCACCGGCGCGCGCCACGTATTCGCGGCACAGCGCCAGCCCCAGGCCGGTGCCTTTTCCGGGCGGCTTGGTGGTGAAGAAGGGCTCGAAGAGGCGCGGCAGCACGGCCTCGGCGATGCCCGGGCCGTTGTCCTCCACCTCCACGCGCACGAGCCCGTCCTCCATGCGCGCGCGCAGCACCACGTGCGCGGGCCGGCTGGGGCGCGCGGACTCCAGCGCGTCGGCGGCGTTGATGAGCAGGTTCACCAGCACCTGCACCAGGTGACGGGGGGTGACGCGCGCGGGGGCCAGGTCGGGCATCACGTCGCGCTCCACCACGCCCAGGCTCCTGAGGCGCACCGACGCCAGCCGCTGCGCCTCGGCCAGCGTCGCCGCGACGTCGCAGGACTCCATGCCCCCGGGCTCATCGCGTGAGAACATGCGCAGGTCGGTGACGATCTGCTGGATGCGCATCACGCCCTGCTGCGTCTCCTCCAGCACGCGCCGCACGTCGTCCAGGTCCGCGGGGGCGCCCTCGGCCCATTCCTCTTCCAGGTAGCGCAGGTTCGACTTCACGTACGCGAGCGGGTTGTTCACCTCGTGGGCCACGCCCGCGGCGAGCTGCCCCACCACCACCAGCCGCTCCACCTCCGCGCGCTGACGCTCCACGCGCACGCGGCGCAGCTCGCTGTCCGCCAGCTGGCGCAGGGCCTCCACGCGCTCCAGGTGCGCGGACTTCTCCGCGCCCTGGAGGCGGCGGAAGGTCTCCGCGCCGTACGCGGACACCAGGAACGTGAAGCCCAGGCTGATGGACTGGGTGATGAACGCCGACCACGGCGCCTGGGCGCGCCAGGTCATCAGCACCACCGCGACCAGCGTGCCCACGATGGCGGACCACACCGGCAGCCGCTGGCCCGGCGTGAAGACGGCCACGAGCAGCGGCACCGTGTAGAAGGAGGGGAACAGCGGGCTCGACAGGCCGCCGGTGATGGAGATGCTCAGCGACAGCGCCACCAGGCTCACCAGCCCCGCCGCGATGCCGCTCTCCGGACCGCGGATCCACCCCGCGCCCACCAGCGCGCCCAGCACGACGAACGCCGCGGACCACCCCAGGTGGACCAGGAAGAACGCCGGCTGCAGCTCGCCCAGCACCAGTGGGTGCGCCAGGGAGCCCAGCGTGAAGATCAGCGCGCACCACCAGTAGGTGCGCCGCTTCACCTGTCGGCGGACGCGTTCGTCACCCGCCGCGTCGCCATCCGCCTTGGAGCCGAGGAGCGTCACCCGTGCCTGGTCCCCCTGGACGCGCCGCGCGAAGGACGTGCGTCGGGGTGCTTCGCGGACAGCCTCATGGGGTGCGCTCCCTCTCAGCGACGCAGACGCCGGGACTGCCCCAACCTCACCGCATCCCGGTCCTGCTTCCTGCCCTGTTTCTTCGCCTGTCCCGCGCCGGAGGGCAAGATGGGGTCCGGACACACCGCACGAAGCCGGCAGCCTCGACACTCCGCGCCATTCCACACCGCGTCAAAGAGGGCCGTCGTCCGGTCGATGACGTCGAAGTCCTCCGTGACGAAGCCCATCTCGAAGTTGCGCACGTCGTCCCCCTTGGCGCCCAGCCCCGCGCCGGTGAGGTTCGCGCTGCCCAGGTAGACCCAGGCCCCGTCCACCACCACCGCCTTGAAGTGCACGCGCGGGCAGACCTTCAGCTCCAGCCCCCCCTTCACCAGCCGCGCCCGGGCGTCGAACGCGGCCCGGAACGGCCGGCTGGGCAATTCCGCATGCAGCAGCCGCAGCGCGACGCCCCTCGCCGCCAGCCCGTCCAGCACCTCCAGCAGCGGCACGAACTTCCCCCCCTTGCCCTCCACGTACATGGCCTTCACGTTGGCGGTGGCGATCCACACCGACTCGCGCGCGTGGGCCAGCTTCGCCAGCACCACTTCCCGGTACAGCGCGCTGCCCGCCAGCAACTCCGCGTCGATGGGCCTCATGATGTCACCCAGCGTCGCACACCCAACCACATGGTGCCAATCCCAGGGAAGCGTTGGCCGCAGGATGGATGACCGCCGGTCAGCTTGACGGATGACCGATGGTCATTTAACTCCGGGTGATGGTGGGCACCTCCGAACCCCGGCGACTGGCACCTCCCCGTGCGCGGCGGGACGAGGACAAGGAAGCGCGGCGGCGGGAGTTGCTGGACGCGGCGCGCTCGCTGTTCGAGGCCACGTCCTTCGCCGAGGTGAAGATGGCGGACGTGGCGGCGCGGGTGCGCCTGGCCAAGGGGACGGTGTTCCTCTACTTCCCGACGAAGGAGGCGCTGTTCCTGGCGCTCCTGGACGACCTGCTGACGGCGTGGTTCGCGAAGCTGAACCAGCGACTGGCGCGGGGCGACGGGGCGTGGACGGGGGAAGCGCTGGCGCGCACGGTGGCCGAGTCGCTGGAGGGGGAGGAGACCTTCACGCGGCTGCTCGCGCGGATGCAGACGATGCTGGAGCAGAACGTGACGGTGGAGCAGACGCTGCGGTTCAAGGAGCGCGTGCTCATCTCCATGGGGCAGACGGCGGGGCTGCTCCAGCAGCGCCTGCCCTTCCTCACCGCCGAGGACGCCGGGCAGCTCATCCGCCACGTGCACGCGCTGGTGACGGGCCTGCGGCAGATGGCGGACATGGCCCCGGTGGCGCGCGAGGTGCTGACGCTGCCGCACATGGCCCCCTTGCGCGTGGACTTCACCGCCGAACTGACGGCGGCCATCACCACCCTTCTTCGCGGGCTCCAGGCCCGCTGACCCACCCGCGGTACACGTCTGTTCGAAACGGAGCCCGTCATGCTGGAAGCCGTCGCGTCCCTCCTTCCCAAGCCCTCGGCGGAGATTGAACGCATCCGCGCGGTGTTCGAAGCCCAGCGCGCGAACCGCTGGAACCTGTCGCGCAGCACCCCGGCGGAGCGCATCGCGAAACTGCGCAAGCTGCGCGAGGCCATCCTCCAGCGCCGCGCGCAGTTGGCGGAGGCCATCCACCAGGACTTCCGCAAGCCGGCGGTGGAGGTGGAGCTGACGGAGATCCACCCGACGCTGGAGGAGCTGAACCACACGGTGAAGCACCTGAAGTCGTGGATGAAGCCCAAGCGCGTGGCGACGCCGCTGACGCTCAAGGGCGCGTCCAGCCACGTGCGCTACGAGGCCAAGGGCGTGGTGCTCATCCTGTCGCCGTGGAACTACCCGTTCCAGTTGCTGGTGGCGCCGCTCATCGCGGCCATCGCGGCGGGCAACGCGGTGATGTTCAAGCCCAGTGAGAAGACGCCGCACACGTCGCGCTTCCTGGCGCAGCTGGCGCGGGACGTGTTCGCGGAGAATGAAGTGGCGGCGTTCGAGGGCGGCGCGGACGTGGCGGAGGCGCTGCTCGAGCACCCGTTCGACCACTTCTTCTTCACGGGCAACCCGCACATCGGCCGCAAGGTGATGACGGCGGCGACGAAGTACCTGTCCAGCGTGACGCTGGAATTGGGCGGAAAGTCGCCGGTCATCATCGATGAGTCAGCGAACCTGACGGCGACGGCGGAGGCGCTGGCGTGGGGCAAGTTCGTCAACGCGGGCCAGACGTGCGTGGCGCCGGACTACATCTACGTGCCGGCGTCGAAGCAGCAGGCGTTCCTGGAGGCGTTCAAGGCGGTGCTGACGCGCTTCTACGGCACGACGGAGGCGGAGCGGCAGGCGAGCCCGGACTTCGCGCGCGTGGTGGACCCTGCTGCCTGGAAGCGCCTCAAGGATGTGCTCGACCGCACGGTCGCCGCGGGGGCGAGGGTGGAGGCGGGCGGCACGGCGGACGGGCCGTCGCGGTACATCTCCCCGACGGTGTTGTCCGGGGTGACGAAGACGATGCCCATCATGGAGGGGGAGATCTTCGGGCCGGTGTTGCCGGTGCTGACGTACGAGCGGCGCGAGGAGGTCTACGCGCACATCAACGAAGGCGGGAAGCCCCTGGCGCTGTACGTGTTCGCGCAGGACTCGAAGGTGGTGGAGGAGGTGCTCCAGCACACGACGTCGGGCGGGGTGGTGGTGAACAACGTGCTCATCCACGTGGCGAACCCGAACCTGCCGTTTGGCGGGGTGGGGATGAGCGGGTTGGGGAACTACCACGGGCACTACGGGTTCAAGACCTTCAGCCATGAGCGGGCGGTGATGGTCCAGTGGATGAAGTCGCTGGCGTCGGTGTTCTTCCCGCCGTATCGGGGAAAGACCCAGGAATGGGCCTCCCGCGCGAC
>SECN01000497.1 GCA_004173515.1 Myxococcaceae bacterium | reverse complement strand
CCGCCGTAGCTGGTGGTGGCCTCGAAGGGCACGGGGATGACGACGACGTGCGCCTCGTCGGGGGAGTGGGGGAGGCCGAAGATGCCGGAGCCCGGCTGCGCGGCGGCGGCGGGGTCGAAGTGGGTAGCCATGGCGGCGCAGGATACGGTTCCGCCTCCCGCGTGCAACGGCTTCCGTGATGCCTGGCTGCCTGGAGCTACAGTTCGGGCTTCAGGCCGTGACGACGGGAGGGGTGTGAGATGGCGAAGAAGCAGGCGCAGCGCAAGGGACGACTCACGGTGGACGACGTGCGGGAGCTGGCGCTGGCCCTGCCCGCGACGCAGGAGCGTCCCTCGTATGGCACGCCGGGTTTTCGCGTGAGCGACAAGCTCTTCGCGCGCGTGCTGGATGAGGACTCCATCGTCCTCAAGGTGGACTTCGACCACCGCGAGGCCCTGCTGCAATCCCAGCCAGAGGTCTTCCGGGTGACGCCGCACTACCAGGACTGGCCCATGGTCATCGTGCAGCTCACCACGGTGAAGCGGCCCCTGTTGCAATCCCTGCTCAAGGAAGCCTGGCGCCGGTGCGCATCCGCCAAGGTGCTCAAGGCCGAGCAGGCTCCTCCGGCGCAAGCGCCCTCATCGCGAACGGTGAAGAAGGCCCCCGCCAGGAAGCGGGGCCCTGCGCGGAAGGCCTGATCAATCCCAGCGCACCACGATCTTCCCCACCGTGGTGTTGCCCGCCATCCGCTCCAACCCGGAGCGGATGTCCGTCATGGGCAGCACTGCGTCCACCACGGCCTTCAGCGCGCCGGATTCGAACAGCGGAATCAACTGCCGCTCCGCCGCCTGGGTCAGGGCCATCTTCTCCTCCGCGGGTCGGCTGCGGAGCACCGTGCCCGTGATGCGCAGCCGCTTGCGCATCACCACGCCCAGGTCCACGTCCGCGCGGCTCCCCGCCACCGACCCCACCTGCATCAGCCGGCCCCGGGGCGCCATCGCCTTCAGCGACTCCGACAGGTAGTTGCCGCCCACCAGGTCCAGGCACACGTCCGCGCCCCGGCCTCCCGTCGCGGCCAGCACCGCGTCCGAGAACACCGGCGGCGAGGACTCGCAGACCACCGTCCGCTCCACGCCCCATTCCATTGCCCGGGCCAGCTTGGAGGCATTGCGCCCCGTGCCCACCACGCTCACGCCCATGGCCCGGCAGAGCAGGGCCGCCGCGGAGCCCACGCCGCTTGCCACCGCGTGCACCAGCACCGTCTCCCCGGGCCGCAGGTCCGCCTGGAGCACCAGCGCGTCCCAGGCCGTCAGGTACGCCTCCGGCAGCGCCGCCGCGTCCGCGAAGTCCATCCCCCGCGGCATGCGCAGCACCTCGCGCTCGTGCGTGGTGAGCACCTCGCTCCACGCGCCCCCTCCCACGAGCCCCATCACCCGGTCCCCCACCTGGAACTTCCGCGCCCGGGGGCCCACCGCCACCACCTCGCCCGCGTACTCCAGGCCCGGCACGTCCTGCGGAACGTCCTGCGGTGGGGGATAGGCGCCCCGCACCTGGAGCAGGTCCGCCCGGTTCAGCGCGCTCGCGCGCACCCGCACCTGGATGTCGTTCGGCCCCGGCGTCGGCTCCGGACGCTCGTCGAACGCGAGGACTTCCGGACCGCCCGGCTGGGTGATGCGCACGACCTTCATGGGGGACTCCGCGAAAGAGCACTGCCGTTCACAACAACCACCGCGTCACCCATCCGAAGGACGCAAGCAACGTCACCTTGTCGGACCTGCCCACGGCGGTGAAGTCCCGGGACAGCCGGTCGCCCTGCGACAGCGTGTGAGCGGTCTCCGGGGTCGGCTGCACGGCCGGAGCACGAAACGTCCTGGCCCGCCGGAGCGTCAAGGCTTATCTAGGACTCCATCCGCCATGCCACTTCCGCCGTGTCCCATCTGTCAGAAGCCCGTGCCTCCCCGCCCGGAGAACACCTCCCAGCCCTTCTGCTCCCGCCGCTGCCGCGCCGTCGACCTGGGCCGCTGGCTGGGGGAGGAATACCGCGTGCCCGACCGGCAGGCGGATGAGCAGGAGGACGAGCAGCCCTCCGACGGCTCCGACCGGGGGCACGACGCCTGAGCCGGAAGCCGTCGGTCTCCTGGAGGATTGCCCCTGAAACATCGCACGGCGGGGCAGGGGAGCTTCCCGCCGAGGGGCCCGCGTGCATGCGCTCCAGGGAGCCGGGGCAGGCCGTCCTACTGGAGTCGCAAAGGCAGGGACGATATACCCGGCCGCCGTGAAACGCGCCGTCAACCTGATCGCCAGCCTGCTCGTCACCGCCATCTTCATGTGGTGGGCCTTCCGGGACACGGACGTGTCCACGCAGATCGCCAGCCTCAAGGCGGCCAACTACGCGTGGGTGCTGCCGTACTTCCTGTGTCTGACGGCCATCCATGTGTTCCGCACGCTGCGCTGGGGCGCGCTGCTGTCGGGCCTGGAGCGCGTGCCGTTTCGCAAGCTCAACGAGGCGTCCGGCATCGGCTTCATGATGCTGCTGGTGCTGCCGTTCCGGTTGGGGGAGTTCGCCCGGCCCTTCCTCATCGCCCAGCGCAGCTCCATCCGCCGCAGCGCGGCCATGACCTCCGTGGTGCTGGAGCGCATCGTGGACGGCCTCTTCGTCGCGGCGCTCTTCCGCGTGCTGCTCTTCTTCGTCCCGGTGAACACGGAGGGCGAGGGCATGCGGTACGTGGAGCTGGGCTCGTGGCTGATGTTCGGCTTGTTCGGCGGCGGGCTGGTGTTCCTGCTGCTGGGCCTGTGGCACCAGGAGGCCACCGTGCGGCTCGTGCGCGCCACCGTGGGCCGCTTCTCCCCCGGCATCGCGGACAAGGTGGCCGACATCGTGGACACCTTCGTGGGCGCCATGCGGCAGCTCCCCGACGGCCGGCACATCGCCCTCTTCTTCCTCTACACGGTGCTGTACTGGGCCGTGAACGGCTTCGGCATGGTGCTGCTCGCCCGCGCCTTCGACTGCTCCGGCGCGGCCCCGGGCGTCGCCTGCGAGCCCATGAACCTGTCGCTGTTCCAGTCCTACATCGTGATGTGCGTGCTGGTGGTGGGCGTGATGATCCCCGCCGCGCCCGGCATGGTGGGCACCTTCCAGGCCGCCATCAAGGTGGGCCTGGGCCTGTTCCTGCCCGCCGCGGTGGTGAACGCCCACGGGCTCGCCTACGCCAACGTGCTCTGGCTGTGTCAGACGGTGCAGCAGGTCCTCTTCGGCCTGGTGCTGCTGTCCATCAGCCACATGTCCTTCCGCGAGCTGGCCGGGAACATGAAGAAGGACGACGGCGACGGCGCCGTCACCCGCTCGACCGCGGCCTGAGCGCCGGCCCCGGCGTGACGCGGCGCCACGACTACGGCGCGGGCTGCGTGGCCTGCGCGCCCGCGTCGGGCGAGGCCTGCGCCGGGGAGGCGACCTTCTGGCCCCGCACGCTGTTCTTCACCTGTTCGGTGACGGCGGCGGGGTCCACGGTGCCCTTGAATGTGCCCAGGGGCGTCTGCAGCGTCTGCTCCCGGTTGGCGGTGCCCTCCGAGCCCGGCGGGCCACAGAACGCCTTGTCCTGGTCCTTGAGCGAGCCCAGGGGCGTGTGCACCGCCGTGCGCGTCTCCGTGGTGGACTTGCCCACGAGGACGTTGTCGCGCATCAGCACGCAGTGGTCCTCGTCGAAGTACCAGGCCGACGAGCCGTCCTGGAACTCCTGCGCCCGGGCCGGACCCTTGCCCATGGTGTTCGCCACCTGGGCCGGCGTCATGCCGGGGTAGAGCTGCTCGAAGCCGGACGTGGTGGCGCAGCCGGTGGCGGCCAGCGCGAGGACGGCGGTCATCAGGGAGGGACGCATCAAGGCCAGGGCTCCTGGAAACAGGGAAGGGCCCGAACCTAGCGTGTTTCCCTCCTGGCTCGCTCCAGGGCCGGGCGGAGGACTACAGCTCCTGCTCCAGCCAGCGCCGCAGCCGTTCGCGCAACGCACCGGGTTCCACCGGAGACTGGGACGACGGAGCGTCGGGGCTCAGCGGGCTGGCGCTTCCATCCTGCATCGGGGCTTCCTCCAGGCTTTTGCTGCTGCTACAGGCCGCTACCGACCTGTCCCCGGCATTAGGGGGGCAGCCTCTCGTGTCGTCAAAAAAAGGGACGCCAGACGTAGGAGCGCCCGGCGGCGGCGGACGTGTCGGGTTGACTCATCCGGGCCGCGCTGCTACTTGCGACGACACGTAAGGGGAGTAGTTCACGCCAGCGGCAAGAGGCGTCGGGAAGCTCGACACACTGGCTGGAAACGGCCCGGGCCCCCACCTCGCGAAGCGCGCGAGACGAACGAGACCTTCGGACAGGGATTCAATGCTCCCTGGCCGAGGTCCGTCGTGCGCGCTGCTCCCTGAAGCGCTTCCACCACGACATCCTCGCGCCAGGGACTGGGAAGGGGAGCCTTCATGATGTCGTGGGAGTCGGTGCTCGGTTCGTTCGTCTTGGTCGCCGCCAGTGAGATGGGGGACAAGACGCAATTGCTGGCGTTCTCGCTGGCGTCGAGGTTCCGCAAGCCGTGGGTGGTGCTGGCCGGCATCCTGGTGGCCACCATCGCCAACCACGCGCTGGCGTCGTCGGTGGGCACCTGGGTGTCCACGCACGTGCCGGCGCGGGTGATGGCCTTGATTCTGGCGGTGATGTTCCTGGGCTTCGGCCTGTGGACGCTGAAGCCCGACACGCTGGACGACGACGGGGGCAAGCCGCCGCGCTTCGGCGCCTTCCTCACCACCGTGGTGCTCTTCTTCCTGGCGGAGATGGGGGACAAGACCCAGCTTGCGACCATGGCGCTGGCCGCGCGCTACCAGGCGCCCGTGATGGTGACGCTGGGCTCCACCGCCGGGATGCTGGTGTCGGACGGGCTCGCCGTCTTCCTGGGCGACCGGCTGGCGGGACGGGTGCAGATGAAGTGGGTGCGGTGGGTGACCGCGGGGCTCTTCTTCCTCTTCGGCGCCGTGTCGCTGTGGACGGCCTGGAGGAGCTGATGCCCGAAAGGATGCGCGAGGCCCCGGTGCGTGACACCGGGGCCCGCGAAGGGCAGTGCTACGCCGGCTTCAGGCTCGCGATGTCGATGACGAAGCGGTAGCGCACGTCACCCTTGAGCATGCGCTCGTAGGCTTCGTTGATCTTCTGGATGGGGATGACCTCCACGTCGGAGGCGACCTGGTGCTTCGCGCAGAAGTCGAGCATCTCCTGCGTCTCGCGGATGCCGCCGATGAGCGAACCGCCCAGCTTGCGCCGCTTCATGATGAGCGGGAACGAGGCGAGCGGCGTGGGGACCTCGGGCGCGCCGACGAGGATCATCGTGCCGTCCAGCTTCAGCAGGCGCAGGTACGCGTTGTAGTCGTGCTGCGCGGAGACGGTGTCGAGGATGAAGTCGAACTGGTTCGCCAGTGTCTTGAAGGTCTGCTTGTCCGACGTGGCGGCGAAGTGCGTGGCGCCCAGGGCCAGGGCGTCCTCGCGCTTGGAGGGGGAGGTGCTCAGCACCGTCACCTCCGCGCCCAGCGCCTTGCCCAGCTTCACGCCCATGTGGCCCAGGCCCCCCAGGCCCACGACGGCCAGCTTGCTGCCGGCCTTCACGCCGTAGTGGCGCAGGGGGGAGTACGTGGTGATGCCCGCGCACAGGAGCGGCGCGGCGCGATCCAGGGGGAGGCCCTCCGGGATGCGCAGCACGTACTTCGCATCCACGGTGATGCGGGTGGAGTAGCCACCGTAGGTGGGCGTGCCGTCCTTCTCCCGGCCATTGTACGTGTTCACCGAGCCGCGCTCGCAGTACTGCTCCTCGCCCTGGAGGCAGGCCGGGCACTCGCGGCACGAGTCCACGAAGCAGCCCACGCCCACGCTGTCGCCGACCTTGAAGTCGGTGACGGCGCTGCCCACCTGGGCCACCTTCCCGACGATTTCGTGTCCCGGCACCATGGGGAAGATGGCGCCGCCCCACTCGTCGCGGGCTTGATGGATGTCGGAGTGGCAGACCCCGCAGTACAGGATGTCGATGAGCACGTCCTGGGGACGCGGCTCGCGGCGCTCCAGGGTGAAGGGGCCGAGCGCGGCCTTGGCGCTCGGTACGGAATAGGCGTGGGTGGTCGGCAAGAAGGACTCCAGGGAAAATCGAAGCGGAAGGGAGGGCGCATCCGGGACGGCCTGGACGCGACGCGCGAAGCTAATGGAGCGGCGCCATCTCCGCCCTGGAAAGCGCGGGAAGGAGTGGACGGGGACCCGAGGGGTCGGGAGACTCCCGGGCATCATGAGCCAGGATTCCCTGCAGCAGTCCCAAGCCCCCGGTGGTCCCCATCACCTCCTCTCCGGCCTGGTGGGCGGATGGGAGGGCGTCGCCCAGACGTGGTTCCAGCCGGACAAGGTGGAGGATGAGTCCCCCATCACGGGCACCTTCCGGAGCGTGCTCGACGGCCGCTTCGTCGTGTACGAGTACACGTCTTCGATGAAGGGCAAGCCGCTGTCGGGCATCGCCACGCTGGGGCACCATCTGGACGGACGCCAGTTCACCATGGCGTGGGTGGACACCTTCCACGTGGGCTCCGACATCATGACCCTGCTGGGGGAGCCCGGGGCGCGCGACCGTTTCTCCGTGTCCGGCACCTACTTCGCGGGAGACGACGCGCCGCGCTGGGGATGGCGCGTGGACATCGAACAGCCCTCGCCCGACGCGCTCGTCATCACGCACTTCAACATCCAGCCCGGTGAAGCGCCGCAGAAGGCGATTGAGATCCAGTACCGCCGACGCGCCTGAGGAGCCCCGAGCATGACGCACGGCGCCTGCTGGAGCTACTGAGGCGTTGGGGCCCCGGCGGGCCGTATGCCATTGCCGGGGCGCTGGGCCAGGATGCGCGCCTCGTGTCGGCCTTCGTCCGTCCAGCCCTCGGTGAGTGAGAGGGATTGGAGGCCCTGGAGGAGCGCGGGCAGTTCTCCGTCCTCCAGGAGGAACCGGGCGGACGGGTGCGGATGTCGTTGCAGGTTGCTCCGGGTGGGTTGGGCGAAGACGAACAGCCCACCCGGTGCGAGCACGCCGGGGAGCGCGGCGAAGAGTGGCCGCCAGAGGTAGTTCAGGCACACGACCAGGTCGAACGGGCCTGCCGGCAGCGGGTCCACTTCCAGGTCCAGGCGCGCGAACTGAAGCCGCAATCCCTCCGCCTGCGCGAGCGCCCCCGCTCGTTCCAGCGCCACGTCGGAGATGTCCACCAGGGTGACGTCCAGCCCGCGCCTCGCGAGCCAACAGGCATCATGTCCGGGGCCCCCGGCCAGCTCGAGCGCCCGGCCAGTGGTCGGCAGCCGGCCCGCGAGCGAGCGCAGGAAGGCCGAGGGTTCCCGGGGTTCGGGGGCCCGCAGGTAGCGGTCATTCCAGCGCTGGCGCTCGTCGTGGGACACGGTGCCTCCTCCGGTCAGCGCCGGTTCATCAGGCTGTTGAGGGACGGGTAGCTGGAGGCTTCCTCGAACAGGGCGGCGGAGTGGCCTTCGCGCAGGAAGGCGGTGGCGAGCGCGCCCGCGCGGCCCCAGAGGGCTTGCGCGATGGCGGAGCCCGCGCTCAGGCGCCGCACGCCCAGCCGCTGCAGCTCCGGGACGTTGGGAAGGTCGGGCCGGGCCATGGCATTCACCGGCAGGGGCGTGCCCCGGGTGAGGGCCTGGAGGTCGGCCGCGAGGGTGGCGCCGGGAACGAAGAGGCCGTCCGCGCCGGCCTTTTGATAGAGGGCGGCGCGGGTCAGGGTCTCCTCCACGCGGCGCTCGGGCGGGACGAGCCCGCGCAGGAAGACGTCCGTGCGCGCGTTGACGAAGACGTCGAGTCCCCGCCGTGCGCTGGCCTGCTTCACGCGTTCAATCTTCGCCGCGAGCAGCTCCGGGGGACCGCTGCCGTCCTCCAGGTTGATGCCCACGGCGCCCTCGGACAGCAGCCGGGCCACGTTCTCACCGACGGACGCGGGGTCGTCGGAGTAGCCGCCCTCCGCGTCCACGGTGAGGGGCACGCGGATGACGCCGGTGATGGCCTGGACCGTGGCGACCAGCCGATCGATGGGCAGCGCATCTCCGTCCGGGTAGCCGAGCGCCCACGCAATCCCAGCGCTGGTGGTGGCGATGGCGCGGGAGCCCAGGCTTTCGAACAGCCGGGCGCTGCCGGCATCCCAGACATTGGGGAGGAGGAGCGGTTCAGGACCCTGGTGCAGCGCGCGGAAGGTGCTGGCGGTGGTGTCTGGCATGGGGAGGCTTTCGGGTGTGTGTGATTGGAGGGAGTTCAGGCCCGGGGCGCGTGGGTCCGTTCGTGGTCGAGCAGCCAGCGTTTGCGTTCGAGGCCCCCGGCATAGCCTGTCAGCGAGGCATTGGCACCCACGACACGATGACACGGCACGACGATGCCCACGGGGTTGGCGCCATTGGCCGCGCCCACGGCGCGCACCGCCCGGGGCCTGCCGATGCGTTCGGCGAGCCGGGCGTAGGTGGTGGTGGTGCCGGCGGGGATCTCCCGCAGGGCGCGCCACACCTCGCGTTGGAAGGGCGTGCCCGAGGTCGCCACGGGCAGGGCGTCAATGGCGCTCACGTCCCCGCGCAGGTAGGCCTGGAGGGCGGAGGTGCGGCCGGAGGGGTCCTTCGCGGGCTCCAGGACGCAGCCGTCTTCGCCGTAATGCAGGCACAGGAGCCGGTGCATGCGGGCCTCGTAGCCTTCCCAGTCCAGGGCGCGCAGGTGGCCGGCCTCGTCGCAGACGATGAGCATGGGGCCGGTGGGGGTGGGGGTGGAATCAATGAAGA
>SECN01000081.1 GCA_004173515.1 Myxococcaceae bacterium | reverse complement strand
CTCCTGCGCTTCGGTCGGCACCTCCGCCACGGCTTGCTCCTCCACCGGGCTCGCGGGCGCAGGGGTGGGCACAGGCGTGGGCGCGGGCTCGGCGGCCACGCCTGTGCCCACCCCTGCGCCCGCGAGCCCGGTGGAGGAGCAAGCCGTGGCGGAGGTGCCGACCGAAGCGCAGGAGGTGACACGGCCCGCCACCGCGACCCGGAAGCCTGGCGCGAAGACAGGCCGCGCGGCCCAACGTGCCCAGGTCGCCGGGCCCGCGACCACGCCGGAGATCAGCGCCCCCGTACCACTCGCTGCTCCGACCGTGGTCACGGCCAGCAACGTCGCGGCGGCACCGGAGCCCGCCATCGAGCCCGCGCCCACCGAACCCAAGGCGCCCGAGGCGAAGAAGAGTGTCTTCGACCTCGTGAAGTCCAAGAAGAACGAGGTCGAGCAGAAGGTCACTGAGCTGGTCAAGACCCGGCAACAGGAGGTCCAGCTCAAGGTCTCCGGGCTGATTCAAGACCGGCAATACGACGCGGCCCTGGAAGCGGCCACCGACTGCGCGGCGCGCAACCCCAACATGCCGGAGTGCCAGCTCATGCTCGGGGACATCCATGGCAAGCTCAACCACCGGGCGGAGAGCGAAAAGCATTACGCGAAGTTCCTCACGCTCGCCCCCGCGGATCATCCCCGGCGGGCCCGCATCGTCGAGCTGCTCGGCAACGCCAGCGCAACCCGGACACCGGAATAGCCATCCATCCTGACCGGATTCTTTTCACTCGCTGACACGCCGGGCGACCTGCCAGGAGAAGCAGGCTGTCCAGGCCCCCCGGAATGGAATCTGGGTTTAAGATGGAGAGCCCATGGCACTGCAAGCAGGCGACGTCTTCGGGCGATATGAATTGGTGTCCTGGCTGGGCCGGGGCGGCATGGCGGAGACGTGGCGCGCGCAGCTGGTAGGCGACGCGGGCGTGACCAAGCCCGTCCTCATCAAGAAGGTCCTGCCCGAGTACGCCAACGACGAGGCCTTCATCTCCATGTTCATCAGCGAGGCGCGCATCTCCGCCACGCTCTCCCATGGCAACGTCGCCCAGGTCTTCGACTTCGGCCGGGTGGCCGGTGAGTACTTCCTCGCCATGGAGTTCGTGGACGGTCAGCCACTGCACCGCGTCCTCAAGCGCGCGATGAAGAGTGGATTGACCGCGCTGCCCATTCCGGTGGCGGTCTTCGTCGTCCTGGAGATGTGCCGGGGACTGCACTACGCGCACTCGCGCACGGATGGCAGTGGCAAGCCGCTGGGCATCGTCCACCGCGACATCTCTCCGGACAACGTGCTGCTGGGCTACGAGGGTCAGGTCAAGATCGTCGACTTCGGCATCGCCAAGGCGCAGCTCTTGCGAGGCTTCAAGACCGCCCCCGGCGTGGTGAAGGGCAAATACCTCTTCTTCTCCCCGGAGCAGGCGCGCGGCGAGGACGTGGATGCGCGCACCGACGTCTGGGCCACCGGCGTCGTGTTGTATGAGTTGCTGTGCGGCAAGCTGCCGGTGGAGGGCCCTCCGCACGTGGTGATGATGAAGGTGGGGCGCGGTGAGATTCCCTTTCCCAACGTGCTCCGACCGGACCTGCCGCAGGAATTGAATGACATCGTGATGAAGGCGCTGACCCCGGACCGGGACCAGCGCTTCGACTCCAGCCATGCCTTCGGGGACGCGCTGGCGGGGTTTCTGTATTCGAACTACCCGCGCTTCTCCGCGATGACCATCGCGAACCTGCTCCGGGTGCTGTTCCGGGGCGACCTGGCCCAGGAGGGCCGCGAGCTGTCGGTGCCCGGCTCCTTCCTGGAGGAGATGAAGTCCTGGCGTGCGCCGACGGTGCCCCAGGCTCAGGCCCCGGAGGCACCGCTCCCGCTCGAGCAGCGCGAAACCCGGCGCATCCCGGCCACCAGGCCGCCTGTCCCGAAGAAGCTCGAACAGCACCCTACGTCAGCAGGGGACTCGCCCGGCCTCTCACGTCGGACGCTCCAGGGATTGACCCTGGGCGGGCTGCTGACTGTGGGAGCCTGCCTCTGGCTCCTGTTCGATTCGCACTCGGCCCCGACAGCCATCGCGGCGCCGCCCGCCGTCCCCTTCCGTCCTCCCGTGGCGGCCAGACCCGCGGTGACGCCGCCACCGCAGCCCCGAAGCGCCACGGGGGAGATCGATGACGAGGCGACCTCGGTCCGGGGAATGCTGCTCACCATCAATCGGGCCACCCGGGCGAACAACCTCGAAGAGGCGCTCGGCGTCGCCAATCGCTGCGTCGATCGGTATCCCGACAATCGCAACTGCCAGAATGCTCAGCGGGTCGCGCAATCGAACCTCGACACAGCGAAAGAGGCACCACGGGCCGAGCCCCAGGCAGCGCCCCCCTCGGCCGCTGCCGCCAGCCTCCCGGCCCTCGCGACGGCGTCCACGATTCAGAAGTCACTCAACGAGATACAATTCCGCGTCTATGAGCTCACAAAGCAGGGCGATCTCCAGGGCGCCCTGGAGATCGCCCAGGCTTGCGCGGAGAGGGCCCCGTCGGTCCCGGAGTGCCACCTCATGCTGGGCACCCTCTACGCCAAGCAGAAGGACGTCACGAAGAGCGAGCAGCACTACGAACGTTTCCTGACGCTCGCCCCTCCAGATCATCTCCGACGCCAGCGCGTCATCGAAATCCTCAGCAAAAGCAGCTCCCCCTCCAGGGCCGCCAGCTCCCCGGAGTGAGCCATCCGGAGGGACAGACGCCCTCCTTTCGCTGACACACGGAGCGCGCCTCGAAGGAGGAGCGCGCCGTCCATTCGGGCAATCCAGAACTTGCGTCTAGGATGCCCGATTGATGGCACTGCAAACAGGCGACGTCTTCGGGCGGTATGAGTTGGTGTCCTGGCTGGGCCGGGGCGGCATGGCGGAGACGTGGCGCGCGCAGCTGGTAGGCGACGCGGGGGTGACCAAGCCTGTCCTGATCAAGAAGGTCCTCCCGGAGTACGCCAACGACGAGGCCTTCATCTCCATGTTCATCAGCGAGGCGCGCATCTCCGCCACGCTCTCCCACGGCAACGTCGCCCAGGTCTTCGACTTCGGCCGGGTGGATGGTGAGTACTTCCTCGCCATGGAGTTCGTGGACGGACAGCCGCTGCACCGCGTCCTCAAGCGCGCGATGAAGAATGGCCTGGACACCCTGCCCGTGCCTGTCGCGGTCTTCATCGCGATGGAGATGTGCCGGGGCCTGCACTACGCGCACACCCGCACGGATGGCAGTGGAAAGCCGCTGGGCATCGTCCACCGGGACATCTCCCCGGACAACGTGCTCGTCGGCTACGAGGGCCAGATCAAGATCGTCGACTTCGGCATCGCCAAGGCCAGACTCCTGCGAGGCTTCAAGACCGCCCCCGGCGTGGTGAAGGGCAAATACCTCTTCTTCTCCCCGGAGCAGGCGCGCGGCGAGGACGTGGATGCCCGCTCCGACGTCTGGGCCACCGGCGTCGTGCTGTATGAGTTGCTGTGCGGCAAACTGCCGGTGGAAGGCCCTCCGCAGGTGGTGATGCAGCGGGTGGCCAGCGGCAAGATCCCCCTCCTGACCGCCCAGCGACCGGACCTGCCCTACGAACTGAACAGCATCGTGATGAAGGCGCTGACCCCGAACCGGGACCAGCGCTTTGAATCCAGCGATGCGTTCGGGGATGCACTCGCGGGGTTTCTCTATTCGAACCATCCGCGCTTCTCCGCGATGAACGTCGCGAACCTGCTGCGCACGCTGTTCCAGGGAGACCTGAAACAGGAGGGCCGAGAGCCGTCGGTGCCGGGGTCCTTCATCGACGAGATGCGGTCCTGGCAGGAGGCGGCCGCGAAGCCCGAGGCCCATGCCCCTCCTGTCCCCGCCTCACCGTCCGGCCCCTCGCGCTGGAGGGTCCAGGGGTTGCTCGGAGCGGGAGCATTGCTGACGGCCATCATCGGGTTCTGCATCCTCGGGATCCTGGAGCAGCCTTCGCACCCCGTCCCCGACGCCGCCCCTCCGCCCGCGCCCATCCTTCCCCCCCATGGGTTCAAGGCGCCCTCGCCCCCCGAAGCCGTGCAACCCGCCGTGGTTGAAGTCCGCCCCGTCAAGGGGTTCCAGCAGGACGTCTTCGCGTCCATCCGGAAGAAGGATTTCCATACGGCGCTCGTCCACGCCGACGCCTGCTGGGTCCACCATCCCCGGTCGAAGGAATGCCATCTCATGCTCGCCGTCCTCCAGGGACGCGCCAGGCAGCGCACGGCCAGCCGGTATCATTTCCAGATGTACTTGAAGCTCGCGCCCGAGGACTCTCCCCACCGGCAGCGCATCACCTACATCCTCAAGAAGGATGGCGACATCTGGCGCGACGCGCCCCACCCCACCTGGCTCTTCGACGCGCTGCCCCTGGGCAAGGTGTCTTCCTCCACGAACCCCGCCCCCGGCGCAGGCTCGACAACCCCGCGCTGAGTCAGTAGCACTCCTGCCGGGGCCCGCGAATGTTGAGTATTCCCAGGAGCGCCGGGGGCTCGCATGAAAAGACAAACCAGACATGGGTATCCTGGCGTCGCGCTCACCCCCAGGGCGCATCGCCAAAGGACTCCATGATGAAGAGGAAGCTGATCACCGCGAGCGTGTTCATGTTTGGCCTGGTCGTCGGAGGCACCTCCGCCACGGCCTCCAGTCCCTCCAAGGACGCCCCCGTGCCCGGCATCACGCAGGAGATGGCGCGATGCGTGTACGAATGTACGAGCAACGGCGGAAGCCAGACGGTCTGTTGGAACTGCTGCGTGCGCAATATCTGCGAGCTGGCGGAGTAGACCGCCGGAGCCGGTAGAGCCAGCCGTACACCACCGCCTGGGGATGGACCGGGGAGCACCTGCCCCGGTCAATCCCAGGCGGTGCCAGAGAAGCCCAGACCCTCCGACACCTCCGCGTCCGTGAGCGGGCGGAAGGCGCCCTCCGGAACATCCAGCACCACCTCCCCCACCGCCTCGCGGTGCAGCGTGAGCACCGGGTGCCTCACCGCTTCGAGCATCCGCTTCACCTGATGGTGGCGGCCTTCGGTGAGCGTGAGCACCACGACGTCCGGCTCCCGCAGCGACGCGCCCGCCAGCCGCGTGGGCCCGTCCTCCAGCTCCAGCCCCATGCGCAGCCGCCCCAGCGTCGCTTCCGTGGGCAGGCCCTCCACGCGCGCCACGTAGCGCTTGGGCAGGTGTGTCTCCGGCGCCGTCGCGTGCCGCACCAGGTGTTCGTCATTGCTGAAGAGCAGCAGGCCCGTGGTGTCGCGGTCCAGGCGGCCCACGGCGTACCACTCGAAGCCCGCCAGCTCCGGGGGCAGCACCGCGCGCAGCCGTTCGAAGACGGTGCCCACGCCTTCCGGGTCGGAGCCGTGCACCACCGGCCCTGCGGGCTTGTGGAACATCAGCGTCCACACCCGCGCCGTCAGGGCCCGCTCCACGCCATCCAGGCGCACGCGGGACTCCGGCCGCACGGGCGCGAAGAGGTCCTTCTCCACGCGGCCGTCCAGCTCCACCCGGCCGTCGCGGATGGCCTGCTCGGCCTCCGCGCGCGGCAGCACCCCGGCCCGGCCCAGGGCCCGGGTCAGCCAGTCCGTCCGCGCGCCCTCGGGCACGCCCGGCCCCCGCCGCCTCGCGGCCTCCAACCATCGCGGTGTCCGTTGCTTGCGCGCCATGCACCCTCCTTCCGGGTCGCCGCCCGCTGTATCAGATGCGTGACGCCAGGGGGCCAGGCGTGGCGGACGCATGGGGGCGAGCAGGTGGGCTTGCGGCACCGTTTGACTCGCCCGGGCGGCTCTGCACATGTGCCCGGCCGCCGTGTCCACGCTTCCCTCCGAAACCGCCGAAGCCCCGCCTGAACTCCTCGCCGCGCTCGCGCCGCCGCCTCCCGGCCCCGCCGTGGCCTTCGTGCTGCGGCTGGGACACGCCCTGCACCGCCACGGGACGCCCGCCCACCGCCTGGAGGGGCTGATGCAGCGGGTGAGCGAGCGGCTGGGCCTGGAGGCCCGCTTCTTCTCCACGCCCACCTCCATCTTCGCCTCCTTCGGCCCCGCCGAGGACCTGCGCACCAGCCTCATCCGCGTGGAGCCCGGCGACATGGACCTGGAGCGCCTCATCCTCCTGGACATGCTCGCGGACGACGTCATCCAGGGGCGCCTCACGCCGTCGGAGGGCGCCACGCGCGTGGAGGCCATCCTCGCCCGCCCCCCGCGCTACGGCCCCGTCCTCCAGTTGCTCTGCTGGATGCTGGCCGGGGCCTCCGCCGCCATCCTCTTCGGAGGCGGCTGGAAGGAGATGGGCGTCGCGGGCTTCAGCAGCCTCGTCATCGGACTGGTGGACCTGGCGACGCGCAAGCAGCCCACCACCGCGCGCGTGCTGGAGCCCGTGGCGGCCGTGCTGTCCGCGGCCTTCGCGGCCTTCGCCGCGCATTATTTCGGTCCGCTGCACGGCGAGGTGGCCACGCTCGCGGGCCTCATCGTCCTCTTGCCCGGGCTCACGCTCACCATCGCCGTCAACGAGGTCGCCACGCGCAACCTCATCTCCGGCACGTCGCGCCTCACGCACGCCGCGCTGGTGTTCCTCCAGCTGGGCTTCGGCGCGGCCCTGGGCAGCCGGGTGGCCACGGTGCTGCCGCCGGTGCCCGTCGGTCCCCTGCCCGCCGTGGTGCCGACCGGGGCCGCCGTCGCGGCGCTGGTGGTGGCGGGCTTCGCCATCGCGGTGCTCTTCCGCGCCCGGCCACGCGACTGGGGATGGATTGCCCTGGCCGGCGCCGCCGCGTTCGGGGGCGCACGGTTGGGCACGCTGCTGCTGGGGCCGCAACTGGGAGCCTTCGTCGGCGCGCTGCTCCTGGGCATCGGCAGCAACGCGCTGGCGCGGCTTCGCAACCGTCCGTCCGTCACCACCGTGGTGCCGGGCCTGATGTTGCTCGTGCCCGGCAGCGTGGGCTTCCGCAGCCTCGCCTCGCTGCTGGAGCGCGACGTGGTGGCGGGCGTGGACACCGCCTTCTCCATGCTGCTCGTCGCGGTGGCGCTGGCGGCGGGCCTCTTGTCCGCCAACGCCATCATGCCCCCGCGCAAGGTGCTCTGAAGGGGCGCGGAAGCAGGCTACGACAGGCGCAGCAGGTACACGCCCGCGAGCGCCACCACGAAGTACGGCACCAGCACCGCCGCGCCCGCGTACTCCTTCGCCATGCGCTGGCCGAAGAAGAGCGCCAGCAGCGACACCGCGGACACCACCGCGCCCAGGTACGCGAGGAGCGGGTTGCCCGACACCAGGAGCGCCACCGCGCCCGCCCCGCTCAGCGCGCCCGCCGCCAGCTCCATCAGCGTGATGACGGCCAGCATCGGCGTCACCACGCCCTTCAGGGGGGACTTGGCGAAGTGGCCGGTGAGCCACCCCAGGTTGCCCTTCCAGTCCACGACCTTGTCCAGGCCGGACTGGAGGAAGAGGATGGCCAGGAAGACGGCGCACAGGATCTGGGGAAGCCAGAGGGTGAAGCGGGCGGAGTCGAAGGGCGGCATGGCGCCGCACTCTACCGTCCCCTGCGCCGCCCCCAAGTCCGGTGAGCAGGCGGGCAGGCTGTCGCGACGCTTTCAGGGGAATTCTTCCTGCAACATTCCGACCGGGCGGGCTCCCGGGGGAGGGGCAGGCTCCTTAACTTCCAGGGGCCATGGCCTCTGATCAGGTAGCGCGCCGCGTCTTCATCGGTCTCATCCTGCTGTCCATCTTCCTCCTGTGCCTGGTCATCCGACCGTTCGCGGAGGCGCTCTTCCTGGCGGCGGTGTTGGCCGGAACGTTCTACGGCCTGCACTCCCGGCTCAAGCGCCGGCTGCGGGGCCACGGCAGCGTGTCCGCGGGCATCATCGTGTCCGGCATCGTGCTGGCGCTGCTGCTGCCCCTGGGCGGCCTCACCGCCTTCGTCGTCGCGGAGGTGTCCGAGGGCGCCCGCTTCGTGACGCAGACGGTGCAGAAGGACGGCATGGACGGGCTGGTGAACAAGCTCCCCGGCGCCCTGCAGGGGCCGGTGAGCAGCCTCATCGAGCGGATTCCCCTGGAGCAGGAGCAGTTGGATCGGAAGGTCCAGGAGCAGGTGACGTCCCAGGGCGGCACGGCGGCCAAGGCCGTGACGGGCGCGGTGGCCGCCACGGGCACCCTGCTGCTCCAGGCGACGATGATGCTCATCGCGCTCTTCTTCTTCCTCACCGACGGCGCCCGGCTGGTGCAGTGGATTGAGAGTGTCTCCCCGCTGCGGCGAGGCCAGACGCAGGAGTTGCTGCGCGAGTTCCGGAGCACCTCCGTGTCCGTGCTGGTGTCCACGGTGGCCACCGCGGGCGTGCAGGCCGCGGCCGCGCTGGTGGGCTTCCTCATCGTGGGCGTGCCGGCACCGCTGTTCTTCGCGGGCCTCACCTTCTTCTTCGCCCTCATCCCCGCCGTGGGCGCGGCGGTGGTGGTGTTGCTCGCCGCGGGCCTGATGTTCCTGAGCGGGCACCCGTGGGCGGCGCTCTTCCTGGCCATCTGGGGCGTGGTGGTGGTGGGCCTGGTGGACAACGTCGTCAAGCCGCTGCTGGCCAAGAAGGGCATGAACCAGCACGGCGCCATCATCTTCTTCGCGCTGCTTGGCGGCCTCGCGGCCTTCGGCGCGGTGGGCCTGCTGCTGGGGCCCCTCATCGTCGCCTTCTTCCTCTCCGTGGTGCGCATCTTCGAGCGCGACTACGGCCGGCCCAACGCGCGCCCGGGCGATCCGGCCACCCCGGGCGGCCCGCCGGTGGAGCCGGGCAACCGGCGCGTCGTGCTCACGTCGGAGTCGGGGACACCCCTCACCGACGTGGACGCGCCCAACCACTGAAGCCTCTGGGACGTCAGGGCGTGGACTTCTTCGGCGCGGCCCCCTTCGTGGCGGGCGGCGCCGAAGTCGTTTCCGCGCCCAGCTCGCGGAACGCCTCACGCAGCGCGTCCGGAGACGCCGCCAGCTTCGGGGCGACGGAGCGGGCCTCGGCGGGCGACAGTTGTCCCAGCAGGCTGCGCTCCAGGTGTTGATCCACGAAGGCCTGGGTGGAGTCCTCCTTCAGGTCCACCACGTCCCCCTTCGCGTCCAGCACGGGCACCACGCGCGGCGAGTTGAGCAGCAGCACGGTGGGCACATCCACGGCCTTCACGCGGCGGGCGACCTCGTCGCGCAGCTTCGGGTCGAAGTGGATGCCCTTCTCCTGCACCAGGGTGCGGATGCCGTCGTAGTCGCCGGTGGCCTTGAAGACCATCAGGCGCGAGAGCAGCTCGCCCACCGCTTCGCGCATCTTCGCGTAGTCGGTCACGGTGAGGTACGTGCGGCCGTTCTCCACCACCGGCTTCACGACGCCCTTCTCCTCCAGGAATGTCACGGTCATGTGGTGGCCGCGCTGGTGGTCCTCCTCGAACGCGTCGCCTGTCTCCACGCGGCGCAGGTTGGTGAGGCCCTCCACCAGGAAGTCCCGGTACATCTGCTTCGCGATGGCGTCGTGGTCCGGCGACAGCTCCGCGAGCGCCGGGTCGAAGGCGTGCCACAGCGCCACAAGGTCCGCGCGCGCCTCCTCCAGCGTGTTGTCGTACTCCTTCAGGAAGACGGACGGGGACTGGCCCTTGAGCTTCGCGTCCACCTGCCCGGAGGCGTGGCCCAGCACCTCGTGGAAGGAGACCAGCCACTTGCGCGCGGTGACCGAGTACTTCTGGGCCTGCTCGCGCTCCTCCGCCGTGCGGGAGAACTCCAGCGCCAGGGGCAGCCGCGTCACGGCGGAGGCGGCCTCCATGACGTTGGTCACCATCACGCTCTTGCTGCCGTGCTTCTCACGGACGTGTTGCTCGTTGGGCAGGTTGATGCCCGCGGGCGGCTGCGGATAGGCCGTGATGAGGTTGACGGCGTTGGCCACCGGGAGCGCGACCTTCTTGCGGCGGTACTGCGCGGGCCAGGGCAGCCGGTCCTCGAAGTACTGGGCCTTGCGACCCATGAGCACCATGATCTGGTTCTCCCTGGCGTCGCGGTAGTGGATGAGCCCTTCCCACAGGCCCTTGTTGCCGCGCGGGTCGACGTACGACTCGATGAAGCCCAGGTTGGCGTCCACCTTCGGATCCACCTTGAGCCACGCGATGTTGTACGCGTCCCAGTCCTTGGGGCTGCCCGTCTGGAAATAGCGCACCAGCCTGCCCAGCGCGGCCTTGTGCGCGGGCTCCGCGGACTTCATCGCCTCCTGGAGGTGCGCGATGACGCGCGACAATTCCTTCGCATACAGCCCTGGCTTCACCTTGCCGTCCGGCGTGCCGGCGCGGAACACCTGCTCCACCAGCTTGCCGTTCTCCTTCACCACGCGGGAGTTGAGCAGGTATTTCTCCTGGAAGCCCTCCAGGTCCTTCAACGTCACGCCGGGGCCATAGGCGGTGTTGGAGGACGCGGTGAGCAGGTCCTGGCCCGGAGGCGGGGCCTTGGAGGTGAGCTGCGGTTCGAAGGCCGCGTCGAAGAGGGTGGGCTTCAGGTCCTGGAGCCAGACCTTGAGCGCGGCTTCGTCCTTCACGGGATAGGGGGCGCCGGCGGCCAGGGCGCGCGTGGCGGCGGCGTCGAGCTGTTCGGCGGTGAAGCCCGGGACGAACTTCTGCCCGGTGGTGGTGTCGTGGTTGCCGCCATGGCCATAGAAGCGCAGCAGGTAGTCCGCCAGCTTCGCGTCGAAGCCGGACTTTTCACTCTGGGCATCGCGGCCGAAGAGCCAGGCCCCTTCGAGCAGCCGCTTCGCCGGTACCAGCTTCCAGCCCAGTTGGTCGTAGGCGATGTCCTCGCCCGCGTGCGCCGCGAGCGTCAGGGACCACGCCACGCGCTTCTCCGCGGCGGAGAGCTCCGCGACGCCGGGCGCGAACATCTGGGCGACGGCGGTGCTGCCGGAGCGGGCGCGGAGAAACTTGCCCCCGGGCACGGTGAGGCTGGGCTGTCGGGCCTGTGCGGTGGGCGTGGCGGGCGCCGGGGACGCAGGTGGAGTGGAGGGCGCGGCGGCGAGGACGGCGGCCAGCAGCAGGGGCTTCATGGAGGCTCCGGGGAGACGTGACGAAGGACGTGGCTATCTCGCGCGCCCGTTGGACTCAAGCCGCGCGCGGTCGTGCCCCCTCACGGGTGGACAGGGCGGGCGGGTGGTACCGCTCTACCGCGATCAACTGCGCGCGTACCGGGCCCAGGTAGACGCTCCGACCCAAACCTGAACGACGTGGAGGGTGTGCTTGGCGGTTCAGCTCTTCCAGCGCAACCTGATGGTGGCCCTGAAGGGGCTGGCGATTGGCATGGAGGTGGACAATGCGCATTGAGGCCCTGCTGCTGATGTACGTGCTGTTCCTGGCCACGGGATGCGCCTCGGTGTCACAGGCACCTGGACATGACCGGAGCTTGAGCTACGCGCTGCGGATGGTTCGTGCACCCACGACGAAGGGAAAGGCTCCGAGCGATGGGCACGCGCCTACTCTGGCCTCTCCTTCATACGACGCGATGGAAGCAGAGCCAGGCACCGTTGAGGGAGAGGCGCGGAACGCCGCACTGACGCGTCAAGCAGTCCTCGAAGCCATGGACGAGGTGAAGGGTTCCCTGCGCAGCGTCGAAGCCTCGTTCTCCAAGCTCGCGGCGCGTCCGCCAACCCTCGGGGGACGGGGCCTCAACGGCGTCTTCACGCGCCATCTCGACCACGGATCCAATCAGGTGACGTGGCTTCGTGGTGTGCTCGGGAGCGCCACCGTGCTGACGGATGCGGCCTCGGCAGTCGGCGACTCGAACATGGAGTTGGGCCTCCTGCGCATGACGGGACCCCAGCTCCAGACAGCCCTTTTCGGGACCCTCCTGCTGGCCACCTGGGTTGACTTCCTCCACCTCGCGGACGCCATTCTTGAAAACTGCCCGATGTGCAGCGTCGAGAAGCTGTTCGTCGACCTTCAGCGAGTGCAAGGACTCATGCAGCCCATGCTGACGGACCTCGCCTCACGGGATCCGGAGCGGATCGAGGCGGCGGCGACCGCGATGCCCGCGCTGATGGGCCGGCTGACCCGTGAGTTCGACACACTCCATCGAGAAACCCGCGCCACCATGAAGCTCGGCGGGCAGGTCCTCGCGGCGATGCAGGCGGTGGAGATGCTCACCCTGATCTCCACGATGAAGATGTCGCTGCCACGGCTGCCTCCCTCGGCACCCGCCACGCTCGGCGTGGGCCTGATGATGGGTTCGGGTGGCGTCATGGTCGGCTCGCGGATCGTTGTCTCCGCGGAGTGGGTGGAGATGATGCGACGACTCGTGCGGGCGGGCGTCATCTCCGCTCCCGCCGTCGGCGCCGCCGTCCGCATCCATGGCGGACAGGTCCTGATGGCGCAAGCACATCAGGACCTGCCCAGGGGCGTGCGCGATGCGCTGGGAGACAGTCCCGAAGTGCGCGGCATGCATGAAACCGGAAGAGCAGGAGCTGGAATGTCTGACGCGCCCAAACACCACGTTCTCCCGGACGAGCATCGAGCATGGTTCGAGAAGCGCGGCTTCACAGGGGACATGACCATCGACCAGTTCTGCGTCCGGTTGGAGCAGGCCCACCACGAGGCGATTCACGGCGGGGGAAACTGGGGACTGGGCCGCACATGGCCCGGCGAATGGAACCAGATGATCATGCGGGTACTGAGCAAGGCTGAAAGCGAGGCAGGCCGAGTGTTGACTCGGAACGAGATCCTGAAGATCGTCGCAAGGAACATGAGAACCCATAAGATCCCGATGAACTTCGTTCCAGGGAGAAGGCGATGAGCGAGGATCGCTCCTGGCAGGGGAATTGGAGGATCCGGCTGTTCGAGAGAGTCCACGAGCGCGGCTACAACTCGCTGACGGCCTTCGCCGAGGCGCGGCCTGCCGTACCGCTGTACCTTCTCGCCGACGAACTCGGGAAGGACGACATCGCCGGGGCACAGGTTTTGAGCGGGCTGCTCGACGAAGCGGAGCGGCACAAGCAAGTCACACGCTTTGTTCGTGATGTGCTCGTGCGTGAACTGTCCGAGAGCCTCCCTGACGGTTGGCCGACCCTCATGGACGACGAAAACCGCTTCGAGGTCGCCCAGGCCCTCGGTTGTTGGTACGGCCACATCCCTGAGTCCCACCAGGAGCGCGCCGAGCAGGCCATGGCAGCACTGCGCGCGAATCCCCCCCCCAAAGGCTGGCGTCCGCTCGGGCCTGACGACGAGCTTCTTCGGGCGCTCTTGCCTGACGAGGAAGTCTGAACAACGGCCGCCTTCAATGCCGTGGAGAAGCCGCCGCATGTCTTGAAAATCCACGAGGCCCAAGGGCAAGCGCTCGATGCTCCTGGGCCTTCATTCCGCTCCATGGAAGAGCTGTCCTCTCAGAAGCCTGGGGCGCCCCGGCCCGCGTCGCCTTCAACGACCCATCGCGTACGGCCCGCCCTTCTCCACGGCGCGCTGATACGCGGGGCGTGCGTGCAGGCGGTCCAGGTAGGCCGTCAGGTTCGGGTACTCCCCCAGCAACCGGAACGCGCGCGCCGACTCCAGGACGAAGCTGTTCTGGAGGTCCGCGCCGGTCAGCGCGTTGCCCACCAGGAACTCGCGCCCCTGGAGCACGCCTTCCATGTAGCCCAGGTGGTTCTTCAGCTCCGAGTCGATGCGCGGCATCAGCGGGGCTCCCGCCTCTCCCAGCCGCTTCACGTAGAGCAGTTGCATGAGCGGCAGCATCGCGGAGCCTTCCGCGAAGTGGAGCCAGTACGTGTACGCGTCCTGGTCCTCCGGCGCGGGGGCAAGACGTCCCTTCCCATGGCGGCGGATGAGCGTCTCGATGATGGCCCCGGACTCGGCCAGCATGCGGCCGTCGTCCTCCACCACCGGTGACTTGCCCAGCGGATGGATGACCTTGAGTTCCGGCGGGGCCAGTCGCGTCTTCGGGTCGCGCTGATACCGGATGATTTCGTAGTCGAGCCCCAGCTCCTCCAGGAGCCAGAGGATGCGCTGGGAGCGCGATTCGTTGAGGTGATGGACCTTCAGCATGGGAGGGGCTCCTCGCGTCCGCACCCGGGACGCACGAAGCACCACTCTTCCAGTTCATCCCCTCCCCCGTCGCGGTCCTCGCAACCGGTGTTCATCAACGGACCGCCCCGGGCCGCCCCAGAAAAAACCGGGCCCGAAAGGCCGCCCCTGGAGGCGACCCGTCCGGGCCCGGTTCACACCGAAGCCTTCTAGTACGCCGAACCGTTGGCGCGCTTGCCGGGCGAGCTGCTGGTGCTCCCCACGGCCGTGTGCAGCACGAAGCTGGCGGTGTCGCTCGCATCCGGGCCGCGGTTGGCGGACACGCCGTCCGTGCCCGCGAGCCCCGAGGCGAAGACCACCGAGTCCACCGTCGCGCCCGACGCGCTCTTCAGCGTCACCGTGTCACCGCTGTTCGACAGGCCCAGCGTGCCCGTGGACGCCGCCACCGCGCCCGCCGTGCCGGACGGGATGCCCGCCGCGCCACCGAACACCACCACCGCCTTGCCCGCCGCCACCGTGGTGCCGCTCGGGAAGGTGTGACGCACGCTCGCGCTGTCCGACAGCGTGTAGCCGCTCAGGTCCACCGCCGCCGTGCCCGTGTTCACCAGTTCCACGAACTCCCCGTTCACGTCCGAGCCCGCCTCGTTCAGCAGCACCTCGTTGATGAACACCTTACCGGTGCCCCCACCGCCGCCCGTGGTGATGGCGAAGGCGCTGTTGCTCAGGTCGCTGACGGAGGCATTGCTCGCATCGCTCACCCGCACCCAGGCGTTGGTGCTGGCGGTGCCGGGCACCGTCCACGCCACGCCGCCGGCGGAGGCGCTCGTGCTGCCCGTCAGCGTCGTCCAGGTGGAGCCGTTCAGCGAATACTCCACCTTCACGCTGGTGATGCCGGACGCCGTCCAGGTGATGGTGCGCGCCGAGCCGCCCGTCCAGCTCTCGCCGCCATTGGGCGACAGCACCGTCACCCCGCTGGAGGTCGTGCCATCCCCCGGGACGAGGAAGTCCTTGATGATGCCCATGTGCTGCATCCCGGACGCGCCGCTGTCCGCCGCCAGCGCGGGAGAGATGCCGGAGATGGGCGAGTACACGCGCGTGTCCGCGACGAGCCCGTTGGCGAAGGAGTTGGTGCCGATGACGACGGCCGTCTGGTAGGCGCGCAGGTCGCTGTCCACCAGCACGTGGTCATACGGAGAGCTGCGGCCCGCGTTGGTGTTGGTGTTGCCATTGCGGTCCGCCGGATACGGCGCCGCCGTGGACACCACGCTGGAGAAGGAGCTGAACAGCGCCTCGCTGCGGCTGTTGCTGTTGAAGTCGCCGCCGATGACCAGGTAGTCGCTGGCCGGCACGTTGGTGTTGATGAACCTCACAAGGTTGGACGCCTCCGTGTTGCGGACGCCAGCGCTCGTCGTCAAGAGATGCACGCTCACCGCCCACAGGTCCTTGGGCCCCGGGATGTCGATGCGCGCCCACGCGAAGTCGCGGTTGGACACCTGCGTGTCGTCCCACTCACCGGCCGCGATGATGGGGTAGCGGCTGATGATGCCGTTGGGGATCTGGGCCCCGGCCTCGCGGTAGTACGAGAAGCCGGTGCCGAAGGCGGTGTCCACGAAGCTGCGGATGTCCGCCGCGGAGTCCGTCTTGTAGTTGAACTCCTGGATCATCACGACGTCCGGCTCGGTGCCCTGGAAGATGCGGATGCCGTGGCCCGGATCATAGTCCTGGCCATTGCCGCTGCTCAGGTTGGCCGCCATCAGCCGCAGGCGGGTGTTGGCCAGGCCGTCCTCACGCGCGGTCAGCTCGGGCGAGCTCTCGTCCGAGTCCACCGGCCCACCGCACGCGACCAGCGCCGCGCACACCAACGTGAAGGACCACGTTCGCCAGGAGGCGGCAGGCCGCCGGAAGAGGTCTTGTTTCAGGCTCACGATGTTTCATCCTGCTCCCGGAAGAACCAGGAGCCGTAGGGGGTCTGGGACGTCACGGCAGCGCCGCGCACGCAGTATTCCGCGTACTCGACGCCCTGCGCGCTTATCCGTCACAAACTCCGAAACGTTGCGTGAACGGCCTGTCAACAGCCCCAGGCTTTATTACACAATGTTACATGGCCGCGGTGGTGGAGAGCGCTACGAAGGCGTAGCGCAGGCCCTTGCCCAGGGTGACGAAGAAGATGAACGGCACGGGGCGCACGCCCACGAAGCCGCCGGCGAGCACGAACGCGTCGCCCAGGATGGGCAGCCACGACATGAGCAGCGCGGGGGCGCCCCAGGTGCGCAGCTTCTGCTCGGTGCGCGCCATGCGGGGGCCTTCCTTCGCACGGCGGCGCGATATCCAGCGACCCACGGGTCCACCTCCACCGCGCGACACCCACTGTCCCAGGATGTAGAGCGTCAGGGCGCCCAGCACGTTGCCCACCGTGGCCACCACGGTGGCCGTCACCGGAGGCGTACCGTTGTAGATGAGCGCGGCGAGCATCGCCTCGGAGGGCACCGGCACCACGGAGCCCGCCAGCATGGCGACAAAGAACATCCCGGGCAGGCCCCAGGTGGACAGCGTGGTCGGCTCGGGCACGGGCATGGGTGATGCGGGCCATACACCCGGGGCCGGCCGTCCGTCTTGTCCGCCGTGTCGGGCCCTGCTCGCCGCCCTGCCCTCCGGGGCCGGGGGGTGTCCGTCGCCAGGGGCCGCCGCGAAGGGCAGGTTGTAGGCGCGGGTGGGGGTCCCCACCCTCCACGGCATGCGACGACCTTCGCGGGAGCGGACAAGCATGCGGTCCATCGACACCGAGGACGAGCGGATCGCCTCCCTGCTCGTCGCCGACGACGAGGCCCTGCCCTTTGAAGGCACCCGGGACGTGGAGGTGCGGTTGCGCGACGGACGCCGCTTCGTCCTCACCGTGCACACCCTGGAGGCGCTGGAGGCGCGGCTGGGGGGCGCGCCGTCCTTCGTGTCACCCCGCATCGTCCTGGTGCGGCGGATGTCGGATGGCGCGCTGCTGCACGCGGTGCGCTCCGCTTTGGATCAGGGCTTGGAGCGGTTCGGCACGCTCCAGGCATTCATCGAGGAGTAGGTCAGGGCTGGGGCGCGGCGAACGGTCCCGCCACCTGCCGGCCCTGGCGCCATACGGAGGCGATGCGGTCCACGGCGGTGATGTCGGTGGACGGGTCGCCCTCCACGAGGAGCAGGTCGGCGCGGCGGCCCGGTGCGATGCGTCCCCGATCCTTGAGCTTCAAGAGCTCCGCCGCGCTCCCCGTGGCGACCGCGAGCGCCTGGACCGGCGTGAGACCGGCGATGACCATCAGCCTCAGCTCCCGGTGCTCCGCGTAGCCGGGGATGCGCAGCGGGGTGGCACCGGAGTCGGTGCCGAAGCCCACCTTCACGCCCGCGTCGTACAGCGCCTTGAGGTTCGTCTGGTTGGTGGCGAGGGCATGGCGCGCCTCATCCGCCTTGGGGTCCTCCAGGGTCTTCTTGCGCCAGGCGGCGTCCTGGAACTGCGCGCGCAGTTCGGGCGACAGCGCGGGAGCGAGCAGCGGATCGTCCACGAGCTTGGGCTGGTCCGCGTAGACGACGGTGGCTTCGTCCAACTCCAGGGTGGGCACGTACCAGACGCTGCGCTTCTTCATCGCCTGGATGAAGGCCGCGTCCACGGGCTGATCCCTCACACCGTGGGCGATGATGTCCACGCCAGCAGCCACCACGGCGCGAGCGTCCTCCAGGTCATGGATGTGGGCGGCGACGCGCAGGCCCTGCTTGTGGGATTCGTCGATGACGGCCTGATAGATGTCTGGCTTCATCTTGGGGACCTTGCCCAGGAAGCTGTCCACCCAGACCTTCACGAGGTCCACGCGGTTCTTTTTCAGGGTGCGCACCGCGGCGCGGGCCTCCTCCACCGTCGCGGGACGGAAGAGCTGATCCGGAGCGTTGTTCGTCATCGCCTCGGGAGGGCCGCCCTCCGGCACACCGATGCCCTGTCCCGCGCCGAACAGGTCCGCGCCGGTGAAGGTGTCCGCGTGGGCCTCCTTGCGGACCTCCTCGAAGAGCGGGCGGTTCATCCCGAGCGCCGTCACGGTGGTGACGCCATACGCGGCGAACTGGCGGAGCTGCTGTTGGATGTTCTCCCGCGTGTAGTTCTGGGAGCCCACGGTGGTGCCCACCGTCTGGCCCACGTGACTGTGGTCGGAGATGAGGCCGGGCAGCAACGTCCTGCTCGTGAAGTCGATGACCTCCGCGCCCTTGGGGACCTTCGCCTTGTCCGCAGGGCCCACGGAGACGATGCGCCCGTCGCGCACCACCACGGCGGCGTTCTCCAGCGGCGCGCCCCCCGAGCCATCCAACACACGGCCGCCTCGGAAGACGACGGTCTGGGACACGGGCGGCGCCGCGCGGGCGGACTGCACCAACGCGAAGGCAAGCAGGGAGGCAAGGGGCACGAAGCGCGGACGCATGGGTCGTTCTCCGAGAGGAAGGCCCGACCCTAGAAACGGGCCTCCACCCAGACAACCCTTTCGGCGAACCGATGTTCGGGGGCCGTCGCTCCTCCGGGCCCGGACGGATCCGGGGCACAGAGACCGGCGACCGCGGCTCAGGGGCAAAGCCGCGTGCTATTCGATGATCTCCGACACGACGCCGGCACCGGTCGTCCTGCCACCTTCACGAATAGCGAACCGCAGCCCCTTCTCCATCGCAATCGGAGCGATGAGCTCCACCTCGATTGAGGTGTAGTCGCCCGGCAGCACCATCTCGGTACCCTCCGGGAGTTGCACGACGCCCGTCACGTCCCTGGTGCGGAAGTAGAACTGGGGGCGGTAGTTGGTGAAGAACGGCGTGTGGCGCCCGCCCTCTTCTTTCGACAGCACGTAGATCTCCGCCTTGAACTTCGTATGCGGCTGGATGGAGCCCGGCTTCGCCAGCACCTGACCACGTTGCACGTCCACGCGTTTGAGGTCACGGACCAGCGCGCCGATGTCTTCACCCGCACGGCCCTCGTCCTGTGGCTTGCGAGACATCTCCACGCCCGTCACGACCGTCTTCCGCGTCTCGACGATGCCGACGACTTCGACTTCCTCGCCGGTCTTGATGACACCGCGCTCGACGCGCCCCGTTACCGCCGTGCCACGGTCGGTGATGGTGAACACGTCTTCGTTCGGCATCAGGAAGGGCTGATCCGTCACGGGCGCTGGCGTCGGGATGAAACTGTCCACTTCCTGCATCAACTTCTGGATGGCCTGCTCGCCAACATCACTGGTGTCACCCTCGAGCGTCTTGAGCGCCGAGCCGAGGACGATGGGCGTGTCGTCGCCAGGGAACTCGTACGTACTCAAGAGTTCCCGAACCTCCAGCTCCACGAGTTCGCGCAGTTCGAGGTCGTCCACCTGGTCCACCTTGTTCAGGAAGACAACGAGGGAGGTGACGCCAATCTGGCGCGCCAGGAGGATGTGCTCGCGCGTCTGCGGCATCGGGCCGTCCGCGGCGGAGACCACCAGGATGGCGCCGTCCATTGGCGCCGCGCCGGTGATCATGCTCCTCACATGGTCTCCGTGTCCCGGGCAGTCGACGAGCTTGTAGTGACGATTCGCCGTCTCGAACTCCACGTGTGACATGGAGAGGGCGATGCCGCGCTCCCTCTCCTCCGGCGCATTGTCAATCTGGTCGAAGGTCATGGCCTCCGGGTCACCGGGCTTCGAGAGCACCTTCGAGATGGCCGCCGCCAGCGTGGTCTTGCCGTGATCCACATGTCCCAGGAGTCCGAGGTTCACGTGGGGTTTGCTGCGATCGAACTTTGCATCGGCCATGACGATTCCTTTCGACGGATCCAAGCGACCCGCGCACACCACTTCGGGTTGGGTCCTCGAAAGGTGGTGAGCCCCGGGCCGCCCCCGGACTAGTCTCTCCCGCAACGT
>SECN01000496.1 GCA_004173515.1 Myxococcaceae bacterium | reverse complement strand
TCAAGTGGTTCGTGGACGGCCTGCTGGACGGTTCGCTGGGCTTCGGTGGCGAGGAGAGCGCGGGCGCGTCCTTCCTGCGCCACGACGGCTCCGTGTGGACCACCGACAAGGACGGCATCATCCTGGACCTGCTCGCGGCGGAGATACTGGCGAACACCGGCAAGGACCCCGGCGAGCACTACCAGGACCTGGCGAAGAAGTTCGGCGCGCCGCTGTACACGCGCATCGATGCGCCGGCCACGTCCGCGCAGAAGGCCGTGCTCAAGAAGCTGTCCCCGGAAGCGGTGAAGGCCACGTCGCTCGCGGGCGAGCCCATCACGCAGCGCCTCACGCGCGCCCCGGGCAACAACGCGGAGCTGGGCGGCCTCAAGGTGACGACGGAGAACGGCTGGTTCGCCGCGCGCCCCTCCGGCACCGAGGACGTCTACAAAATCTACGCGGAGAGCTTCCGCGACCAGGCGCACCTGGACACCATCGTCCAGGAGGCGCGCGACATCGTCGGGGAGGCCTTCGGCGCGAAGTAGCCATGGACGGGGGCTCCGCGCCGCGCTTCGATGCCGCCGCAAGGAGCCCCACCCGCCATGTCCGTGAAGCCCATCCTCCAGTTCGTGCTCGCGCTGTTCATGGTCGTCGCGGGAATCACCCACTTCCGCAAGCCGCGCATGTTCATGAGCATCATGCCGCCCTCCCTCCCGTACCCCCGGGAGCTGGTGCTGCTGAGCGGCGTGGCGGAGGTGCTGCTCGGGGTGCTGCTGGTGGTGCCCCAGACGACGCGGCTTGCCGCCTGGGGACTCGTCGCGCTGTTCGTGGCGGTGTTCCCCGCGAACGTGCACATGGCCCAGCACCCGGAGAAGTTCCGCAAGATTCCCAGGCCGCTGCTCTGGCTGCGGCTGCCGCTCCAGGGCGTCCTCATCCTCTGGGCGCTCTGGTACACCTGACGCGCGGCTTCAGCGCCACAGCGGCGCGTGGTCCTCGATGTACTGGCGCACCGTGCGCGTGGGGCGCCCGAGCAGGTTGGTGAGCGTGGGGTCCACCTGCTCCGCCTTGCCGAAGCGCAGCCCCACGTGCATCAGCGTCTGCATGCCCAACTGTCCCCAGGACAGCCGCCGCTGGTGCAGGTGGCGCACGTAGCCCGGTACCGACGCGGGCACGTAGCGGATGGGCCGGCCCAGCACCTCCGACAGCACGGAGGCCACCTCCTCGAAGGTCACCGCCTCCAGGCCGGTGAGCGTGAACGCTCGGTGGCGCAGGGACGTGTCCAGCAGCGCGCGCGCCGCCACCTCGCCCACGTCGCGCACGTCCACGAAGGCCACCTTGCCCAGGCCCGCGGGCATGTAGAGCCGGCCGTCCTGGCGGATGTCCTCGCGGTACGCATCCCCCAGGTTCTGCGCGAAGAAGGCCGGACGCAGCAGCGTCCACCCCAGCGCCGAGCCCTTCAGGTGCTCCTCCACCGCGTGGTGGGGCGCCCAGGCGCTGCGCTCCGCGCCCGCCATGGACAGGAACACCACCTGCTTCACGCCCTGCGCGACGGCCGCGTCCACGAAGGCGTTGAGCGTGCCCTCCGCGTTGGCCAGGGCCGGAGGCCGCATCAGGAACACGCCGCGCACACCCTCCAGCGCGGGCAGGAACGTCTCCGGGCGCAGGAAGTCCAGCGGCACCGGCGTCACGTCCCCGTCCATCTCCTTGAGGAGCGCCACCGTGTGCTCCGGCGACTTCACCGCCGCGCGCACCGGCACCCCTTCGGCCAGCAGGGCCCGCACCACCGCCCGGCCCACGTTGCCCGTGGGCCCTGTCACCAGCACCGACCCGCTCACGGCGTCCCCTCCCATGCTTCCCCCCTCCCACCCGACACGCACCGGGGCTGGCCGGCGCCGCAGGATTCCACCGCGCTCATGAGGGTTCTCCTCTCGCGAACCGCCCCCGGGAATCCCGGGCTGCGGGGTGACGGGGACCCACCCTGGCGTCCCATTCCTCCTTCGGAAAACGCACCCCCGGCGATCTGTTGTGTCGCTTCGTCTCAAATTCCGGAAACTGAGAACCGGACGTGAGGCAGCGAACAGGAGAGGCCCTGGAGCGTCGGCTGGCGGGCATGGGGCGGGCGCTCCATCCTTCCTTGACTCGCCCGGGGGTGCTCTTTAGGTTCAGAGGCTTCCACCGGCTCCCAAGCCAAGAAGGATGTCCCATGGCCCGCGTTACCGTTGAAGACTGCCTCCCCTACGTGGACAACCGGTTCGCGCTGGTGCTGCTGGGCGCCAAGCGCGCACGCCAGCTGATGGCCGGCGCCCGGCCCATCCTGGAGACCTCCAAGAACAAGCCGCCCGTGCTCGCGCTGCGCGAGGTCGCCACCCAGCGCGTGAAGTTCGACCGCGACGTGCGCGAGGCGCTCTCCGGCAAGTACACCGCCGAGGAAGCCAAGAAGTAGGCGGCTAGCCTTCCTTCTTCAGCCCGCTTCCCTCCTCCATGACGGGAGGGGACGCGGGCGGGGCGGAGGGCGCGGACGCCAGGCCCTGGGCGCGCATCCACCGCAGCGCCCGGCCGGCGACGGCCTTCTCTCCCTTGTAGCCCAGCGCGGGAATCAGCCCCTCCAGGGGCAGCCAGCGCACCTCGTCCACCTCCACGCGCGGCCCCGGCAGCGGCCCCAGCTCCCCCGCCTCGTAGCGGAAGAGGAAGAAGTGGACGCGCTTGAAGATGCGCTGCCCCCGGAACTGGTAGACGTAGCGGATCTCCCCCAGCGGCGCGAGCAGCGCCACGGACAGGCCCGTCTCCTCCCGGACCTCGCGGTGGGCGGTCTGCTCCGGCGTCTCGCCCGGGTCCACGTGCCCCTTGGGCAGCGCCCACAGGTGGCGGCCGTGCGGACGGATGACCACCACCTCCCAGGTGCCGGCGCTGCTGGCCCGGATGACGATGCCTCCTGAGGATGCCTCGCGCGGCATGGCCTCCACCCTACCCGAAGCGGACGCCGGCCGGGCCATCAACCGCCGTGCGCGAAGTGGCGCAGCTTGGCCTCCGCCCCCAGCCGGTACGCATAACGCAGGTCGCCGAGCAGCCGGTCCAACCGCCGGGCCACGATGTGCCCCATCAGCCGCGCGCAGAACCGGCGCGACACCCGGTTCGCCTCCTCGTAGCGCCAGCGCTCCTCCACCGACAGCCGGGGCTGGTACGCCACGTGGTCGAAGAGGCGCGACAGCAGCTCCCGGGCCCACGCAACGACGCCCTCGCCCCAGCGGTGCAGCAGGCACACCACGAACTTGTCCACCTCCGCCTGGGCCTCCAGCTCCAGCAGCGACACCCTGCGCTCGTGGTGCGCGGTGTGCACGACGTAGAGGAAGTGGCTGACCCCTTCGGTCACCTGGCAGTAGCCGTCCAGGTCGCCATCCAGCACGGAGGCCAGGGGGCTTGCGTCGTAGCGCTCCAGGCGGGCCAGCAGCGCCGGGGCCAGGTAGAGCGCCAGCTCCAGGCCGCCCCGGGCCTCCAGCACCAGCAGCTCCTCCGGCGCGCGGCCGGTGCCGCCCAGCAGCGCGGCGGTCTCCAGGTCCACCACGAAGGCCTCCGCTCGCGCCTGGCTCCGGAAGCCGTAGATGGCCTCCAGGTGGGCCTGGAGCCGTCCCACCACCAGCGGTGAATCCGCGGGGTCAGTTCGCAAGCGGCCCCTTGCGCGGCACCCATCCGGCGTCCACCAGCACGCGCTCCAGTTTGTCGCTGCCGGTGCGCACCCAGGACTCGTAGACGCGCAGCGCCCCGGCGGGCCCCGCGCTCACCAGCCCCCGGGCGCTGATCTCCTCCAGCACCTCCGCCAGCGAACGGAACTTGTCGCACAGCTCCCGGTACACCCCGGTGAAGCCGCCCGCGGGCACCAGCTCCGCGACCTGGCCGTACGCCGCGCCGCCCATCTGGATGTAGTAGTCCGGGCCCACCATCCCCTGCTGCAGCGCGCCGGAGAAGAAGCCGACCTTGTAGAGCGACACGTCGCCCAGCCGCCGCAGCGTGCGGATGCGCTCGTCGCGCTCCTGCTGCAGCGCCCGGTGGTACAGCTCCGCCAGGGGCTCATGCTCCCGCCGGCCTTCGGCGTCCCGGCTGAAGAGCTTGTCGGACGCCGCGAAGTCCGCCAGCAGGTTGACCAGGTAGAACTCGGTGGACTCGTTCAGCGCCACCCGCTGCCGGGTCGTCACTTCCAGCAGCAGCTCCCGGAAGAACTCCTTCAGCGAGGAAGAGGACGTCACCAGTCCGCTCATCGACCACACCTCCTGGCGGTTTGCTGGAAGTCACCCACGGCTTCCAGCGGGTTCCGCAAGCAAGCGTAGTCATGTCGCAGGGCGTCGGCAAAACGTCCCCAAGTCTTATCAAGCACTTACGCTGGCACTCGTGCCGGGAGAGTGCCAACGCGGCGACACTCACACCGACCTGCCGGGCAGGCGTGGCGGGTGAGGAATCTTCCTGGAAAAGCGCAGGCAGGACGGGTGTTTAGCCGCACACGGACCCAAGGACCGACGTCGCTTGACGAGGTGAAGTCCCTGGTTATTATCCGCCGCGACCTGGCGTTAGCACTCACGAGGTGCGAGTGCCAACGCCACCGGCCAACAGGCCCTTTTTCAACCCCCAACGGCATCCCGGCCCGGACCGCAATCCGGTCCGCCAGGCCGTGGTTCACAGGAGCAAGCCATGAAGATTCGTCCCCTGCAGGATCGGCTCATCATCAAGCGCGTCGCCGAGGAGACCAAGACCAAGGGCGGTCTCTTCATCCCCGACACGGCCAAGGAGAAGCCCCTCGAGGGCAAGGTCGTCGCCGTCGGCAACGGCAAGGTGCTGGAGGACGGCAAGGTGCGCGCCATGGACA
>SECN01000080.1 GCA_004173515.1 Myxococcaceae bacterium | reverse complement strand
GCCACGGCGCTGCGCATCTTCTCCCTGAGCTTCGTCTCCTGCGCGTACGGCATGGTGCTCACCTCCGCGTTCAACGGCGCGGGGGACACGACGACGCCCACGCTCATCGACCTGTGCTGCCTCTGGGCGCTGGAGCTGCCGCTGGCCTGGGTGCTGGCGAATCCGGTGGGCCTGGGCGCGGTGGGTGCGTACATCGCGGTGCCGGTGGCGTTCGCGGCGATGTCCGTGTCGGGCATCGTGCTGTTCCGGCGCGGGCGCTGGAAGACGCGCGTCGTCTAGCTTTCAGGGCAGACAGATTTCAAAGCCGGTGCGTCCCCGGGCGAAGGTCGTCGGGGGACGCGAGGCGGGCGTGACGGCGTACAGGTGGAAGTCCAGCCGACGCTGGAGGAAGCCCTTCAGCGCGGGCGCCAGCGCGTCCTCGGAGTCCTGCTGCACGGTGAAGAAGTGGAAGCCCTGGCCGTGGAACGCGGCGTACACCGCGTCGAGCAGTGCGCGGAAGACAGCGGGATCCTCACCGGGGACGCAGGTGTTGCACAGGTAGAAGTAGCGGAAGTCTCCACCGGGAGGCGGCAGGCGCGGGGCCCCCGTGACGGTGGCCAGCGCGTTGAAGCCCCGGCGCACCCACTTCATGCCGCCCCGGTAGGCCATCACCCGGTAGCGCTTCACCGCGTCGGGGTTCCACGCGGAGGTGCAGCCGACGAGTCGCCCGGACGCGTCGAACGCGAGGAACGAATCCTCCACGCGCAGGCCCGGCCAGTGGGCGAAGCGGTGCTCCAGTTCTCCGGTGTCGTAGCGGTAGCCGAAGGGACGCGCGCGGTGGTCGGCGTCCAGCAGCGCGGCCATGGCGGGCACGTCCGCGGCGGTGGCGCGGCGCACGGTGAAGCGGCTGGGGCGCGGGCGGCGGCCGAGGACGAACTGGATGGAGATGGCGGAGAAGGCGCGCAGCAGGTGGTAGTGCGGCTGGGCCTCGCGCGTGGCGGCGCGGCGCACGAGCGCCTGGAGCGCGGCGGCGTTGGAGGCCATGACGGCGGTGAGGAAGACGTCCACGCCCTGGCGGCGGGCGGTCTCCTCCAGCACGGGCCCGTAGAAGCGCGCGAGTCCCCGGGCCCGGCGCGCGGAGAAGCGGGTGCGCAGGTCGCCCAGGTAGCCCACGCGGCACGGCCTGCCCTCCAGCCACCCGTCGCGCACGTGGATGGCGCCCATGCCGTCCAGCCGGGAGGACTCACCGTGGGCCCAGATTTCGGCCTCGCCGCGCTGCATGGCGAAGAGGGCGAAGTAGTCCGGGTCGCGCTGGGTGCTGAGCACCAGGTCGCCCGTCATGGGCACGTCGCCGAACAACTCCAGCAGCGCGGCGTTGTCGTCCCGGGTGGCGCGTCGCAGGAGGCTCATGGGGTGTGCGCGTCAGCGTATGCGACACGACGTCGGACTTCCGCCTCCGCGTGCGCTGCGTCAGATTGCGGGGCACACGCGCCTGGACGCGGGGAGGGGTGCCATGGGGTTGTTGGGCTGGATCATCTTCGGCTTCTTCGCGGGCCTCATCGCCCGGGCCGTGCTGCCGGGAAACCAACGCCTGGGCTGTATCGGCACCACGCTGCTGGGCGTGGCGGGCGCGTTCGTCGGCGGCTTCCTCACGTCCGTCTGGCGCGGCACGGACTGGCACGACCCGGAGCCCACCGGCTTCCTGGGCGCCATCCTGGGCGCCGTCGTCCTGCTGCTGGTGTCCCAGGCCGCCTTCGGACGCAATCCGTAGGGGGTGGGCTCCCCTGGGCCTGGGACGGGCTCCCGCCTGGGAATCCCCGTCCGCCCCGCCGGTTGTAGGCCGGGCGGCCGGTTGTCCTACCTGCCGGGGCACCCATCCGGGGAAAGCACGGTTCCCAAGAGGATGGCGGGCATTTTCTGTAGTAGACCGCGCCCCGGGCATGCAGCGGGCGGTCGGCTGCCGCTGAGCCAAAGGAAAGGCGACGACATCATGAAGAAGACGATGCTGATTGCGACCCTGCTGAGCCTGACGGCCTGCCAGGGTCAGGGCGGCGCGGGCGAGAAGCCCGGCGCGACGGGCACCACCACGGCGGCCACCGCCGGCGCTCCCCAGACCGAGGAGCAGAAGACGTTCTACGCGCTGGGCCTGTCCATCGGCCGCAGCATCAGCGTGTTCGACATGTCTCCGCAGGAGCTGGAGTTCGTGAAGGCCGGCCTCGGCGCCCAGGTGTCCGGTGAGAAGACGGACGTGGACCTGGACACCTACGGTCCCAAGCTCCAGGAGCTCGCCAAGGAGCGTTCGACCCGCAAGGCCACGAAGGAGAAGGAGAAGTCGGTCAAGTTCCTGGAGGAGAAGGCCAAGGAGCCCGGCGCGCAGAAGACCGAGTCCGGTCTCGTCTACAAGGAGACCCAGGCGGGCACCGGCGCCCAGCCCGTCGCCTCCGACATCGTGAAGGTGCACTACAAGGGCACCCTCGCGGACGGCAAGGAGTTCGACAGCTCCTTCAAGCGCGGTGAGCCCACCCAGTTCCCGCTCCAGGGCGTCATCAAGTGCTGGACCGAGGGCCTCCAGAAGATGAAGGTCGGCGGCAAGGCGCAGCTCACCTGCCCGTCCGACATCGCCTACGGCGACCGCGGCGCGCCCCCGAACATCCCCGGCGGTGCCGCCCTCGTGTTCGACGTGGAGCTCATCGAGATCGTGAAGCCCCCCGAGGCGCCTCCCGGTGGCATGCCCGGCATGCCCGGCATGCCTGGAGCGCACGGCATGGGCGGCCCGCCCCCCGCCGGTGGCAAGGCCCCCGCGCCGAAGCCGCCTCCCGCGCCGACGAAGTAATCACCGCATCCCCCATCGCTCCTGCGTGACAGGGCGATGAGACGAGGGCCGGACGTGAGGGACACTCCCTCGCGCCGGCCCTCTTCGCGTTCCAGGACGGACACGGTGTCGCTCGACGCACTGGCGCCTCCGTCCCCGCCGCGTTACGCCCGGCCCCGAGCACGCAACGGGCCCCAGGCGAGAACCGCCGGGCCTTGAAAGGACGCGACGACGATGAGGCCGGACATGAAGAGGCTCACGTGGGTGGTGGCGGCGGCGCTGATGCTGGGCGCCTGCGCGACGGGCAAGCCGGCGGAGGTGGACCGCACGCCGTCCGCCACGGGCGCCGTCTCCGAGGAGGAGTTCAAGGCCATGCACACCCTGCGCACGGACGCCGCGCCCGCGCGTAAGGGCATGGAGGTGGAGCTGCCCGGCGGCGCCAAGGGCTACCTGAGCCTGCCGGCGAACGCGACGGGCCCGCTGCCCGGCATCATCGTCATCCACGAGTGGTGGGGCCTCAACGAGCACGTGCAGCACTGGACGGACCGCCTGGCCGCGGAGGGCTACGCGGCGCTCGCGGTGGACCTGTACAACGGCAAGGTGGCCGCGAACCCGGACGAGGCGCTCGCGCTGGTGAAGTCGGTGGACTCCGAGCAGGCGACGAAGACGCTGCTGGCCGCGCACGCGTTCCTGAAGAGCGACCCGCGCATCCAGGCCCCGCGCACCGGCAGCATCGGCTGGTGCTTCGGCGGAGGCTGGTCGCTGCGCACCGCCATGGCCGTGCCGGAGCTGAGCGCGGCGGTCCTCTACTACGGCCACCCGGTGACGGACGCGCAGCAGCTCTCCAGCATCAAGGCGCAGGTGCTGGGCATCTTCGGGACGAAGGACAAGTCCATCCCGCCGGAGACCGTGCGCGCCTTCGAGAAGGCCCTGGACGAGGCGGGCGTGAGGAGCCGCATCCTGGAGTACGACGCGGACCACGCCTTCGCCAACCCGTCCGGTGGGAAGTACGACGAACGCTCCGCCGCGGCGGCCTGGGCGGAGACGTCCGCGTTCCTCGCGCGAACCCTCAAGCGCTGAAGCGCGCGAGGTCCGGCCGGCGTGTCAGTACGGACGCTGGCCGACGTAGTTGCCCGGCGGCGCGTAGTTGCACACCCAGAGGTCCCACGTGGGGAAGTTCGCGCCGAAGGGCGAATTGGTCGTGCAGCGCTTGTAGGCGCACCCCAGCCGGGTGGTGTTGCGCCACACCACCTGCGTGTAGTGGCCGCACACCTTCCCCGACGCGCAGGCGTTCTTCGCGTAGTCGTAGGCGCTCTTCTCGTCGTCCCAGCCCTTCACCACGCCCTGTGTGGTGAGGTTGTTGGGCGAGGAGGCGGCGAGGTTCTCTCCGGCGTTGCCCCGGCCCTGGTTGTGTTCGAACTTGCAGTTGTCCGCCCACTTGCGCGCGGTCTCCTCCACGGTGGCGTCCCAGACGAGCTGCCCTAGCGCGGGAGACGGCGTCGGCTGCGCGGCGGCCCGGGCCGCGTTGTGCGCTTCCAGCATGTCCGTGGCGAACTGCGTGGGCCCCACGGGCCCCCCGCCGTCGGAAGCGGTGCCCGCGTCATCCGACGTCCCCGCGTCGCCGCCGAGGCCCGCGTCCGAGGTGGGATCATCCGTCGTCTCCCCGGTGGGAATGCAGGCGAGCAGGAGGAAGGGTGTGAGCAGACCGACGGCGGAGAGCGAGTGGAGGAAAGGGAGGCGGCGCATGGGCTGGATTATCCGCGTGCGGGTGGGTGTGCGGGCAAGCGGACAGGGCAGGGCCGCCGGGGTGGGGTGGGATGGCCCGCTGTGCTAGGGTGCGATGTTCGGTCAGGAGACGCGACATGAGCCAGAATGATTCCCGCGCGCGCAAGGTCCAGACAGCCCTGGACGGGAACGATGAGTTCAGCACCTTTTCCATCGATCCCGACCTCAAGAAGCTGAAGATGAAGCTGGACCTCCAGGCGGAGGCGCAGCAGCAGCAGTCCGGCCGCCCGGAGACCGCGCCCAAGTCGGGCATGTTCATGCGGCTGTTCCACAAGGTGTTCCGGGGCTGAGCGTCCCATCCGGGAGTCCTCCGGCGGAGGCGTGCCCCGGCGGAGGGTGACGATGGTGAAGGAGTCCTACCGCGCGCAGTGGGATCGCTCGCGGGCGTATCTGGAGACGGGGGACCTGGGCCTGGCCCTGCAGGAGCTGCGCGACGCGCTGACGCTGGCGCCGGACGACGTGTTCCTCTGGGAAGAGGTCTTCAACCTGTCGCTGCTCGGGGGCCTGACGCAGAACGCCCTGGCCGCCGCGGTGCGGCTGCGCGAACTGGCGCCGGAGAACCCCAACTTCCTCGGGCTGCACGCCATGGCCTCGCTGCTGGCCGGCCGGCTGGCGGAGGCGGTGACGCTCTTCGAGGAAGTCATCCGCCTGGACCCTGGCGCGGTGGAAGCGCGTCGGCAGCTCGCTCGGGCGGTGGAGGTCGCGGGTCAGCACGGCCGGGTGCGCACGCTGTTGGAGGAGGCCGTGGCGCTCGCGCCCACGGAGACGGGCGCCCCCAACGACCTGGCGGTGCACTACCTGGAGCATGTGCCCCAGGAAGGACCGGCGCTCGCCGTGCGCGTCCTGTCCCCGGTGCTGGAAGCGCACCCGATGGATCCGCCCACGCACTTCAACCTGGCGTTGGCGCTGCGCCTGAGCGACCCCGCGCGGGCCCGGTATCACATCCAGAAGGTCCTCAAGGGCGACGACAAGGAACTGCGCGCGCAGGCGCAGCAGCTCCTGACGATGATCCCCGCCTGAGCAGTCCGGGCCTGGATGTCAGGGCCCTCTGGCGCCGTCCGTCACGGCGCCATGGATTTCCAGAGACAGACCCTGAAGACGCGCTGTGCCGTGACCTCCCTCTGCTGGAGCGGCGAAGCGCTCGTGGATCCGGTGGGGGGCGGCGTTCGCTACCACCTGGACGGCACCTGCTTCGACCCGCACGTGAACTTCGCCTACCGCTTCGACAAAGCGGTGGTGTCCCCGGACGGTCGCTACAGCGTGTTGTACGAATCGCTGGGCACGACGGGGTTGCTGCTGGAGGGCACCCGCGTGATGCGTCAGCTCCAGCGCGACTTCTATCAAGCGCACGTGTTCGACTACCCCGTCGCCCTGCACACGCTGCCCAGTGGCCGCACGCTCCTGGCCCACTGTCCCGACTCCTACTGCGTGCTGGAGCTGGAGGACGTGGCGACGGGCGAGCGCCTCACGAAGCGCACGAATGACGCGGTGGACTTCTTCCACTCGCGGCTCCAGTTCAGCCCGGACGGTCGCTACCTCTCGAGCGCCGGGTGGATCTGGCACCCGGTGGACGCGGTGTCGGTGTTCGACGTGTCCCGCGCGCTGGAGGACCCCACGTCGCTGGAGAAGGGCAACCTGCTGAGCGATACGGAGGAAGGGGGCCTGTTCTTCATGTCCGCGGCCTTCGGTGCGCGCGACACGCTCGTCTACGTCCGCGTGCATGAGACCCGCGACAGCGACACCTTCCACCTGGGCACGTACTCGTTCGCGGAGCGCAAGGTGCTGTCGGAGGTGCCCCTGGAGGAGCCCGCCGGCCCGGTGATGGTGGTGGACGCGGCGCACGTGATGGACTTCCACGTGCATCCAAAGCTGGTGGAGCGCGCCACCGGCCGCGTCGTGCGGCGCTGGGAGGACCTGGACACGGGCGTGCCGCTGGGCAGCATCCGCCACCACCTGCCCGCGCCTCCGCCGTTCGCGATGGACCCCGCGAACCGCCGCTTCGCGGTGGGCACGAAGGACGGCATCGAGGTCATCACACTCGCGGCTCAGTAGGGCTTCTCGCCCACCCAGTTGCCCGGCGGCGCGTAGTTGCACACCCAGAGCTGCCACGTGCCCACGCTTGCGCCGAAGGGCGAGTTCTTCGTGCACAGCCGTGTCGCGCAGCCCACCGCCTTCGTGGTGCGCCACACCACCTGCGTGTAGTGCCCGCACATCTTGCCCGGCTTGCAGGTGCCCTTCGCGTAATCGTAGTCGGCGGATTCATCCGCCCAGCTCTTCACCACCTGCGCGGTGGTCCAGGTGTCGGGCGTCGCGGCGGCCAGGTTCTCCCCGAAGGTGCCCCGGTCCGGGTTGTGCTCGAAGCGGCACTCCTTCGCGTAGGACTCCGCCTTGCGCATGGCCTCGTCGGACCACGTGAGCGCGGGAAGCGCGGGCTTCGGCGTGGGGCGCGAGGCCTGGGCCCGCGCCTGGTTGTGCGCGGTCACCATGTCTCGCTTCAAGTCGGCGGCGGACGGCACGGGCTTGCGGGTGCCATCCGACGGCGTCGGGGTCGGCGTGGCCGCGGGCATCTTGCGCGCGGCGGCGGTGGTCGCGCCCTTCTTCGCGGAGGCAGGCGCGGGGCGCGTGGGCGTCGCGGTGGAGACACAGCCGAGCAGCGGGGCCAGCAACACCACGGCGAGCCCACGGCGGAGCACTGGAAGAGGCATGGGCGCCATCATCCCGCGCCGCGCCCCGCCGCGCTGGAGAAGTGAACGGAGCAGGCGGCCCCCGGGGTGCCCGAGCGGGTGCCTGCTCGTCTTCCGCTATCCGGCCAGTCCCGTCAGCGGCCCCGTGCCATCCCCGAAGGTGCTCACGGGCACGCCGAACATGTTCAGCAGGGAGATGTAGAGGTTCGCCAGCGGCACGTCGCCGTACTGCACGTGTCGTCCCGGGGAGAGCGCCCCGCCCGCGCGCCCCGCGAGGAGGATGGGCAGGTTCTTGTGCTCGTGCATGTTGCCGTCGGCGACCTCGCTGGAGAAGTACACCGCGCTGTTGTCCAGCAGGGTTGACTCCCCCTCCTGCACGCCCTTCATGCGCTGGAGGAGATACGCGTACTGCTCCACCTCCCACTTGTCGATCTTCGCCAGCGCGTCGTAGTTGGCCTGGGCCTTCTGGTGGTGCGAGTACGCGTGGTGTTCACCGGACAGGCCCAGGAACGAATACACGCGTTCGCTGCGCGCGTTGCCCAGCATGAAGGTGCACGTGCGGGTGAGGTCGCATTGGAACGCGAGCACGATGAGGTCCATCATCGCCTTCGTCTTCTCGCGCACGTCCATCGTGTCCACGGGTGCGGCGACCGCGCCACACGCGGGGCCCGCGCCCTCCATCGCGTTGACGCGCAGCTCCAGCTCGCGCACGCCGGTGAAGTACTCGTCCAGCTTGCGTCTGTCGGTGGTGCCCAGCCGGCCCTCCAGTGCCTTCGCGTCGCCGCGCACGGCGTCGATGATGCTCAGGCCATACGCACGCCGCTTCGCCAGCTCCGCCTGGGTGGCGTCGGGGTCGAAGTCCGCGAACAGCCGCTCGAAGGCGGCGCGGGGGGTCGTCTCCTTGGGCACCGGCGTGGATGGTCCTGCCCACGCGATGTTGTTCGCGTACGGGCACGCGTAGCCGGAGTCGCAGTTGCCAATGCCCTTGCCCTGGTCGATGCCCAGCTCCAGCGACGGGAAGCGCGTGGCCTTGCCCAGCGCGTTCGCCATCACCTGATCCATGGAGATGCCGGTGCGGATGTTCGCCCCCTGCGTCTTGAGGGCCTTCACGCAGCTCAGGAACGCGGACGTCGCGGCGGCGTGGTGGCCGTCGCCGTCCGGTTTGCCGGGCAGGTTGTCCAGGCCGCTCAGCACCAGCACGTCGTCCTTCACGGGCGCCAGGGACGCGAGCGTGGGCGTCAGGGACCAGGTGGGGCCCACGCCGGTGGGCGTCCACTTGGGCATGTGGATGCCGCAGGGCGTGTAGAAGACCGCGAAGCGGCGCGGTGCCGGCGCGGGCGCACCCCGGGCCACGCCGGGGCGCATGCCTTCCAACAGCGGCAGGGCCATCAGCGCGCCCATGCCGCGCAACAGGGTCCGACGGGAGACGAGGGGCTGGCGGCTCATGGCGTGGGTCCTTCCGCTTCGCCACCCCGTTGCTGGAACGCGTCGCTGCGGACGATGGCGAGGATGTAGTCGGTGAGCCGGCCGCCCTGGGACTCGGCCTGCTGGGAGATGTCGTGCACGTTGCAGCGGTCCGCCGACTCCGCGCCCCGGCCGAGCGCATAGGACAGCAGGTGGCGCGTCATGCACGCGGACAGGTCCGGGTCCTGCTTCACCACGGCGCGCATCTCCACCACGCCGTTGAACACCTTGCCTCCGGGCAGCTCGCCGCTGGAGTCCACCGCCGCGCCGCCTTCTTCCTTCACGCGCCAGCGGCCCACCGGGTCGAAGTTCTCCAGGCCGAAGCCCAGCGGATCCATCAGCGTGTGACAGCCCGCGCACGTGGGGTCCGCGCGGTGCTGCCGCATGCGCTCCTTGATGTTGAGCGTGGGGTCCACCGCCGGCGCCAGTCCGCCCGCGTTGGGCGGCGGTGGCGGCGGTCCCTTGCACAGCAGTTGCTCCAGCACCCAGACGCCGCGCTTCACCGGCGAGGTGCGGTCCGCGTTGGCGGTGACGGTGAGCAGCGCGCCCTTGCCGAAGAGGCCCGCACGCTCCGGGTGGCCCTCCAGGCTGACGCGCGTCATCGCGTCGGTGCCCACGGGGGGCAGGCCGTAGTGCGTCGCCAGCCGGTCGTTCACGTAGGTGAAGGGCGCGTCCAGCAGGTCCTTGAGCCGGTGGTCGCCGATGATGAACTCCTGGAAGAGCAGCTTCGTCTCCTCGCGCATCGCCTGGCGCAGCGGTTCATCGAAGCCGTAGCGCGCCTCCGGCTGGGAGAAGTCGAGCGCGCGCGTGTAGAGCCACTGGCCGGCGAAGTTGTCCACCAGCGCCCGGGCCTTGGGGTCCGCCAGCATGCGCCGCACCTGCGCCTCCAGCACCGCGGGGTCGCGCAGGCGGCCCCCCTCTGCGGCCGCCAACAGGGCTTCGTCCGGCATGCTGCTCCAGAGGAAGTACGACAGGCGGCTCGCCAGCTCCAGGTCGCTGATGGGGTGTGGCGCCTTGGACGCGGACACGGGGTCCAGCTCCACGCGGAAGAGGAAGTGCGGCGACACCAGCACCGAGCGCAGGGCCAGCTTCACGCCCACCTCCGGCGCATCGCCGTGCTGCCGGGCCAGCGCGACGAAGCCGACGAGGGATGCCACCTCCTGCTCGGAAACCGGACGGCGCCACGCGCGCCGCGCGAAGGTGCGCAGCAGGGTGCGCGCGCATGCCTCCGGCGCGGCGGCGTCCAGCTCACAGGTGCGCAGCGTGCCGTTCGCCCACGCGGTCTCCACCAACTGCTCCGCCGCGTGCGAATACTTCTCCATCAACAGCGGGGACATGCTGAGCACGTCCGCGTTGTTGTCGAAGCCGAAGCCGTGGTCGTCCGGCGGGAAGTCCCGCGCGGGCGCGCTCGTGTCGCCCAGCAGGTCGCGCACGGTGTTGTCGTACTCGGCGCGGTTGAGGCGGTGCAGGGTGACGCGGCCCGGATCGCGCGACTCGGACCGGCACAGGGTGTCCAGTGGATCCACCGGGCCGTTGCCCGGGTTCGGCGCCTCCGGCCCCGGCAGCACGCGCGCCCAGGGCAGGGACGCGTCGCAGCCCGCGAGCAGCAACACCGCGAGGCCCAACCCCAACCCATTCCGACTCCTGCGCCACGCTGTCACGTCACGCCCCCCTCCCCACGAGTCCACGGCGAGCGCGCTTCAAGCAAAAGCCTCACCAGTCCCGCGATGGTGACGGGTGGACGGAGGACTCCATCCCCAGGGCAGGGATGCGCGCACGGCGCGGTTCGCGAAAGGAAGAGAAGTTCCGCGACCGGGAGAGGCGCGTGGGTCGCGTGGGCGCCGTGCCGACTCCAGCCCCGAGGGGCGGGTCAGGCGGGCGGGTGCAACCGGGAAGCGGGCGGTGCGTGCCCGCTTCCCGAGGGTCCGACGGTTACTGCGAGTCCTTCGCGGTGCCCGTCGTCTTCGCGGTGCCGTCCAGGTAGGCGCGGAAGGCATCGAAGGCGTAGGGCCGGCCGAGGAAGTCCTGCACCTGCTCGGCGGCGGGCTTGGAGCCGCCGGGATCCAACACGGTGTGGCGGTACTTCATCGCCAGGTCCCGGTCCAGGTAGCCCGTCTCCTGGAACTTCGACTCCAGGTCCTTCGCGATGACGTACGACCACAGGTACGTGTAGTACGCGGCCGAGTACCCATCCAGGTGCCCGAAGGCGACCTCGAAGTGCGTGCCGTCGCGGAACTCGTGGCGGAAGGGGCTGAGCTTCTTCTGCAGCTCGGAGAGCACCGCCGACGTGTCGAAGCCCGGCGCGCGCGAGTAGTACTGGAGGCTGACCGCGGACAGGAACAACTGGCGGCGCGCCCACAGGCCCTGACCGAACTCCTTCGAAGCGCGCAGCTTCTCCACCAGCTCCGCGGGGATGGGCTCGTTCGTCTCATGGTGCTTGGCGAAGCTCTTGAGCACCTCCGGCTGCTGCGCCCACTGCTGGAGCAGCATGGACGGCGTCTCCACGAAGTCGCGCTCGGTGGAGATGCCGGAGATGGGCGTCCACTTCTGGTGACCGGAGAAGACGGTGTGCATCAGGTGGCCGAACTCGTGGAAGAACGTCTCCACCTCGTCGTGCGTCATCAGGTCGCCGGGGCGCGGGAAGTTGCACACCAGCACGCCCTCCGGCAGCCGCTTGTCGGCTTCACCGGTGATGAGGTCGAACTGCGCCGCGTGCTTGTACTTGTCGTCGCGCGGGTGCATGTCCAGGAAGATGCGGCCCAGGGGCTTGCCGCCCTCCAGCACGTCGTAGGCCTCCACGTCCGTGTGCCACGTCTTCACGTCCTTCACCGGCTGGAACGTCACGCCCCACAGGCTGGAGGTGATGCTCATCACGCCGTCCTTCACCCGGGCGTACTCCAGGTAGGGACGCACCGTCTGCGAGTCGAAGCCGAAGCGCTCCGCGCGCACCCGGTCCTCGTAGTAGTCGTGGTCCCAGGGCTCCACCACGGCAGCGCCCTTCACGTCCTTCTTCTTGCGCGCCAGCAGGTCCGCCATCTCCTTCTTCGCGCGGGCCTCCGTGGACTGCGCCAGCTGGTCGATGAAGTCCGCGGCCGCCTGCTGCGTGCGCGTCATCCGCGTCTCGGTGGTGTACGCCGCCCAGTTCGCGTACCCCAGCAGCGTCGCCAGCGCGTTGCGCTTCTCGATGAGCTTCGCGAGCACCTCCTGGTTTTTCGGAAACGCGCGCTGCCGGTAGGCGCGCCACAGCTTCTCGCGCGCCTTGGCGTTCTTCGCGTACGTCATGAACGGGAAGTAGTCCGGGTAGTTGCTGGTGATGACGACCTTGCCGTCCGCGCCCGGCGCGTGCTGCTTCTTGTAGTCCTCCGGCAGCCCGTCCAGCTCCTTGGGCGTGAAGGCCACCTTGCGGATGTCCTCCGCGATGTTCTGGCTGAACTGCTGGCCCAGCTTGAGGATCTCCTCGTTGAGCGCCTTCACCTGCTGGCGCGTGGGCTCGTCGCGGTCCACGCCGGCGCGGCGGAACTCCAAGAGCGAGCGGCTCATCCAGTGGTGCGTGGGCGCGTCCATCTTGGACAGGTCCACCAGCGACAGCGCGTCATAGACGCCGCGGTCCTGGGACAGCGCCACGTTGGCCGCGTCCACCTGCTGCTCGCACTCGCGGGCCGCGTCGCGCATGGCCGGGTCTGGGTGCACTTCGTGGGTGAGGCTGGTGCGGTTGGCCGCGTTGATGAGCGCCGTCTGCGCCTCGTCGTACGCCTTGAGCACCGCCAGGCCGTTCGTCTTCGCGTCCAGCTTCTTCAGCGCCACCACCTGCGCCTGGGCGCGCTCCAGGTCCGACTTGCACAGGGCCTTGAAGGCGTCCGGCGTGCCCGCCATCGCCTCGGAGCCCTTGAAGGGCGCCAACTGGGGCTTGGACACGTTGGCCGCGATGCGGGCCTGGGCCTCGCGGTTGTTCTGGATGCTGCCGTTGGAGCAACCCGTCGCGGCGAGCGCCGCCATGACGGTGAGCGCGGGGATTTTCAAAGGGACTTCCTCCAAAAGGAACGACGCGAAACGCCGGCACGTCATGCCACATCCCCACCCCTGCGCGCCCGTCCGCCGTGAACGGCGGGGCCGTCCTCCAGAAGCCGTCTTGGAGCCTGCCTCCCCACCGTGACGCACCTCGCCTTGAGCGGCGCCCGGCTGCCCGGTACTCCAGCGGCTGCTTCGTGGTTCCAGCAGGTCTCCTGGCCGGAGGTTGACAGACAGATGCGCAAGGCACTCGGTGCGGTCGCGGCGTTGCTGTTGTGGGGCTGTGGTGGCGCGGGGGCGGACGTCCCGTCCGCGGCTCCCGAATCCCCCGAAGGGCTGACGCTCAGCTCGGAGGCGGGGCTGACCCGGGGGACCTGGGGCAAGGATGTCTCCTTCTCCTCCCGTGAGGTGGAGCCCGGGGTGTACCGGCTGGAGGTGCGCACGCACGGCCTGACGCTCACCGGCTTGATGGACCCCGCCTCGGGCGTGTCCACGCTGGATGGCTTCGCGGACCGGAACGCGCAGGACACGCAGGTGGTGGACGCGGACCGCGACGTGCTGGCGGCCTTCTACCAGGCGCTCAACCAGGGCCTGCCCGCGGGCGACGCGGCGACGCCGGAGGCCATGTACCTGCGGCGCGCGGTGGGCATGTGGGCGCAGCACCCCACGAGCGTCACGCTGAAGCGCACGGTGATGGGCGAGCAGGGCCGCGGCTACACGATGCTGTGCAGCTACGCGAAGTGCGGGGGCAAGAACACCGGCAGCTGTGGCAGCGCGTACAACTGGTACTCGTACGCGAAGCACGACTGCGACAAGGGCGGCTTCGACAACGCGAAGAACCAGCAGATCGCCCAGTTGGGTGACCACACGTCGTGCAACGGCGACGAGTACTACATGAACGGCAGCACCTGGGTGTGCGGTGAGCCGGACCACTGGTCGCGCCCCAAGGTGATGGGCAACTGCTTCGGCCGCTGCGGCGGTGGCTGCGGCGGCGACACGCAGTACACGCTGGACGCGACGAACCACGACGGCTGCGTGCGCAACGGGCACGTGCTGGCGAGCGGCTGGTGCGACGACCAGTTCATGTCCGCCACGGACGACGAGCTGTTCGCGCCCAACTGCTACTGACGGCGGATGGGACGCGTGACGCGATACCTGGTGGGGGCGGTGGGGCTGTGGCTCGCCGCGCCCGCCTGCTCGTCCGCGACGTCCGCGAAGGCGGAGGCCGGGGAGGCGGTGGTGCGCCGCTTCTTCCAGGCCCTGCCCTCCGGCGACTGCGCGGTGCTGGGCCCGATGCTGGTGGCCGACCCGAAGCTGCCTTCGTGCGAGGACACCGTGAAGGACCTGCGCGAGCACGACCTGCACCTGGTGGACATCGTCGAAGCGAAGGTGGACGGTCGCGACCCGGACGCGGTGCTCGTGCGGGCGCGCGTGTCGCAGGGCGGGAAGGAGCGGCGCGAGCCCTACTTCTTCCGGGTGGAGCGGCGGGCGGAGGGCTGGCGCCTGCGGCTGTGATGGGCCCCTGGGCCCTTTGAGGGGTGAGGACGATGCAACGCCGTGAGCGGGTGATGCTGGTGGGGGGCGCGGGCATGGTGGGCGCGGTGGTGCTCGCCATCGCGTTCCTGACATCCCGGGAGACGGGTGCCCCCTCCGGCCTGCCGCCGGAGCTCCAGCAGGCCCCCAGGCCCGTGGACGCGACGGTGGCCGCGCCGAAGCGCACGGCGCCAGCGCGAGCGCGAGCGCCCGAGCCCGAACAACCTTCCGCCACGGTGGTGCCCCCGAGCCCCGGGGACGTGCCGCCGGAGCCGGAGATGGCCAATGCCCCCGCGCAGCCCAACGACTCCATCGAGGAGGAGCAGCCGCAGACGGCGCGCTGGAGGCTGGAGAAGACGGAGCACATCACGTCGCTGCTGGGGCGGGACGTGACGCGGCTGGAGGGGGAGAAGCAGGAGGCCCGGGCGCGGGGGGACACGACGCGGGTGGAGCAGGTGGAGGCGCTGCTCCAGCGCCACCGCGTCCGGTTGGATGAGCTGCGCGAGGAGGCCCGGTTCCTCACCGAGGCCGCCCGGAACGAACCGTCCGGACCCTGACACCGCCTGCCTGCCCGCCCACCGGGAGGAAGACCGGGGCGGATGGCGCCGGCACTGAGGGCTCTGAGTACGCTCGCTTCTGATTTCAGGGGCCCACCGGCCGGGCGTGCGTGACAGGCACGGCGCGCCATGCGCATAGAAAAGGCCGTGTCCGTCTCCACCCGAGGCTCCCGGCTGGCATCCATCGCGGTGGCCAGTGCGCTGTTCATGGAGTTCCTCGACTCCACGGCGCTGTCCACCGCGCTGCCCACGCTGTCGGTGGCGTTCGGCACGGATCCGGTCCATCTCAAGCTCGCGCTGACGTCGTACATCCTCGCCCTGGCGGTGCTCGCGCCCGCGAGCGGGTGGATCGCCGACCGCTACGGCCCGCGCCGCGTCTTCATGGCGGCCATGGCCGTGTTCCTCACGGCCTCCGTGCTGTGCGGCTTCTCCCGCTCGCTGGGGCAGCTCGTGCTCTTCCGCACGCTGCAGGGACTGGGCGGCGCGCTGATGACGCCCGTGGGGCGGCTCATCATCGTGAACTCGGCGCCGCGCGAGAAGCTGGTGTCCGCGATGAGCTGGTTCACCATGCCCGCGCTGGTGGGGCCGCTCCTGGGCCCTCCGCTCGCGGGCTTCATCCTGGGCGTCGCGGACTGGCCGTGGATCTTCTTCATCAACGTGCCGGTGGGCCTGCTGGGCATGTGGGCCGTGGCGCGCTTCGTGCCCGTGCTGCGCCAGCCCGACCCGGGCCCCTTCGACAAGAAGGGCTTCGCCCTGGCGGTGCTCGCCATCACCACGCTGATGGGCGCGGCGGAGACGGTGGGCATCGGCCTGGTGCCGTGGCCCGCGCAGCTGGTCATCGCGCTGGTGGCCCTGGGGGCGTTGGCCGCCTATGTGCGGCACGCGCTGCGCACGCCGCGTCCGGTGCTCAACCTGCGCCTGCTCCAGGTGCCCACCTTCCGCGCCAGCATGCTGGGCGGCGCCCTGGTGCGCATGGGCCTGGGCGCGACGCCCTTCCTGCTGCCGCTGCTCTTCCAGGTGGGCCTGGGGTGGGGGCCGCTGGAGGCGGGGCTCGTCACCATCGGCACGTCGATGGGGGCCTTCGCGTGCAAGCCCGTGGCGCCCCTGCTCATCCGGCGCGTGGGTTTCCGCAAGACGCTCATCTTCTCCAACCTGCTCACCGCCGCGCTGACGGCCGTGCCCGCCTTCTTCCGGATGGGCACGCCCATCCCCCTCATCGTCGGCACGCTCATCTGCAGCGGCTTCATGCGCTCGTTGCAGTTCACCGCCACCAACACCGTGGCCTACGCGGACCTCCCCAAGGAGTCGGTGAGCAGCGCGTCCACGCTGGCGGTGGTGACGCAGCAGATGGCGCTGAGCGTGGGCATCAGCTTCGGCGGCCTGATGCTGCACGTGGCCCGAGGCGGCGGGGACGTGCGCCTCACGCCGGACCGCTTCCTCCTGCCCTTCCTCGCCATCGGGCTCGTGTCGTCGCTGGCCGGCCCGCTCTTCCGCCGCCTGCCCCCCGACGCGGGCGCGCAGATTGGCGGCCGGGCCGCGGCGCGGGGCTGAGGGCGTCGTTCACCAAACGACGTCTCCTTGCGCGCAACAGGGCCGCGCGGGCCTCCGTCGCAGTGCGGACAGGCAGGCGACGCCCCGTGTTCCTCCACCTTCTCCGGACCGACCCCACGCCCCAGTTTTCCGCCAGGAATCCAACGGAGGGGGACGGAAATGGGTTGGGCTGTGCTCACGGGATTGCTGCTGACGGGCATGACGGCCGCGACGCCGCCTTCGGCCATTCCGGTGCGGGGCGGCAACGCGCTGACGTTGCCCGTGCACCGGCACATCGTCCGGGTGTCTCGCAGCGAGGGCTCCGTGCTGCTCGCCGCCGTGCAGCAGGGCGGGCTGGACGGACACGGGCTGCGCCTGTTCCGCAGCGACAACGGCGGCAACAGCTGGAAGCTGGAGGGCGTCATCCAGGACGGCTCCGTGTATGACCGCGCGGACCTCCTCGTGGTGGGCCAGGACGTGGCGCTCGTCTACGCGGTGGAGACGCCGGACAGCACCGGCATCGGCGGATCCACGACCCGGGACGTGTACTTCCAGTGGTGGCGCTACAGCGCCTCGAAGAACCGCTGGAGCCCGGAGTCGTCGGTGCGCGTCTTCGACTCTACCCACGCCAGCACCGCGTACTACCGCGCGGAGCTGGCGCGCGACTCCAGGGGGCGGCTGTGGGTGCAGGCCTTCTTCCGGGAGAAGGACGCCAGCAACAGCATGGCCCTCGCGGTGAGCAGCGACGGAGGCTCCACCTTCCGCGAACAGTCCGTGCTCGCGCGGGACATTCCGAAGCGCGGCGGTGGGCGGCTCATCAGCCTGGGCAGCCGGATGATGTTGCTGTGGAGCTCCCACGACGGGCGCGACACCACGCACTACCGGATCCGCGATGACAGCGCGGCGCTGTCCACCTGGTCCTCCACGCGCACCGCCTTCTCCGACGGCATCTACCACGGGGCCGCGATGAGCGCGGTGGCGGACGGCAAGGGGGGCCTGCACGTCGTCTACAAGGACAACTCCGAGCGGCTCAACTACCGCCACTTCAACGGCACCGCGTTTGGCGCCGCGGTGCGCGTGCTGGAGGACGGGGACTGGGCCACGCAGCCCGCGCTCACCCGCGTGGGCAGCACCCTGTACCTCTTCTACAACCAGCCCCGGAGCGACGGCAGCGGCTACCGGCTGTGGGTCCGCGCGCTCTCCTCCAGTGGCAAGCCGGGGGCGGGCAAGGAGCTGGCGTCGGTGTCCGGCTTCGCGGGCTACCCGGCCGCGCCGGAGGTGCTGCCCTCGGGCGTGCCGCTGGTGTGCTTCTTCGGCATCGAGCCCTCCTCCGGCTCCAGCATCCGGCTGTCCTTCTTCTCCACCAGCGCGTCGTCGCTCAAGTCCCAGGCGGTGGCCGCGAAGGCTGCGTCTGGCGAAGAGGACCGGCGCGTGGTCGCCACCGGAGGCTCGGGCGGACCGTCCTCGTTCGACCCGCCCATGGACGTGGGCACGGTGGGCAGCGCGCTGACGGGCCCGTCGCAGCAGGCGATGGCCGCCGGGTGTGGCGGTGCCAGCGCGATGGTCGCGGTGGGGGTGACGTTCCTGCTGATGGAGTGGGGACGTCGTCGGCGCACGCGGGTCCTGCGCTTCTAGCGGGGGAGCGCTGGACTCCCCCGCGACGCGCGGGATGCAGATCCGGACGACGGGCGCGGGCGGGGTCCCCGGGAGCCATCCCGAGGGGCACCGCCCGTGGGCGCGTCTCCCATCTTCACGAAGAAGGGGAGACGCGAAGCCCGTTCGCGCGAACGGCTACGTCGTCGCGGTCGCGGTGTCCTGCTCGTCGCCCGTATCGGCGTCGTCGCTGGTACCGGTCTCCTCGGCTTCGGCGGGCGCCGTGGAAGCACCCTCCGCGGCGGGGTGGCCACCTTCGGGGTGCGGCTTCTTCTGGCTCGGGGGCGAGGCCTTGCGGGCGGCGGCCGCGGCCTGACGCGCCAGTTCACGGGCCTTCTGCGCGACCTTCGGCGTCGGCGCGAGGATCATGAACATCTGCCGGCCTTCCATGCGCGGCATCTGCTCGGCGACGGCCACGTCCTTCAGGTCCTTGATGACGTCATCGAGGATGGCGCTGCCCAACTCCTTGTGCGTGATTTCACGCCCGCGGAACTGGATGACGACCTTGGCCTTGTTGCCCTCTTCGATGAACCGGCGGGTGTTGCGCACCTTGAACTCGTAGTCGTGCTCCTCCGTCTTGGGACGGAGCTTCACTTCCTTGAGCTGGATGACCACCTGCGTGCGCTTCGCGTCCGAGGCCTTCTTCTTCTCCTCGTACTTGAACTTGCCGTAGTCCATGATCTTGCAGACTGGCGGCTTGGCCATGGGGCTGACTTCGACGAGGTCGAGCCCCTGCTCCTGCGCAAGCTTCAGCGCTGCTTCGATGGGCATGACGCCGAGCTGCTCGGCGTTCGCGCCAACGACACGGACTTCCCGCGCGCGAATGCGGCGGTTGGTTCTCTGGTCCCGATTGGGACCGCGACTCTTCTGTTCGCGAATGATGTGAACATCCTCCAAAAAGGGTTGCAGACCCACCACCCGTGAAGGTGTGGCGGGCCCTTCAATGCGGCAGGCCCAAACGGCAAGAACGGCAGGCAGGCAGCCTGTCTGACTCCCGTTCGAACCGGTAGACCTCCGGCCCGAGGAGCGTCATGAAGCACGCCTTCTGGCCGGGTGGGCAGGGAGACGTGCAACGGACTCTATCCGGTTCACGACCCCCCAAGGCAAGGTAACGCGGGAGCTGACCCATTCCCACGACCCCCTGTTGCCTATGATGCGCCCCATGGCGAAGCGGTCCACTACGTCCGCCGGGGACCCGACAGGATGCCGGCCCCCCGGGGAGGTTGCGCTCGTCGCCTTTCTCCTGCTCGCGTGCCTGCCCGTTTCCGGGCCCACGGAATCCTCCCCCCTGGACGCCCGGACCCAGAGCCTCGTCCAGGGCACGGAGGCGATCGGAGACGGGGCGGCGGTGGCGCTGGTGGCCCGGCGCACGCGCTGTGGCGGAGAGCCGCCGGTGCTCCTCTGTTCAGGTGCCCTCATCGCCCCGGACGTGGTGCTGACGGCGGCGCACTGCTTGGCCCTCTTCGGGGAGGCCGGGCCCTATGAGGTCTTCCTTGGCCCGGACCTGTTCCCGGAGCCCGGGGCGCCCGGAGGCCGGTTCGTGCGCGTCACCCGGGCCGTGGCCCACCCGTCCTATGTCCCGGCGACCCACGCCTGGGACGCGGCCCTGCTGCGGCTGGCGACGCCCATGGAGGACGTCCCGCCCTACCGGCTCCCCGGCGCCCAGGACAACCCGGTGGCGGTGGGGAGCCTCGTGCGGGCGGTGGGCTACGGGGACACGAAGGATGCGGCCCGCCCCTCGGGCCAACGGCGGCAGGGCCAGCTCCTGGTGACCGGCGTGCAGGCCGCGTCCTTTCAGGCGGGCCCCTCCCCGGCGATGACCTGCGTGGGCGACAGCGGCGGTCCGGTGCTGGGCGGCCCGGAGGGGAACGAGGTGCTGTGGGGCCTGACCGTGAGGGGGGACGTGGCCTGTCGCTCGGAGGCGGTCCAGGTGCGGGTGGACGCGCTGGCGGACTTCCTCCAGCCCTTCCTGGACGACCCCCCGCCCCCTCCGGCC
>SECN01000495.1 GCA_004173515.1 Myxococcaceae bacterium | reverse complement strand
ATCGCGCGCGTGCCGGAAGGGCTGAGCATCGTGCGGCCGGGTTCGCGCTGCCCGAAGTGCGGGCACGTCCTGTCCTGGTACGAGAACATCCCGGTGCTGTCGTGGCTGGGCCTGCGCGGCAGGTGCCGGGGCTGCGGCATGCCCATCTCGCCGCGCTACGTGCTGGTGGAGCTGCTCACGGGCCTGCTGTTCCTCGCGTGCCTCAAGCGCTTCGACTGGACGTATTCGCTCGCGCCCGCGCTGGTGCTCGTCTGCCTGCTGGTGCCGCTCACCTTCATCGATCTGGAGCATTGGATCCTCCCCTTCTCGCTCACGGTGCCGGGCATCGTGGCGGGCATCGTGCTGGCCATCCCCCTGGGCTCGGACGCGGTGGTGCGCGCGGTGGTGGGCGCGTCGGTGGGCTTCCTCACCTTCCGCTTCATGGAGTACGTGGGCTGGAAGGTCTTCAAGAAGGAGGCGCTGGGAGGCGGTGACAAGTTCCTCGTCGCGCTCCTGGGCGCGTTCCTGGGCTGGCAGTCGCTCTTGGGCATCCTCTTCTTCTCCTCGTTCCAGGGCGCCGTCGTGGGCGTGGTGCTGCTCGCCGTCACGGGCCGGGCGGGTCCCGGCGGCGCGGCGGAGGACAAGGCGGATCCGTCCAAGACACCCTCTTCACAAGAAGAGACGGAGGAGCCGCCGTCCACGATGACGTGGGAGTTCACGAAGCCCGGCCTGCCCCTGTGGAAGCGGGTGGCGCTGGTGATCCCGTGCCTGCTCTTCCAGCCCATCCCGGACGCGACGCTGGACGAGACGGGGGAGGAGGAGGAGTGGGTGCCCGGTCCCACCAACATCCCGTTCGGCCCGTGGCTGGCGCTGGCGGGGCTGGAGGTGATGCTGCTGGGGCCCTGGCTCTCGCGCGTGCTGCCACTGGAGGTGGCGATGATGCTCGGGGGGACGCAGTGAGAAGCGTGTCGCCGGTGCGCGGATGAAGTGGCGCATCGCGAGCGTGGCCTTCCTGCTGGGCTCGCTGTCCACGGGCTTGTCGTGGCTCACGCTGCAACCGGTGTTGATCCGCCTGCTGGACGTGGCGCGCCGGATGGCGGAGCCCGGGACTCCGGAGGCGGAGGGCCTGGCGCGCATCCGCACCTTCCTGCCCCTGGCGCTGGGGTTGGATCTGGTGGTGTTGACGGTGCTGGCCTACGTGGTGTTGGACCTCACGGTGGGCCGCCCGCTGCGCGCCACCGAAGCCGCCGTGGAGCGACTGGGCCGCCTGCAACTGGACGTGCCGCTGGCGGGGCAGGGTGGGCCGCTGCTGTCGCGCATCCAGCGCGCGCTGCAGCGCATGGCGGAGGCGCTGCGCCAGGAGCAGGCCCTCACGCGTTCGCAACTGGAGGCGCTGCGCGAGGCGAACTCCCGGCTCGCGCGGGCGCAGACGGAGCTGGTCGCCTCGGAGCGGCTGGCCACGGTGGGAAAGCTGGCCGCGGGCGTGGCGCACGAGGTGGGCAATCCGCTCGCGGGCATCCTGGGCTACCTCTCCCTGGCGCGGATGAAGGCGGAGGGCCCGGAGGTGAAGGACTTCCTGGAGCGCATCGACCATGAGGTGCTGCGCATCGACCGCATCGTGCGGGGCCTGCTGGACCTGGGGCGCCCGGGCAGCGCCCAGCCCGTGCCGGTGGACGTGGGGCAGGTGGTGGAGACCTGCGTGCGCCTGGTGCGCGCGGGCCCGGAGCTGGACCGCGTGGACGTGACGCTGGATGTGACGCCCGGCCTGCTGGCGCGCGCGGATCCCGGCCCCCTGTCGCAGATCCTCATCAACCTGCTGCTCAACGCCGCCCAGGCCATGGGGGGCCAGGGGCAGGTGCGCATCTCCACCCGGCGCGAGGACGCGCTGCTGTTCGTGGAGGTGGCGGACAGCGGCCCGGGCCTGTCGCCGGAGGTGCGCGCGCACCTCTTCGAGCCGTTCTTCACCACCAAGGGGCGGCAGGGCACGGGCCTGGGGCTCGCGGTGTCGCTGAACCTGGCGCAGGGCATGGGCGGACGGCTGGATGCCCGCGATGGCGCGGGGGGCGGCGCGTGCTTCCGGCTGTCCCTTCCGGCCGTCTGATACGCTGCGCCCCAGCCCATGTCCCTCTTCCGCACCGTCCTCGTCGCGGACGACGAGCCGTCCATCCGCCACATCCTCACCCTGGTGCTCACCGACAAGGGCTACGAGGTGCGCGCCGTCGCCGACGGCGATGAGGCCCTGCGCGAGCTGTCCGCGCGTCCCTACGACGTCCTCTTGTGCGACGTGCGCATGCCCAAGCGCGACGGGCTGTCGGTGCTGCGCGCGGCGCTCGTGGACCAGCCGGGCCTCACCGTGGTGGTGATGAGCGCCTACGGCTCGCAGGAGCAGGCGCTGGAGGCGGTGCAGGCGGGCGCGTACGACTACGTCCAGAAGCCCTTCAAGCCGGAGGAGATCGTCTTCGTCCTGCGCAAGGCGGAGGAGCGCGAGCGGCTGCTGCGCGAGAACCGACGCCTGCACGAAGCCCACCTGCCCGGCGCGTCCCTGGGCCACATCCTGGGAGAGAGCGCCGCGCTCCAGGCGGTGCTCAGGCAGGTGGCGCGCGTGGCCCCGGTGGACACCACCGTGCTCATCTCCGGGGAGAGCGGCACCGGCAAGGAGCTCATCGCCCGCGAACTGCACGGCAAGAGCCGCCGCTCCGCCATGGCCTTCGTGGCCGTCAACTGCGGCGCCATCCCCCACGGCCTCCTGGAAAGCGAGCTGTTCGGCCACGCGAAGGGCGCCTTCACCGACGCGCGCACCGCCCGCCGGGGCCTGTTCGCGGAGGCCGACGGCGGCACGCTCTTCCTCGACGAGGTGGGCGAGCTGCCCCTGGGCGCGCAGGTGAAGCTGCTGCGTGTGCTCCAGGAGGGGGAGATCCGCCCCGTGGGCGAAAGCCGCGTGGAGCGCGTGGACGTGCGCGTGGTGGCCGCCACGCTGCGCGACCTGGGCCGGCTGGTGGAGAAGGGCGAGTTCCGCGAGGACCTCTACTACCGCCTCAACGTCGTGAACCTGGCCCTGCCGCCCCTGCGCGAGCGCCGCGAGGACATCCCGCTGCTCGCCCGTTCCTTCCTGGGCCGCTTCAACCGCGAGCTCAACCGGGACCCGCCGGTGCAGGGCTTCACCCCGGAGGCGGAGGCCCTGCTGACGGCCTACGCCTGGCCGGGCAACGTGCGCGAGCTGGAGAACGCCATGGAGCGCGCGGTGCTGCTGGAAGAGGGGCTCCTGATCGCGCCTGGCAGCCTGCCGGAGAAGCTGTGGGCGGCTTCCGCACCTGCGGCTTCCGGCACGGTTCCGCCGCTACAGGCCGCAGGCGACCTGTCGCTCAAGCGGGCCATCCGGGAGCTGGAGGAGTCGTACATCCGGGCAGCGCTTCGTCGCACGAAGGGCAACCGCACCCGGGCCGCGGAGGTCCTGGACATCAGCCACCGCGCGCTCCTGTACAAGATCAAGGAGTACGGCATTGATCCCGACGCGGAGGCGCTCCGGGGCTGAAGGAGGACTTGAGGGGCAGGGAGGGGGGCGGCAGGCGACCCGACCTGGCAGGAATCATCCGCACCCATTTGACGGAACGCGGCCGGGGCCGGAAAATCGGGCCTCCGCGGTGGTACGTCAGGGGGCGAGCGGCTGTCGTCGGTCTTTGCGGCGCTCCCCCGTCCGATGGGCGGCCGGGCGCCAAGCACTTTTTAGGAGGGGTATCAAGCCGGTGCTACGCTGGCCACCTCTCCGATGGGGTTACGCATGGCGAAGGGCAAACTGGCACTTGGGCTGGATATCGGGTCGACGTCGATCAAGATGATCATGCTCAAGGAGCAGCGCAAGCGCGGTGAAGTGGGCTACGCCCTGCAAAGCTTCGGAATGAAACCGCTGCCTCCCGAAGCCATCGTCGACGGTGCCCTGATGAACTCCACGGCCATCGTGCAGGCCGTCCAGGAGCTGATGGCGGAGCTGAAGGTGAAGGGCAAGGACGTCGCCATCGGCGTGTCCGGCCACTCGGTCATCATCAAGAAGATCCAGATGCCCCGCATGAGCCAGGAAGAGCTCGAGGAGAGCATCCAGTGGGAGGCGGAGCAGTACATCCCCTTCGACGTGAAGGACGTGAACATCGACACGCAGATCCTCGACGGCGGCGGCAACGACGCCACCGGTCAGATGGATGTGCTGCTGGTGGCCGCCAAGAAGGACATGATCAACGACTACACCACCGTGGTCTCCGAAGCGGGGCTGTCGCCGGTGGTGGTGGACGTGGACGCGTTCGCCGTCCAGAACATGTTCTCCACGAACTACGAGCTGCCGGAGAAGGAGACCGTCGTCCTCATCAACGCCGGCGCCTCCGTGGTGAACATCAACATCATCGCCAACGGCGTGACGGTGTTCACCCGCGACGTAACCATCGGCGGCAACCAGTTCACCGAGGAGATCCAGAAGCAGCTCAACGTCTCCTACGAGGAGGCGGAGGCGCTGAAGATCGGCGGCAACCGCGCGGACGCGGACGCCGTGGTGCCCCAGGACGTGGAGCGGGTGCTCTCCAGCGTGGCGGAGCAGGTGGCCGGTGAAATCCAGCGCTCGCTGGACTTCTATGCCGGCACCGCCGCGGACTCGAACTTCACCAAGGTCTACCTGTCCGGCGGCACCGCGAAGATTCCCGCCCTGTTCAAGACCATCGAGGCGCGGACCGGCGTGCCGGTGGAGATCCTCAACCCGTTCCGGAAGATTGAAGTGGACAACCGCAAGTTCGACCCCGCGTTCATCATGGACGTGGCACCCATGGCCGCGGTGGCCGTGGGACTGGCGCTCCGGCGCCCGGGCGACAAGCTGGGCTGA
>SECN01000494.1 GCA_004173515.1 Myxococcaceae bacterium | reverse complement strand
CCGCCGCCGCCGCCGCCGCCCGTTGTATCGGTGAATATTCCGGGCCCTCCCTGGGACGAACCACACGCTGCGTTGCCGTTCTCGATGATGCCCGTCGCCAGGATGGACTGGCTCACCATCGCTTCACCGAACACGGCCAGGATGACGGGACGAGGGCCCGTGGTCCGAAGCGTTCCTCCCAACTCAAGGGTGCGTACGGGAATGAGGAGGGCCTCCGGATTCCCGGCGCCCTGCGGTGTCGGGATGACCTTGAGTGTTCCCAGGGTGGTGACCGCGGACTCGGGATTCCAGGTCGAAGTCTGGGTGTCGAAGACCACGTCCGCATTGGTCTTGAGCTCTCCGATGTCCGCACTCGCGATCGTGTTCGGGTCGAAGTTGAGGGGCCTGTAGGGGAACGGGCTGCAGGTCGCGTCCGCCAGGCACACGCCGGGAATTCCGCTGGCCGTGTTGCAGGCCGCGTTGAGTGCCACCTCGTATTCGCACTCGGTGCTCGCCGTGCAAGCCTGCTTGATCCGGTGGCAGGGCGGCGGCTCGCAGTTTCCGATCGCGCCCTCACAGGCCCCGCTTCCGTTGCAACGGTCCGGGCTGGTGCAATTCAGTCCGTCGCTGCAGGACGCCGTGTTCGGACGCGGGGTGTAGTCACAGAGGCCCGAGACCGTGTTGCAGGTGCCCTTGCTTTGCAGACACTGGTCGGTCGAGGTGCAGTCGCGCTGGGTGGCCACGCACTTCCCCGTGGCGTCGCACGTGGCGCTGGCAGTGCACTTGTCGCTGGCATTCCGGCAGTCCCTTCCCTCGGTGGACTCGATCGGCGCGCATTGTCCCGTGGTTGGCTCGCATGCCTGCCTCGCATCGCAGATGCCGCTCGGCACGGGGCATTGTTTCTCCGTGCCGGAGAGGCATTTCGCCGTCATGCCTTCTCCGTCGCAGTAGTCTCCCGTCGTGCAGGCACTGCCGTCATCGCACGGCTTGGAGCGACACCCGGTCTCCTGGCAGCCAATGCGCTTGTTGCAGTTCAGGTCGACCGTGGATCCGCAAGCTTCACTTGCGCCAGGATGGATGGCCGACTCCTGATCATCGCAGTCGGGCTCCTTCGACCACATGGCGCCCACGAGGTGCTGGTCGCCATCCGCGTCCTCGGTCTTGAGCTGGACCTCCCAGAAGGCGAACTGTTTTGGAAGCACGGATACGGTCCCGTCACTGCCACGTGTCTCGACGGCCTCTCCGTCGCATCGGTCTGCCGCGACGGCGTCGAACGAGGACACCGTTACTGTCAGTTCTCGATCCCACTCGGCTCTGCGGAGCACTGCGACGCGGAGTTCCCGTGCCTCGGGATCCTTGAACTTGCTCGAGGGAATGTCCGTCCCCTCCGCGTGCCCCTGCGCGTCCTGGACCGCGACGCGCACGCACGCAGGGCGATAGGTGCCGTACTTCACGGTGACGCGGAGCGCGCCCTCTTCAGGGGCCTTCTCGCCACAGGCGCCCAGCAGCAACACGCATCCCAACAGGCAGAGCCGATACATGGCGCGGCACTGTACCCAACAGCTCCTCCCCCTTCGAATGCCGTCTCGAAGGAATGAGGGGGTGGGGTGTCACGGACTGGGAGCGGGGCTTCTTGGACCCCGGCTCCCTTGCTGCCTTCAGAACTGGCTCAGGGGGCGGGGCAGCCGCCGGTGGCGGGCGGGCTGATCACGGCGCCCCCCGCAGTCGAGCAGGTCTGGACGCTTCGCAGATGGATGTAGCCCACGGCGCCGCCGCCGCCGCCGCCGCCACCTTCGTAACCGTTGAAGGTTTCACCGTTACCGCCCACTTGAGGCGCGGTCGTGCCCGCACCTCCCGCGCCGCCGTCACCCGCGCTGGTACTCGCGCTCTGCCCGCCCAGCGCTGGGGTGCTCTGGTCGTCGGAGCCGTTGGCTCCCGCCGAGCCGTTGTCGCTGTTGTTGCTCTTCGCGGTGCTGCCCTCGCCGCCGCCGCCGCCGTTGGCCGTGAGCCGCGCCTCGGCGGCCAGCGTCACCTGGAAGGCTTCCAGCACCACGCGGCCTCCGCTGCCACCTCCGCCGCCTCCCGCCGCTCCCGCGCTAGAGTTGCCAATGCCACCCCCACCGCCCCGGCCACTGGCGGTGATCCGCTTGGAAACGGTCAGGGTGCGCGCGACCGACAGTTGGAATGCGCCGCCCCCCGCTCCACCCTTGCCTCCGAGTGCGGGGCCCAGTTCACCACCGTCGCCCCCCGCGCAGCCTCCGATGAGGGGAACCAGTGCCGCCGCCCGCGCGCTGCCCGCGCTGCCCGGGTTGCCACCATTGTAGCCCCGACCGCCCTCCTTGCCCGCGGTGCCGTTGCCACCGCCACCGCCACCGCCACCCTTGCGGTTGGCGAACTGCCCGGCTGCTCCGGTTGCGCTGCCGCATTGCTGGTTGGCACCCGCGCCGGCCACTGTCGTGCTGCCATTGACGAAGATGTGCTGGTCCACGTTGGCATCCCCGAACACGGCCAGGATGAGGGGCCGTGAACCCACGAGCGTCAGTGTGCCCCCCAGGTCCAGGGTCGACACCGGCAGCAGGACCGCATCCGGCGCGCCGGTGCCTTGGGGCAGCGTCAGGAACTTGAGTTGGGCGGGGTTCTGCACGGCGTTGACCGGGTTCCACATCAGCGTGTCGGAGTTGAAGGTCACGTTGCCAGTGGTCGTGAGCCCCTGGATGTCGGACGCGGTGATGGCGCCCGGGTCGAAGTTGGAGGTCGGGTAGGGAAAGGGACTGCATGCGCCGGTCGGCATGCACACGCCCGGCACCCCCGTGGGAGTGGCACACGGCGTGTTGAGCTTCACGGGATCCGCATCGTACCGACAGTCCGCAGCGGTGGTGCAAACCTGAGCGAGTCGCAAACACTGGGCAGGTGCTGCGCAGGCGGTGGGTGTACCAACACAAGCGCCGTTACCATCACAGTGGTCGGTTGTGGTGCATGTCAGCGCGTCATCACAGGCTGTCGCATTGGGTCGCGGAGCGTATTCGCAGAGCCCGGTGTTCTGGTTGCAGGCACCCGTGCTTTCCCGGCAGGTGTTGCTGTCAGTCGGACACTGGCGTTGGGAGCCCGCGCACAGGCCTCCAATGCATTGATCGTTTATCGTGCAGGGGTTTTCGTCATTGCACGCCGTTCCCGTTGGACGTGTGCCCACCTTGCACAGACCCGTCGAGGGTTCGCATGTCACGGGCGCGTCGCAAGGATTGCTCGGCTGGGTGCACTGGATGGTCGTGGCGGGCATGCACCTGCCTGCCGAACCATTCCCTTCACAGTGATCTCCCTGGGTGCAGGCGTTGCCGTCATCGCAAGCCAAGCCTTGACATGCGGTTTCCTGGCAGCCAATGAGCGTGTTGCAGTTCACGTCAACGGTGGCGTCGCACTGCTCGGTCGCGCCTGGATGGATGCTCGGGTTCGCGTCGTTACAGTCGAGCTTGCTCGAACCTGGAGCGTCCACGAAATACCCATCGCCATCCGCGTCTGTCGCCTTCAGTCTGACGGTCCATCGGGCGGATGAACCTTCCTGCACGTTCAGCGGAGGGGCGTCGTACGTCTCTACGAGTGCACCTGTGCAGTGCTCTCCAGTAGCCGCGTCGAAAGAGGACACCGTCAAGCGCAGAGACCGTCCCCATTCCGGCCTGCGGACCATTGCAATCCGAGTTTCTTTCGCGTCGGGTTCTGTAAATTGGCTGGCGGGAATGTCTGTCGCAGCCCGGTGTGGCTCTAATTTGCCGCTCACTTCCACGCGCACGCACTGAGGTTGATAGGTGCTGAACCTCACGATTACGCGGAGGAGGCCCTCCTCAGGCTCCTTCATGCGACAGGCAGACAGCAGGACCACGCATCCCAAGAGGAAGAGCCGAGACATGGTGTGGCACTCTACCCAATACGTCTGCTCCCTCCGAACCCTGTCGCGAAGGAATAGCGTGGCGCGGGATCTCCTGGACCCCGCTCTCCGGTGCTGCTCCCTTCAATGCCTGCACCAGAACCAGCCGCGCTGGCTGCTCCAGGCGTCGGATCAGGGGGACTGGCAGCCGCCGGTGGCAGGCGGGCTGATGACGGCGCCGACGGTGATCGCGCAGGTCTGGACGCTTCGCAGATGGATGAAGCCCACCGCACCGCCGCCTCCGCCACCACCACCTTCGGCGTTGTTCTTGGTGCCGCCAACGGCTCCCCCTTGAGGCGGTGTGCTGCCTGCGCCACCGTCGCCACCATCTCCACCGCTGTCGCTGTTGGCTCGACCGCCGCGCGCGGGGGTGAGCGAATCGTCGGCACCATTGGCACCATTCGCGCCGTCCGTGCTGACGTTGGTATCGGCGGTACCCGCCTCGCCGCCGCCGCCGCCATTGGCCGTGAGACGGGCACTGGCGGTCAAGTTCACCTGGAAGGCCTCCAGAACCACGCGGCCTCCGCTTCCTCCGCCACCGCCGCCAGCCCCTCCCGCGCTGGCGTTGCCCGTGCCACCCTCACCGCCACGGCCGCTGACGGAGATCCGCCGGGAGATGGTCAGCGTGCGCGCGACCGAAAGCTGGATGGCCCCGCCTCCTGCTCCGCCCCTGCTGTCGGTCGCCGCTGTTTTTCCTCTGCCGATGCCTCCCGGGCATCCCCCCAGGAGTGGATCTGCCGAGGTGGGCCGATTGGGACCGCCACTGCCTGGGGCCGAGCCGTTGTCGAAACCGCCGCCGCCTTCCCTGCCCTCCGTGCCGTTACCGCCGCCGCCGCCGCCGCCGCCCGTTGTATCGGTGAATATTCCGGGCCCTCCCTGGGACGAACCACACGCTGCGTTGCCGTTCTCGATGATGCCCGTCGCCAGGATGGACTGGCTCACCAT
>SECN01000493.1 GCA_004173515.1 Myxococcaceae bacterium | reverse complement strand
GGCGCGGAGGGCTACGAGGTGGCGGTGCCCGTCACGGCCGGTCGCAGCACGGAGCTCGTCGTGGGCAAGCGCGGCGTGTTCTACGACGTGGACGGCGTGGAGAGCGACGCCATCGTCACCCAGGTCGTCCGCCAGCCGGTGTCGCTCTGGGAGAGCATGACGATGCCGTTCATGCGCATCGGCGCGTTCATCTCCGGCAAGGTGGAGAAGCTGGCGGCGTCGGGCGAGAAGGAGTTCGATTCGACGCTGGAGCACGGCTACACGCAGGCGGTGGTGGTGCCCCCGGCCGGTGCGGCCCCGGCGGCGGCACCCGCGGCGCCCGCGGCGGGAGGACTCGCCGGAGTGCTCGCGGCGGGTGGCATCGCGTTCGCGGCGCTGGGCTCGTCGCTGGCGTTCATCCTCACGCAGGTGAAGTCGCTGACGCTGGTGGACGTCATCACCGCGGCGACCATCCTGGCCATCGTGGTGATGGCGCCCGCGGGCCTGCTCGGGTGGATGAAGCTGCGGCGGCGCAACCTGGCGCTGCTGCTGGAGGGCTCCGGTTGGGCGCTCAATGACAGACTGATGCTCACCCCGGGCGTGGCGACGCTCATCACCCGCCGCCCGAAGCTGCCGAAGAACGCGCGCGTGGACCGCTCGGATCTGGTGCGCGGGGCGCTGCGCCACACGCAGGACGACGACGAGAGCGACGGCATGTCCGTGGGGGCCCGCATCGGGCTCACGCTGGTCGTGCTGTTCATCCTGCTGTGGCAGGTGCGCACGCCCATCACGGAGTGGATGTGCACGCATCACTGGCTGTCCGGCGAGAGCTGCCGGGTGTTCCTGCCCAGCCTGGTGCCCTCCGAACTGCCGGGGGCTCCGGCACCCGCCGGTGCGGCCGTTCCCGCCGCCCCGGCCCCGGTGCCCGCGAAGTAGGACGCCCTCGCGCGGCGACGCGAATCTTGCGAGGCTCGGGGAGGCCCCTAGGCTTCCCCGACCATGTCGACCCTGTCCCCACTCCTCGAGAAGTTCCGCGCCCACCTGGAAGACGAGAAGGACGCGTCACCGCACACGGTGCGCAACTACCTCATCGACCTGGTGGACTATGAGCGCTACCTCCTGGAGCGGATGAAGACGTCGCTGCTGGCCGGCACGCACGCGGCCATCCGGGGCTACCTGGGCACGCTCAGCGTGGACCACGCTCCTTCCAGCCGCGCGCGGCGGCTGGCGAGCATCAAGTCCTTCTACAAGTACCTGGTGCGCCAGAAGCTCCTGTCCGCCAGTCCCGCGAAGCTGGTGAAGAGCCCCAAGCTGCCCAAGACGCTGCCCAAGGTGCTGCCGGTGGAGGAGGTGTTCGCCATCCTCGACATTCCGGACGTGAACACGGTGCTGGGGCTTCGCGACAAGGCGATCTTGGAGATGCTCTACGGCGGTGGCCTGCGCATCAGCGAGCTGTGCGGCCTGTCGCTCTTGGGCGTGGACCGGGGCAGCCGCATCGTCCGGGTGATGGGCAAGGGCAGCAAGGAGCGCCTCATCCCGCTCAACGCGAACGCCATCCGCGCGCTGGAGGCCTACCTCGCGAGGCGCGGCGAGCTGCTGGCCACGGTGCACGCGGGGCAGGATCCGGACGCGCTGTTCCTCAACTTCCGCGGCGGCCGGCTGACGCCCCGGAGCATCGCGAGGCACCTGGACGCGTACGTGCTCCAGCTCGCACTGGCGCGCAAGGTGAGCCCGCACGCGATGCGCCACTCGTTCGCCACGCACCTCTTGGGCGGTGGCGCGGACATCCGCAGCATCCAGGAGCTGCTGGGCCACGCGAGCCTGTCCACCACGCAGAAGTACACCCACGTGACCTTCGAGCAGTTGCAGGAGGTCTACGACGCCGCGCACCCGCGCGCGTGAGGCGGCCCATGTCGAACCGGAACGAAGAGGTGGAGCAGTACATGGCGGCGCTCGAACATCCGCTCAAGGCGGAGATCGAAGCCGTGCGCACCGCCATCCTGGCCTCCGACAAGACGCTCACGGAGCGCATCAAGTGGAAGGCCCCCAGCTTCTGCCACGCCAGCGATGACCGGGTGACGTTCCGGCTGGCCCCGAAGGGCATCTTCCAGGTCATCCTCCACCGGGGCGCGAAGGTGAAGGACGCGACGGGCTTCGCCTTCGAGGATGACTCGGGGCTGGTGGCGTGGGCGGCCGTGGACCGGGGCGTCGTCACGTTCAAGGACGCGAAGGACGTGAAGGCGAAGAAGGCGGCCCTGGTGAAGCTGGTGGGCCGGTGGATCCAGGCCACCGTGGCCTGAAGGGCCCTCTTACGGTGAGGGAGCGGACAGCCGGGCCGTGTTTGCTGGTGGGGGCGGGGCGGGCTTGTTAAACCTCCCGCCATGTTCCACGGCACCACCATCCTCTGCGTCCGCCGCGACCAGAAGGTCGTCATCGCGGGCGACGGCCAGGTCAGCCTCGACAAGACCATCATGAAGAACACGGCGCGCAAGGTGCGCCGCATCGGCGACGGGCAGGTGCTCGCCGGCTTCGCGGGCAGCACCGCGGACGCGTTCACGCTCTTCGAGCGCTTCGAGGCCAAGTTCAAGGAGCACCAGAAGAACCTGACCCGCGCGTGCGTGGAGCTGGGCAAGGACTGGCGCACCGACCGCTTCCTGCGCCGCCTGGAGGCGCTGCTCATCGTCGCGGACCGGGAGAAGACCTTCATCCTCTCCGGCGCGGGCGACGTCATCGAACCGGACCACGGCATCGCCGCCGTGGGCAGCGGCGGCTCCTACGCGCTGTCCGCCGCGCGAGCGCTGCAGGCGAACACGCAGATGTCGGCCCGGGACATCTGCACGCAGTCCATGGCCATCGCCGCGGACATCTGCGTCTACACGAACTCCAACGTCACCTACGAAGAGCTCTGAGAGGACCGCCCCGTGGCCGAATCGCGCAAGTTGTCCGCCTTCACGCCTCGCGAGGTCGTCAGCGAGCTGGATCGCTACATCGTCGGCCAGAACGACGCCAAGCGCGCCGTGGCCATCGCGCTGCGCAACCGGTGGCGCCGCCAGCAGGTCTCCGACGACCTGCGGGATGAGATCCACCCGAAGAACATCATCATGATCGGCCCCACCGGCGTGGGGAAGACGGAGATCGCCCGCCGGCTGGCGAAGCTGTCCCAGGCGCCCTTCGTCAAGGTGGAGGCCTCCAAGTTCACGGAGGTCGGCTACGTGGGCCGCGACGTGGAGTCGATGATCCGCGACCTCGTGGAGGCGGCCATCGCGCTCGTGCGCGAGGAGGAGACGGAGAAGGTCAAGCCGCGCGCGGAGGAACTGGCCGAGGACCGGCTGATGGAGCTGCTCAAGAACGGCGGCGCGTCCCGTCCGTCCGCCTCGCCGCCCTTCGGCTTCTCACCCCCGCCGCCCGCCGCGCCCGCCGCGCTGGGCGACAGCGAGCGGGAGAAGCTGCGCGCCCAGCTGCGCGCCGGCACGCTGGATGATCAGCACGTGGAGGTGGAGACCAGCGAGAGCTCGCCCACGTTCATGCGCAACTTCAGCGGCCAGGGCATGGAGGAGATCGGCGTCAACCTCCAGGACCTGTTCAAGAACATGCCGGGCATGAAGAACACCCGGAAGCGCCGCGTGCGCGTGCCCGAGGCGCTCCAGATGCTGCGCGCGGAAGAGGCGCAGAAGCTGGTGGATCCGGACCGCGTCCAGCGCGAAGCGGTGCTGCGCGCGGAGTCCAGCGGCATCGTCTTCATCGACGAGATCGACAAGATCGCCAGCCGCGAGGGCGGCAAGGGCGGCGGGGGTCCGGACGTGTCGCGCGAAGGCGTGCAGCGCGACATCCTGCCCATCGTGGAGGGCTCCTCCGTCAACACGAAGTACGGTCAGGTGAAGACGGACCACATGCTCTTCATCGCCGCGGGCGCGTTCCACGTCTCCAAGCCGTCGGACCTCATCCCGGAGCTGCAGGGCCGCTTCCCCATCCGCGTGGAGCTGGAGGCGCTGTCCGGCGAGGACCTGGTGCGCATCCTGCGCGAGCCGAAGAACTCGCTGTTGCGCCAGTACACCGCGCTGCTCGCCACGGAAGGCGTGCGCCTGTCCTTCACCGACGACGCGGTGTCGGAGCTGGCGCGCATCGCCCAGCAGGCCAACGACCGGACGCAGAACATCGGCGCCCGGCGCCTGCACACCGTGCTGGAGCGGCTGCTGGACGACGTGTCCTTCACCGCCAGCGAACTGGGCCCGCGCGACTTCCAGGTGGACGGCGCGTATGTGCGCGAGCGCCTGTCCGCCATCGTCCAGGACGAGGATCTGTCGCGCTACATCCTCTAGGCGCGCTAGCGTCGCCTTCGTTTCCCCCGCGCAGCATGAATCGTGAGGAAGACCGCCTTGCCGCAATCGTGTCCCGCCCCCGGTGCCTCCCCTGGCAACGACGCCCTCATGCAGAAGGCGAAGCAGCACCTGCTGCAGAACTACAAGCAGCAGCCCATCGCCCTGGTGCGCGGGCAGGGGACGCGGGTGTGGGACGCGGACGGCAAGGCGTACCTGGACTGCATCGGCGGCATCGCGGTGTGCGCCCTGGGCCACTGCCACCCGGAGGTCGTCGCGGCGGCGAAGGCGCAGTTGGATCAGCTGTGGCACGTCTCCAACGTCTTCTACTCGCAGCCGCAGATCGACCTGGCCGAGCAGCTCACGGACTGGGCGGGCCTGCCGCGCGCGTTCTTCTGCAACTCCGGCGCGGAGGCCAACGAGGCCCTCATCAAGCTGGCCCGCAAGGTGATGAAGGACCGGGGCACGCCGGAGCGCTTCGAGCTCATCACCTTCGACAAGAGCTTCCACGGCCGCACCCTGGCCACCGTCACCGCCACCGGCCAGCCGAAGTACCAC
>SECN01000492.1 GCA_004173515.1 Myxococcaceae bacterium | reverse complement strand
TCACCGACCCACTGGTTACGTTCTTGGCTGTCGGGTACTGCACGGCGAGAACTATGGCGGACGACTACTACCAGATTCTGGGCGTGCCACGGACGGCGTCCGCGGACGAGCTCAAGAAGGCCTTCCGGAAGCTGGCGCGCCAGCACCACCCGGACGTCAACCCCGGGGACAAAGCGGCGGAGGAAAAGTTCAAGCGCATCAACAGCGCCTTCGAGGTCCTCGGCGACCCGAAGAAGCGCGCGCTCTATGACGAGTTCGGCGAGGACGCGGAGAAGATCGGCTTCGATGAGAAGAAGGCCACCGCCTACCGGCAATACCGGGCGGCCCAGGCGGCCGGGGGCAGCGGCGGCGGGGGCATTCCCTTCAGCACCGAGGGCGTGGACCTGGGCGACCTGTTCAACGACATCTTCGGACGCTCGGGGAGCGGCGGTCACGGCGGCGGCTTCGACGTGAACGACCTGTTCGGCCGGGGTCGGGGCGGCAGCCGCTCCACGGCGGCCGAGCGGGGCGACGACCTGACCACCAAGGTCCAGATCTCGCTCGCCGAGGCGGTCTCCGGTACCGAGCGCACGCTCACCCTCCAGCGCCCGGGCCGCTGCAGCAAGTGCCACGGTGAAGGCCATACCGGGAAGCTCGTCAGCTGCCCCACGTGCAACGGCACGGGCCGGGCACGACGGGGCGGGGCCATGTTCGGCGGCTCGGGCGTGTGCCCCACCTGCCGTGGCAGCGGTCGGGCCCCGGAGTCCTGCACCCAGTGTGGAGGCAGCGGCATCCAGGAGGAGACGACCCGGCTGACGGTGAAGATTCCGGCCGGCGTGCTGACGGGCTCCAAGGTGCGGCTGGCCGGCCAGGGCGCGGCGGGCGTCCAGGGCGGGGCGCCCGGCGACCTCTACATCGAGACGGAGGTGGCCGAGCATCCCCTGGTGCGCCGGGAGGGTGACGACCTGTACCTGGACCTGCCGGTGACGGTGGCCGAGGCCCTGCTGGGCGGCGAGGTGCGCGTGCCCACGTTCCAGGGCGAGGTGACCTTGAAGGTGCCGCCCGGCTCGCAGTCCGGCCGCAAGATGCGGCTCAAGGGGCGGGGCGTGCCGTCGCTGCGGGGCGGGACACCGGGCGACATGTACCTGCTGCTCCAGGTGAAGGTCCCCGAGGACGCCACCGACGAGGTCCGCGCCGCCGCGGAGACGCTGGCCAAGGCCTACCGGGGCGACGTGCGCCGGGAGTTGAACCTGTAGTCGTGGTTGCCGCGTGGTACCTCTTGTTGCCTCTTGTCCTGGAAGGCGCCCCGTCCTACATGGCGCCTCCACCTTCCGAATCCGGAGCGGGTACGTACCTATGGGTCTCTTCGATTTCCTCACGGGCGGCTCGGGCCCCGAAAAAGCCCTCAAGCTCAAGTCCAAGGTGACCCAGAAGTACGGGGAGCCTTCCACGCGGCAGAAGGCCCTCCAGGACCTGGGGGAGATGAAGTTCCCCGAGGCCGTCACGGTGCTGCTCAGCCGGTTCACCATCACCGTGGACCCGCAGACCACCGACGCGGACGAGAAGGAGCACACCTTCGAGCTCATCAAGGGCTTCGGACAGGACGCCGTCGCGCCGGTGAGCGCCTTCCTCAAGCAGAGCGACCACGCCACGTCCTGGGCGCTGCGCATCCTGCAGGAGCTGCTGCCCGAGGACGCGCTGATGGGCGTCATCGTCGACACGCTCCAGCACCTGTCGTCCCGCTACACGCGCGACCCGGAGAAGAAGGTCGTCCTGCTGCACCACGTCGTGGGCAAGCAGGATCCGCGCGTGGCCCCCGCCGTCCTCCCCTTCCTGGAGGACATGTCCGACGACGTGAAGATCGCCGCCATCAACCTGCTGGGCGCCCTGAAGTACGAGCCGGCGCGCGAGCCCCTGCTGCAGCTGCTCACCAACGAGGACACCGCCCGGCGCGTGCAGACCGCCGCCCTGGGCGCCCTGGCGGAGAGTGGGTTCGGCGTGCAGGGCTACCAGGAGAAGGTGCAGTCGGCCCTTGTGGAGCCCTTCAGCCTGGACAAGGACGGCCGCATCCAGCGCCGGGCCTAGAGCAGGCGGCGACCGCCCGGGCTGTCGGGCACCTGACACGGACCCCCTCCCCGGGGGCTGACCGGCACCAGGGCGGTTCCCTCCCACGCGAGACATGAAGCAGGATTCACGCGTGCCCTCGAAGAAGAAGGATCCGCAGCTCGCCGAAGTGGTGCCGCTGCGTCCCGCCGCCACTCCCGCGAAGAAGGCCCCTCCGAAGCGGGCGGCGAAGCCTCCGCCTCCCGTGGACACGGACTCCGCCGCGCAGGCGTTGCTGGAGATGGGCCGGCAGCTGACGGACAACGCGGGCCCCACCGAGGCCCTGCGCGCCCAGCTCCAGACCCTCCACACGCTGCTCAAGCCCAAGGTCTGCTACGTCGCGCGCCACTTCCCGTCGCGCAACCAGCTCCACGTCGAGCACGTGCGCGGCCGGTACGACGAGCGCGTCACCGCCGCCGTCCCGGGCGAGGGCGTGGTGGGCCGGTGCTTCACCGACAAGGTCCTCTTGCGCGAGGACGACACCGTCGCCGTGCCGCTGGAGGGTCCGCAGGGCGTGACGGGCGTGCTCGTCGTCCTGGGCGCCCGGCGCAAGGCGTCCGACATCCTGATGCAGTCGCTGGCGTCCCAGCTCACCGCCGCCTACGAGGTGGCCCGGCTGCGCGATGACAGCGCCCGGCGCAACAAGGACCTGCAGACGGCCATCGCGGGCCTCAAGAGCCTGGAGCAGAACCGCGAGGAGCTGCTCGGCAATGTGTCCCATGACCTGAAGAACCCGCTCACCACCATCAAGGCCTACCTGGCCATGCTGGGCCGGGAGAAGCTGGGCACCCTGACGGACGGGCAGCGCCGCGCGGTGCAGATCTGCGACCGCAACTCCGACCGGCTGCTCCAGCAGGTGAACGACCTGGTGCTGATGTCCCGGCTGTCCTCCGGGAAGATGCAGCTCAACCAGCGCCCCTTCGGCCTCAAGGCCGTGGCGGAAGAGGTGGTGCGGGGGCTGGGCGCCGTCGCCGAGCACAGCCGCGTGCGGGTGGTGATTCCCCCATGCCCGGAGGTGTTCGTCCGCGGCGACCGCGAGCGCATCTCCGAGGCCATCCACAACCTCGTCGAGAACGGCATCCACCACAGCGAGACGGACGACGTCGTCGAGGTGCGCGTGGCGTCCGGCGAGGGCCTGGGCACGCTCACCGTGAAGGACTCCGGCCAGGGCATGTCCGCCGAGGCGCTGGAGCACGTCTTCGACTCGTTCTACCGCGCGCAGCCCGGCATGCCGCGTCCCCCGGGCGCGGGCCTGGGCCTGCCCCTGGTCGCGAAGATCGTCGCGCTGCACGGGGGCCGCGTGGACGCCTCCAGCGTCCTGGGCGAGGGCAGCACGTTCGAGATGGTCCTGCCCCTGTTCGCGAGCGCCGTCAGCGCCCCGGACCTGAGCCAGGCCGCGCCCAAGGCGGGCGGCATCCTCCTGGTGGAGGACGACGTGGACTGCCGCGAGGTGCTGGAGCAGGTGCTGGAGCAGGAGGGCTACCGGGTCATGGCCACGTCCGGCGCCGCCGAGGCCCGCTCCATCCTGTCCCACATCCGGCCGGCCATGGTGCTGCTGGACCTGCGGCTGTCCGGCGAGGACGGCCGCTCCGTGCTGCACTTCATCCGCACCACGGAGTCGCTGGCGGACGTGGTCGTCTACATCATCTCCGGCGCGAGCGACGTCGCCTCCCTCACTTCGGGTGAAGGGCCGGATCGCATCGACGGGTTCTTCGAGAAGCCCCTGAAGCTGCCCAAGCTGCTGGACACCGTGGCCGCGGTGGTTCGCCCGAAGAACCGTGGCCCCGCAGTGACCTGAACGACGCCCCAAGCGCCTTCCCCACAGAAGAGGTGGCAGGAAGGCGCCCCGCCTTGGGTAGTATCCGCGCGGCCCATGAGCACTTCCGTCTATTCCCGCTACCGCGCCGCGTTCGCCCAGGCTCTTGCCGGGGCCCTGGGCGTCCCCGCCGCCGACATCGACTCGCAGGTCAAGCCCACCGTGGATCCCACGCACGGCGACCTGAGCTTCGCGACCTTCGCGCTCGCCAAGGCGCAGAAGAAAGCCCCCCCCGCCATCGCCGCGTCGCTCGCGCAGTCACTCCAGGTCCCCGGCCTGGAGGTGAAGGCCGTGGGCCCGTACGTCAACGCGCGCTTCCTTCCCCTGCCCTTCGTCCAGGAGGTCATCGACAGCGTGCGCCTGGCGGGCATCGCCTACGGCAGCGACGCCGAGGAGGGCAAGGGCAAGACGGTGGTCATCGACTACTCGTCGCCCAACATCGCCAAGCCCATTGGCTTCCACCACATCCGCACCACGTTCCTGGGCCACTGCATCGCGAACCTCTACCGCGCGCTGGGCTGGCGCGTGGAGGGCGTCAACTACCTGGGTGACTGGGGCAAGCAGTTCGGCCTCGTGGCCGTGGGCTTCCAGGAGTTCGGCAAGGAGGAGCTGCGCGAGGACATGGCGCACCTGGTCCAGGTCTACGTCCAGGCCAACAATCGCGCCAAGGAGGACCCGGCCTTCGACGAGAAGGCCCGCGAGTTCTTCCGTCGCATGGAGGCCAGCGAGCCGGAGGCGCTGAAGCTCTGGAACCAGTTCCGGGAGACCAGCATCAAGATCGCGAAGAAGCCCGGCGTGAAGGAGTCCCAGGGCGCCATCATCGTGGACATGCCCTACGCGGAGAACGAGCCGCCCGTCCTCCTGAAGAAGAACGACGGCAGCACGCTCTACGCCACGCGCGACCTGGCCGCCGCCGAGGACCGCCACGCGCGCTTCAACTTCGACAAGTCGCTCTACGTCGTCGCGCAGGATCAGGCGCTGCACTTCCGCCAGGTGTTCCGCACGCTCACGGAGATGGGACAGCCGTGGGCGGACAAGTGCATCCACGTGCCGTTCGGCCGCATCCACGGCATGAGCACGCGCAAGGGTCAGGTGGTGGAGCTGGATCAGGTCCTGGACGAGTCCAAGGAGCGCGTGCTCAAGCTCGTGGAGGCGAACATCGCCTCGGGCAACCTCGTGACGGACGATCCCGATGGCCTCGCGGAGCAGATCGGCCTGGGCGCCATCGTCTTCGGCGACCTGAAGCACAACCGCGCCAGCGACTACAACTTCGACTGGGACGAGGTGACCAGCCCCGAGGGACACACCGGTCCCTATCTCCAGTACGCGCACGCGCGCAGCGCGAGCGTGCTGCGCAAGGGCGGCGGCGTGCCGGCGAGCTATGAGCCGGCGCTGCTGACGCTCCCCGAGGAGCAGGCCCTGGTGCGCGAGCTCATGCGCCTGCCGGACACGGTGCGCGCGGCGGCGGAGCAGTACGAGCCGAGCCTCGTGGCGCGACTGCTGCTGGACGTGGCGGCGGCCTACAGCCGCTACTACACCGCCGGCAACAAGGAGCGCGAGAAGCGCATCCTCGTGGAAGACAATGACGCGTTGCGCGCGGCGCGACTGGCCCTCACGGACGCGACGCGCATCACCCTGGCCGCGGGCCTGACGCTCTTGGGCATCCCGACGCCGGAAAACATGTAGCCTGGGGGGCTGCCGTGGACACCGCGCTGGCGCAGACCGTGACGCAAGGAGAGGCCTTGAAGGAGGAATTCGGTCCCATGTCCCGG
>SECN01000079.1 GCA_004173515.1 Myxococcaceae bacterium | reverse complement strand
GCCGGACGCGACGTGCCGGTGGTGATGTTCACCGCGGCGGACGAGCCCCATGAGGTGATGCACTGCGGGCGCGCGGGCGCGGACGACTTCCTGCCCAAGCCCGTGTGCCAGGAGGCGCTCGCGGCGAAGGTGGCCGCGGTGAGGTCGTCCCGGGAGCGCGCGTGGACGGGCCCTCCGCGCGGGCGCGGCGTGCTGCTGGTGGAGGGCGGCCGCTTCCTGCACACCTTCCTGGGCGGGGCGCTGGAGCACGAAGGGCTGCACGTGCTCTACGCGAAGGACCTGGAGGACGCGGGGGCGCAGGCGCAGGCCCACGGCGACCGGCTGGACGGCTTCGTGGTGGACGTGTCGCGGCTGCCGCGCGAGGCCCTGGCCCTGGCCACGCGCCTCAAGGAGCTCTACCCGCGCAAGCCGCTGGTGCTGCTGTCGCGGGTGGAGGAGGCACAGGACGTGCTCGCCCGCGCGCTGGAGCTGTGCGGCGCGCCGCTGTTGGAGAAGCGGCACCTGGGCGCGGACGAGCTGCTGGGGCGGGTGCTCGCGCGCCTGTCGCCGGGCACCGTGCCGCTGAGGGCCGCGGAGCGCGTGCCCTTCTTCACGGTGGTGGAGTTCAACACCCCGGGGGGGCCCATGCTGAGCGGCTTCAGCCACGACGCCAGCCCCCAGGGGCTCTTCGTGCGCACGCTCACGCCCGCGCGCGAAGGCGCCCGGTTGTCCCTGCGGCTGGTGATGGCCGGCCAGCGCACCCCGTGCGAGGCGCAGGCGGTGGTGGCGTGGTCCAACCCTCCCGGCCCGGGCAGCGCCTTCCGCGCGCAGACGGGCATGGGCCTGCGGCTGGAGGGCATGGACGCGCAGCTTCAGCAGCGCTTCGTGCGCTTCGTGCCCCAGACCCTCGGTTTTCCCACCGCGGGGACCGCGCGCGTCTCAGGTTTCTGAGAGCGACGGGCGCCTGTCCGGGCCCCGCAAACCCTCGCAATCGCAGGCGGGCGCCCGGGGCGTCCTTGCTGGCACGGACGTGGCAATGCCCCCCGCCCGCGAAGCTTTCGAGGGAGGGACCCAAGCATGCATTGGACGCGTTTCGGAGCCGTGGGATTCACGCTGTTGGCGGTGGGGTGCAGCGGGGACAAGGGCCCGCCGGAGGGGCTGGGCAACGAACCCGTGCAGCAGTCGCTGCGCCTGGAGGAGTTCGCCGCCTGCGCGGACCTGGAGAAGTACATCGAGGACACCGCGTCCAAGCAGATGCGCGCGAACCTGGAGCAGCAGCGCCCGGACTTCTGGGACAAGTTCGGCCGCAACCGCGGCGTCGACCTGGGCAACGCGCCGCCGGAGATGGCCGGGGGGGATGCCTCGGGGGCTCCGCCGTCTTCCCAGGGCCCGAAGGACTCCACCGGCACCAACAACCAGGTGGAGGGCGTGCACGAGTCGGACTTCGTGCAGAACGACGGCACGCGCATCTTCGTGCTGTCGGGCAACCGGCTCTACGCGCACCGCTCGTGGCCCGCGGAGCAGCTGACGCTGGCGGGCTCGCTGGAAGTGGAGGGCTGGCCCCGGGAGATGCTGCTGGATGAGCACCAGCGCCTGGTCATCGTCTCGCAGGTGCGCCAGGGCCTGCCGGGCAAGCCGTCCAGTGGCGGGGGCTACTACGGGGGCGGCATCGCCGAGCCGATGTACGACTGCGCCGGCTTTGGCTTCAGCTGCGGCTACTACTCCGCCGACAGCACCAAGGTGACGACGGTGGACGTGTCGGACGTGGCGAACCCCCAGGTGGTGGATCAGCTCTACCTGCCGGGCCTCTTCTCGCAGGCGCGCCGCGTGGACAGCTCCGTGCGCGTCGTGCTGTCGGATGCGTTCCGCTGGCCGGAGGGCGTGCAGTCCTGGGTGCCGTACTCGGAGGAGCTGTACAAGGACGGGGGCAAGCTGGACAAGGCCATCGACGCGCAGATCGCCGCCAACGAGAAGCTGATCCGCGCGAACACGCTGGACCAGTGGCTGCCCTCGGGCAAGCACGTGGACGCGGCCGGCGTGACGACGTCGCTGCCCGTGTCGTGCAGTGACTTCTACCGGAGCAACGCCCCGTCCGCGCTGGGCTTCGTGACGGTGGCCTCGCTGGATTTGAACGCGCGGTCGGCGGCGCCCGGGCGCACCAGCCTGGTGGCGGAGCCGGGCACGGTGTACGCGTCGAAGGACTCGCTCTACCTGGCGCACTCGCACTACTGGTGGTGGCCGGAGCCGGGGCAGAAGGACTTCACCTACGTGCACAAGTTCGACACCCGTCAGCCGGGCCGCGCGGTGTACGCGGGCTCCGGCACGGTGGAGGGCGTGCCCGTCAACCAGTTCGCCCTGGATGAGTACGAAGGCGTGCTGCGCCTGGCCACCACGGTGACCACGCGCCTGCCGGAGGAGGAGCACACGGACTGGTGGTGGGGCCGCACGACGACGGCCAGCCGCGTGACGACGATGGGCGTGAAGGACGGGCACCTCCAGGAGCTGGGCCGCAGCGCGGACCTGGCCGACGGGGAGCGCATCTACAGCGCGCGCTTCGTGGGCCCCAAGGGCTACGTCGTCACCTTCCTCCAGGTGGATCCGCTCTTCACCTTCGATTTGAGCGACCCGGCCAACCCGCACAAGGTGGGCGAGCTGAAGGTGCCCGGCTTCTCCACGTACATGCACCCGGTGGGCGACCACCACCTGCTCACCATGGGCGTGCACACGGACGCGAGCGGCGGCTGCTGCGGGGAGCGTTCGCTGAAGCTGTCGCTCTTTGACGTCAGCGACATGGCCAACCCGAAGGAGACCTTCACGCAGCTCGTCGGCACGGCCTACGGCTGGAGCGAGGCGCTCTATTCGCACAAGGCCTTCAACTACTTCGCGGCCAAGGGGCTGGTCGCCATCCCCTTCACGGACTACTCGTCCACGGCCTACAACGGGGATGACTACTGGAGGGGCTTCCGCACGGAGCTGCGCGTGTTCCGCGTGGACCTGGAGGCGGGCATCTCCCCGGTGGGCACGGTGAGCATGACGGACATGTTCCAGCGGGTGCAGACGCCGGACTGGAGCTGGTACTACACGCCGGATGTGCGCCGCAGCGTGATGGCGGACGACTACGTGTATGCCATCAGCGACGCGGGCGTGCGCGTGGCGAAGCTGGGCAACCTCCAGACGCCGCTGGTCACGACGCGCTTCACCAAGGTCGTCAACCCCTGACGTAGGAGGGGGCGGTCAGGCGGGGAGGGGAGGCGCGTCCGTCGCTCGGGCAGCGCAATCCCCTCCCGAAGAGGCTATAGGCCCGCCATGCCGCCCGATGCCCCCGAGCCGTCCGTGTCGTCGTCCCCCTCGGTCAGGAACCGGGGGGAGTTGCGCGCCCTGCTCGGGCTGGCCCTGCCGCTGTGCATCGCGCAGGCGGGCCAGTCGCTCATGGGGCTGGTGGACACGCTCATCGTCGGCCGGGCCGGGACGTCCGCGCTGGCGGCGGTGGGCCTGAGCCACAGCCTGTTCTTCGCCGTCAGCAGCTTCGGCATGGGGCTGATGATGGGCGTGGATCCGCTGGTGTCGCAGGCCATTGGCGCCCGCAACCCGCTGCGCGCGCGCAACGTACTCTGGCAGGGCATCTGGCTGTCCGCGTTCGTGGGGCTGGTGCTGTGGGCGGTGCTCATCACCGCGCCGTCCGGCCTGCCGTGGGTGGGCGTGGCCGAGGAGCAGATCGTCCAGGTGCGCGCCTTCCTGCACTTCCGCGCGCCCAGCCTGCCGCTGATGCTCATCTTCCTCACGGTGCGCGCGTACCTCCAGGCCATCGGGAATCCCCGGCCGCTGGTGGTGTCCACCGTGGTGGCCAACATCCTGAACCTCATGATGGTGCCGCTGTTCGTCTTCGGTGGCGCGTCGCTGCCCTCCTGGGCGGGGCCGCTCACGCGCGTGCCCGCGATGGGCGCGGCGGGCGCGGCGCTGTCCACGCTCTTGTGCACGGCGATGGAGGTGCTCATCGTCGCGCGGGCGGTGCACGGGATTGCCGTGCCGGGCACGCCGTCGCTGCGGCCCGCGCTCGCGGACCAGTTGAGGGCGTTCCGGGTGGGTCTGCCCATTGGCCTGCACATCGCGGCGGAGGTGGGCGTGTTCGCGCTGGCGGGCGTGCTGGCCGCGCGGATGGGGCCGGCGAGCGTGGGGGCGCATCAGATCGCCATCTCCTTCGCGAGCCTCACCTTCACCATGGCGCTGGGCATCGGCAACGCCGGCAGCGTTCGGGTGGGCTGGGCGGTGGGCGCGCACGACACGCCGCAGGCCCGGCGCAGCGGGCTGATGGCCTTTGGCACCGGCGCGGTGGTGATGTCGCTGAGCGGGCTGGTGTTCGCGCTCTTCCCGGAGGGGCTCGCACGGCTGGCGGGCGCGCCGCCGGAGGTGCTGCCGCTCTTGCTGCCGCTCTTGATGGTGAGCGCCATCTTCCAGGTGTTCGACGGCGTGCAGGGCGTGGGTGCGGGCGTGCTGCGGGGCGCGGGCGACACGCGCTTCACGTTCCTGGCGAACATCGTGGGCCACTACGCCGTCGGCCTGCCCCTGACGCTGCTGCTGGGCTTCGGCCTGGGCATGGGCGTGCTGGGCATCTGGTGGGGCCTGTGCGCGGGCCTCGTCTTCGTGGCGCTCGCCGTGCTGTGGCGCTTCTGGCGCGTGAGCGCGGGCACGCTGCGGCCCCTGGAGAATTGAGACGTCCCGAGGGGCCGCTTCGCGGGCGGCGGTGCTTCAGGCCGGCAGGTACTGGCGGATCATCTGCCGCCACACGGGCCAGTCGTGGGTGCCGCCGTTCCAGATGGACAGGTCGTTGCGGATGTCCTTCTGCCAGAGCAGCTTGGACAGGTGTTCGTTGGAGGGGCGGCAGAAGTCGTGCTCGCCCACGGCCAGGGTCATCTCCACGCGGCGCAGGGCGTTCAGGCGCGCGGTGTCATGCAGGCCGGGCAGCCACTGGGGCGCGGTGTGGAAGTACACCTGTTCGTCGTGGTGGCCGTCCAGGAAGTCCTCCGTCTCGAACTTGCCGCCCATGGAGATGAGGCGCTGGAAGACGTGCGGGTGGCGCAGGCCCACGTTGTACGTGTGGAAGCCGCCCAGGCTGCACCCGGCCAGCGTGAGCCGGCCTCCGGAGGCGCGGCCGCGCACGAGCGGCACCACTTCGTTGACGACGTAGTCCTCCCACTGCGCATGGCGGGCCACGCGCACGGCGGGGGCGACGTCCTTGTTGTACCAGGACTCCTCGTCCACCGAGTCCACGCACACCACCACGTAGCGGCCCGCGGCGATGCCGTCCTTGATGGCGTGGATGAGGCCGAAGTCCTCGGCCTGGTAGAAGCGGCCCTTGCTGGTGGGGACCAGGATGATGGGCTCGCCCGAGTGCCCGTACAGCAGCACGTCCATGTCCCGGTTCAGCCGCTGGCTGTACCAACGGTGGTATTCGCGGTTCATGGCCGTCACCTTAACCGGCGCATCCGAAAGGCAAGCGCGGCGGGCCTTCAGTCGCGCGCCGGTCCGTCGGCAGTGAACACCTGCCGGGTGTCCTCCCCACCCCGCCACGGCGTCAGGAAGGCATCCGCCTCCTGCGCGATGCACGGCAGGGACGCGGTCAGCTCGTGGCCGTCGTCCACCTCCACCAGCCGGACGTGGCGTTTGCCTTTCGCCCACTCGCGCGAGTAGCGCACGTCGCAGGTGTCGTCCCGGCGCCCGTGGACGATGAGCGTGGGCACGCGCACGTCGGGCCAGACGCCCCGGGCGGCGTCCATCGCCTGGGCCTCCTCCACGATGCCGTGGTGCACGCGCGTGCGGCGCTTCTCCGCGTGGTCATCCGTTTCGAGGAAGCCCTCGCGCTTCCATTTCGCCCAGCCTTCCGCGCCCATGCGGCGCTGGAGCTGCTCCACGAAGTGGAACGCGGGCGCGAGCAGCACGAGGGCGCTCACCCGGGCGTCCTGCTCCGCGGTGCGCGCGGCGACGAGTCCGCCCAGGCTGGAGCCGATGAGCACGGCGCGCTCGTGCGGGGCTCCCAGCGCGTCGCGCACGGTGTCGAGCATGGCGTCCAGGCTCAGGTGCTCCATGGACGGCACGCGCAGGTTGAGGCGCTCCACGCGGAGGCCCTGCTTCGCCCAGTGCGCGTCCAGCCACACGCCCTTGCTGGAGGCGGGGCCGGAGGCGAAGCCGTGCAGGTACAGCCAGCGGGGACCTGACGTGGGGACGGGGAGCGGCGCGTTCATGGGCGCGCACTGTAGCCGCATCAAAAGCGCAGGACGGGGCCGGCGGTGATGCTCTGGAGGGGTTTGGCGCAGGTGCTGGTGTCCGCGTCCTTGGTGAACTTGAGGTCGCAGAACTGGAGGGCGGTGGCGATGGACAGGCCCCAGTGGTCTCCGAACCAGCCGTCCATGCCCACGCGGAAGGCCATGCTGGTGACGTCGAAGTCCTCGCGGCGCAGCTCGCCCAGGCTGTTGGGGGTGAAGGGCTTCGCCCAGCTCTTCGCCAGCCGTGCGCCCAGCCACGGCGTGACGGGCTTGTCTCCGAGGAAGCGCAGGCGGGCCTCGATGCCCACGGCGGTGTAGTCCAACTGCACGCGGCTCATCTCGGACGGGTTCTGGGCCTGCGCGAACTGCTGGCCCCAGGTCTGGGTCGTCTCGAAGACGGCGCCCAGGGACAGGCCGGGGGGCGTCTCGATGCCCAGCCACGCTTGCAGCGTGGGGCCCTTGGCGCGCCAGTCGCTGAAGTGGTCCAGGGTGACGCCCGCGCCCAGGGACGCGTAGCCGTGCCACCCTCCCGCTCCCGCTGGCCCTGCCCCCAGCACCGCCGCCAGCGCCAGCGCCTTCCACTTCGTTTCCATCGCGCCACTGTATGCCGACGCGGGGGCGGGGACAGGGCCTGCCCGGTCGGCAGGGTGTCGAACCGCTGTTCCATGCGGGGGGTGGCTTCGCGGGGTGAGGGGGGCCGGCTAGGCTTGAGGGCATGTCCGGTACATTCGAGGTCGCGGCGGCCACCGTGCGCGATGCCCTCACCGACGCGGGTCGGGGGCTGGTGGAGCGCGAGGCGATGGTGGAGCTGGTGGCGCTGTCGGCGGTGGCGGGCGAGCACCTGCTCGTCATCGGCCCGCCGGGCACGGCCAAGAGCGAGGCGGTGCGCCGCACGGCGCGCGCGCTGGGTGGCAGCTACTTCGAGTACCTGCTGGGCCGCTTCACGGAGCCGTCCGAAATCTTCGGGCCGGTGGACCTGCGCAAGCTGCGCGAGGGCCTGGTGGAGACGGAGACGTCCGGCATGCTGCCGGAGGCGGAGGTGGCCTTCCTGGACGAGGTGTTCCTGGGCTCCACCGCCATCCTCAACACGCTGCTGGGCCTGCTCAACGAGCGCACCTTCCGGCGCGGGCACACGCGCATGCAGGTGCCGCTGCGCATCTGCGTGGGCGCGTCCAACGGGCTGCCGGAGGACGAAGCGCTGGCGGCGTTCTCCGACCGCTTCCTGGCGCGCATCTTCGTGGAGCCCGTGCCGGACTCGCGGTTGGAGGAGCTGCTCACGGGCGGCGCGTCGCTGTGGACGGACGCGGTGCCGCGCGTGGCGTCGCTGTCCGAGCTGGACGTGGTGGCTGGCGTGGCGCGGGGCGCGGACCTGGGGCCGGTGCGGCCGCATCTGGCGCAGGCGCTGCGGACGCTGCGCAGCGCGGGGATTGCGTTGTCGGACCGCCGGGCGGTGAAGGTGCAGCGGCTGGTGGCGGCGGCGGCGGCGCTGGCGGGACGGGCGACGCCGGGCGTGGCGGACCTGTGGCCGCTCGTCTACGCGGTGCCCACGAAGGAGGCGCAGGCGTTGGCGCGGGACGTGCTGCGCGACGTGCTCTCCGCGTCGGAGAACCCGGCGCTGCCGGCCGCGGCGCTGGAGGCGAGCGCCGGGCCCCTGGCGCGGGCCCAGCGCATCGCTCAGGCCGGGCAACTGTTGCTGGAGAGCCGGCCCGAGGATGAGGAGGGGCTGGCCGCGTGGCGGCTCAAGCTGGAGGGCGTGGCGCGGGAGATGGACGCGGGCTTCGCGCCAGAGGCACTGCCGGATGCGTTGCGCGCGCTGCGCGGTGAGGTCGCGGCGGTGCTGGGCGACGTGGGGGCGCGGGCCGCGTGACGCGGGCCGGGGCTACCTGAACCCGTCGACGATGAAGACACCCGAGCCCGAGAACTCCATGGTGGCCATTCCGGGCTTGGAGTCCTTCATCTTCCGCAACTGACCCTTCGCGCTCCGGGCGACCGCGCACAAGGGAAGTCTTTCGCGGTCGGGTGGCTTGGCCTCGTAATACCGGATGACGATTTGATTTCCGCCCGTCCAGACGCGGCCGTACATCAGCGTTCCGGGATACAGCGGACCCAGGCTGTTGTTCAGCTCGCTTTCGATGGGGCCCTCGCGCAGGTACACAGGGCCGGTGTCCGCCTGATTGACATCGAACTCCATCGTCGCCCCATCGGACACCTGCAATCCCAGGATGCGCATCGCCTTCAAGGCTTCTTCTGGGCAGGCTTCGGGCTCAGGGGTTCCATCGGAGCGCATGGCGACCTGCCCGGGAATGGGCGCTGAGGTCGCGCAGCCGGAGAGGAAGCCCAGCAGCAACAGGGAGCAGGAGCGAATCACGTGGGGAGGAACCATGGATGAATGGGTCTACTTGTGCGGGCCTGTCTCTTCCACCACGACCAATGCTTCCCTGAGACCGTCGTGGCGGAAGAGTTCCAGGACGAGTTTCTCTGAACCCTTCTTGAAGTCGAAGGTGCTCAGGTCGGCGACGACCGCGATGGTGCCCGAAGCGCCTGGGACGATTTCCGCTTGATTCATCCGCAGCGCGAAGGGCCAGGCCCTTCCATTGGATGCGATTGACAGCCTGGCCTGCCCCAGGCGCCAGGCGGTCTTCGCGGTCTTGTTGGTGATCTGGAAAACGACGGCCGTCTTGTTGGGGTGGATGTAGCCAAGGATCTCCACCGTTCCAATGTCACAGGAGAACGTCCAGGAACGAAGCACTCGAAAGGGCGTCATCTTTACAGCGCCCTGGGTCAGAAGCGCGGCGAGCGCGTGGTCCACTGAAGTCTCTTCCTGACGGAAGCGCTCGTTCTCTTCCAGCAGTTGCCGCTCGCGGACGCGTGAGTCGGACAATCGCGAACGCACGGCGCCAGGACTCTCGCTGTCTCGAAAGACATTGACCTGCTGATCCACCTGTCCGTCCTCCCGGGTGGTGAGCGCGAATGGGACTTCCGTCCCATCCAGCAGCGTCACCCGCAGCAGGAGGCTGTCCTCCGGGAGCAGGCCCGGACGCGGCATCAACAGCACGGACTTCCCACCTGACAGGACGGGTTCGAAGCGCCCTTCCCAGCCCAGCAACGCGGTCCGGGTGGGGTCCACGTCCTGCTCGAAGCGCAGCACCGTGGCGACGCGCGAGCCCACGTGGATTCTGGGCACTTCCTGCTGCGGATCGTCCGACAGGTAGACGTTGCGGACCAGGGGCTGCCGCTCCTGGGCGGTCGCCACCGTGGCCGTCAGAAGCAGGCCCAGCAAGAGGCTGTCGAGGCACTTCCTCATGGTGATAGCAACCTAGCAGGTTCTCATGATTGGCAACTACCTTTCGGGGTAGGTCGCCGTCTCTAGACCCATGGGGTTTCGTGGGGTGTGGAGATGCGCTGAATCCAGTGCGCGACGCGGTCCGTACGGCTGACTAGACTGCGGGGGTGATCAACGCGTCATGAGGCCGCCACCGGAGTCGGAGCACGTCGTCGCGGGACTCCCCGTGCGCTGGCGTCCCAGGGCCCTGCCCCTGGAGCCGGTCGCCGTCGTGGGGCTGGGCGCGGTCGCTCGGGCCCTGGGTGCGCGGGCGGCCCGGGCGGATGACGCGACGCTGGGGGCCTGGAGCGGGGTCGCGGGCCCGGACGTGCTCGTGCTGCTGGGGGACGCCGCGTCGCTGCCGTGGGTGGAGGGCGTGGTCTACCTGGGGAAGGATCCGCTGGCCCCGGGGCTGCTCCTGCCGTGCGCGCTGGAGCCGGAGGTGGCCGTGTCCCTGCTGGAGCACGCGTTGCTCGCGGGGCAGGGGGATTCGCCGCTCGCCGTGCTGCCGGCCGCCGGGCAGCTCGTGCCGGTGGGCGCGGCCCAGCGGGTCGTGCGGGCTTCGCTGATGGCGTGGCTCGCGCCCGCGGAGGAGAAGGTTTGACCGCGCTGCCCCCCATGCTGCGCCCCTGGGCGTCGCAGCTGTCCCTCTTCCCGGACGACCTCGCGCTCCACCTGGGGCCGCACGTGGCGCGGCTGGCGGCGGCGGTGGGCGGACTGCGGCCTCGCGGCGAGGCGGAAGGGGGCGAACCCCAGGGCTATGACGGGCTCACCCGCCGGGGAACCTTCGACCGGCTGCTCGTCAGTGAATGGTTGTGGGCGCTGGAGGCTCCCGACGAGTTGGTGCGCCGCGCGGCGTTCGGTGAGCTGTCCTTCCTCAAGCCCGCCTTCCGGCAACCCCAGGGGGCCCGGCGCACGGTGGTGCTGCTGGACTCGGGACCGGATCAACTGGGGCTGCCCCGCATCGCGCACCTCGCGCTGCTCGTCGTGCTCGCGCGCCGGGCCGAAGCCGCGGGCGCCGCGTTCACCTGGGGCTCGCTCCAGGCGTCTCCCGGGTCCGCCACGCACTCGGCCCTGGATGCCCGCTCGCTCTTGCGGTGGCTGGAGGCCCGCACCATCGAGCCCGCCACGGCGCAGCACCTGGAGGCGTGGCGCGCGGCGCTGGGCCTCGAACAGTCGCCCGGGGATGCGTGGCTGGTGGGCGCCCCCCGCCTGTCTCGGCTCGCGGGCGCGGAAGGGATGTCCCGCATCGAGGTGTCCGAGCCCCTGGAGCCCGGAGCGCACCGCCTCACGGTAGCCGTGCGGCCGGCGTCCCAGGTGGCCCGGTCGGTGGTGCTGGAGCTTCCTCCGCCGGACGACTGCATCCGCCTGCTGCGCAACCCGTTCGAGCGGCCCCCGCAGGCACCCGTGTGGACGCGCAAGGACCGGCGCCTCATCCACTTCGCCTTCTCTGGCGACGGCCGGCGCCTGCTGATGCACCACTCGGATGGCAGCGTCGCGGCGATGGCGGTGCCCCATTCGCCTCGCGCCACGGTGCCCAAGCCCCGGCGCGTCCATGTCCCCGGAGGCCTGCGCGTCATCGCGACGGGGTGGCGGTATTCGGGCGGACTGCTGGTGCTGGCGCGTCACGGGAACGACTATGTGCTGCACGGGCAGGTGCGCACGTCGGAGGGGTTTCGCAAGGCGCGCTACCTTCCGTTGACGGCGCAGGGCCGGCCGGATCCACACCCGGGAACGCCGCCGCTGCCGCTCGTGAGCTGGCTGGATGCGAACGGACAGGAGCACCTCTGGTTGAAGGACCTGGCGGGACGGTTGTTCCACCTGCCGCCCCCTGGCCAGGACGGGACCTCGCCGCTCATCCAGGTGGAGGACCGGGTCTCCGCGGTGGCCGAGGTCCGGTCCAAACCCGTCTACGTCACCAGCCCCTCGTCCTCCGAGGTGGGGGGCCGTTCCATCTCGCGGTTGGGCGTGCTGGGCGAGGCGCAGACCCGCCTGGTGCCGCTCAACGCCCGGCACGGTGAGGCGTACTTCGGCCATTCGCCCTCCGGGGGCCATCCCGATGCGGGGCTGCTCGCGGTGCGCCACCTGGATGAGAACTGGCGGCTGTTCCTGGACACGGGCGTGACGCAGCTGGTGGTGCCCTCGCCGTATCGCGTGGTGGGCGTGGTGCAGCCTCCCGCGCCATCGCTTCCGGGCGTCATCGCGCTGGATCCGGACCTGCGCAGGTTCCACTTCCTCTCGCAGCAGCCGCCCCGGACGCTGGTGGCCGCCACGGACGACGTGGTGCATGCGGCGGCGAGCCACGGTCAACCCGTGTTCGGGTGGCTGACGAAGACGGGGGAGCTGGTGTTGTGGGACCTGATGGAGATGACCGTCCTCTACCGCTCCGTCCTGGAGGCCACGCCGTGAGCGCCGGAAGAGGAGCGCTGCGTCCCCGGGCCCACGTGCACCGGGGCACGGTGGTGGCGGCGGCCTTCTGGTTCCACTCCGGAACGCTGGGCGTGGGCGAGGCGCGTCGCCGGGTGCTGGCCGCCTGGAGGCCCGGGGCTTCCGTCTGGGGGCTGTCCGAAGGCTATCTGTTGCGGTTGGCGACGCCCGTCGAGGTCGCCGTGGAGTCCGCGCCGGGACTGCCCCTGGTGTGGGAGTCCGACGTGCTCACCAGCGCGCCGTTGACCCCGAAGGAGCGCGAGCGATTGGCGCCGCCGCCGGGCGCCGTGGTGCTGGTGCTCGCGGGGGTCGCGAGGCTGCACGTGCCGGGGGAGGCAAGGCCGTTGGAGCCGGGCACGTGGCTGGACGTGTCCGGGTGGCAGCGGGTGACGGTGAAGGGATTGGGCGCGCCGCCGCCGGTCATGCGGCAGGTGCTGGCGCCGCTGCCTCCGCCCACGCGCGAGTCGTTCGGACCGGGGGTGCCCGCGCTCGCGCCCGAGGCGGAGCGGATGCTGGCGCGCATGGAGGGACGCGAGGTTCCTGTCATGCGCCAGGAGGGATTGCTGGCGCGGTTGCGCAAGGCGTTCGGTGCACCGTCCGACGCGGCTCCGGGAGGCGCGATGACCGTGCGCCGCGAGAGCCTCTTCTCCCGACTGCGCGGCGCCTTCAAGCCGGAGGCATCAACCCCGGGGGCCCAGCAGGTCCCGGGCTCACGGCCCGGGCTGTGGCAGCGACTCTTCGGTGCCCGCTCCTCGCGCGAGCACGCGACCCCTCATCCCGGCGCGATGGAGAAACACCCGGCGGCGGGGACCGACCGGCCCTCCTCCGCTTCAAACGGAGGCGCCGCCTTTTCGCCGCTGATGCAGGGCCTGCTCCGGTTCCTGGGCCGCTTCCTGGAGGCGCCCTCGTCCGCGGAGGACGGCGCCGCGCGAGGGACGGCTCCGCGTGCCCCTTCGCCCCCGCGCCGCGCCTGGGGCCCCGGCGTGTTCGACCGGATGCAGGCGTGGATGCTCCAGAACACGCCCCTGGGCCGGCTCGTGGGCCAGCGCAAGGGCGAATACCTGCGCAACCTCCTGGACCTGTTCGACGCGGGAAACGTCGACGAAGCCCTTCGCCATGCGATTCCCCTGGGCAGGGAGCTGGGGCCCCAGGCGCGGCTCGCGCTCGGTGTTCCGGAGCCTCGGGAGGAGCTGCGCATCCGCCCTCGGAGAGGGGGGGCCGCCCAGGAGTCCTTTGGCGGTGGCTCCGCCGTCTTCGAACTGCTGCGCGAGCGCTACCGCGACGTGTTCCGCCGCCTGGAGCGCGAGGGCCGCATCGACGAGGCCGCCTTCGTCCTGGCGGAGCTGCTCAACGCGACGGAGGAGGCGGTGTCCTTCCTGGAGCGCCATGGCCGCCTGCGGCTGGCGGCCGAACTGGCGGAAGGGCGGGAGCTGCCCGCGGGCCTCGTCGTGCGCCAGTGGCTGCTCGCGAAGGACGTGGGCCGGGCGGTGGCCATCGCCCGCCGCGGCGGCGCGTTCGCGGACGCGGTGCTGCGCCTGGAGAAGTCCCATCCGCGCGAGGCCGAAGCGCTGCGGCTGCTGTGGGCGGAGTCGCTCGCGGAGGCCGGCAACTGGGTGCGCGCGGTGGAGGCCGTGTGGCCCGTGGCCTTCGCGCGCCACCTGGCGCGAGCCTGGGTGGAGCGGGGCGTGCGCGCGGGGGGCGTGAGCGGCGCGAAGCTGCTCGCGCATTGGGCGCTGGGCTTCCCGGACGGCTTCCACGCCGCGCGCGAGCACGTGGAAGCCCTGCTGTCGGACGAATCCCCCGAGCGCGCCCCGGAGCGCTTCGCCTTCGCCACCGAAATCCTGCGCGAGGAGTCCTCCGACGCGCAGGCCGCGCTGCTCACCCCCACGGTCCGCGCGCTGATGCGCGACCGCGCGACGGAGCTCTCCGTGCCGCTGGACGCGCTCATCAAGCGCATGCGCAACCTGCGCGAGCCCGTGATGGCCGTGCTGCGCGCGGACCTGCACCTGCCCGCGGAGCCGGTCGTGCGCGCGTGGTCCGACATCGTGGACCGCCCCGTCGTGGAGGTGGTGCTGACGGAGCGCGACGCGGGCGCCCACGCGGTGCACGACGCCGTGGTGTTGCCGGGCCGCCGCGTGCTGCTCGCGCTGGGAGAGGCGGGGGCCCGGCTGGTGGGCGCGGACGGACGGACGCTCGCGTGGTTCGACGTGCCGGCCTTCTCGCTGGTGGTCTCCTTCCAGGGAGACCGGGCGCTCGCGCTCGCGCGCCGGGGCGACGTGTGGCGCCTGTCCCGGCTGGACCTGGTGGAGCGCCGCGCCGCGCGCTGGTGTGACACGGAGCTGGGCGCGTGGGCTTCCACGTACGACGGGGACCGGTGGTTCGTCGCCGTGCGCGATTCCGTGATGATGGTGGATGCGCTGGCGCAGGACCTGCGCTCGCTCTGGCGCGTGCCCCAACTGGGCGGCGTGGTGCGGGAGGTGGCCGCCGACGCGCGGTACCTGTCCTTCCTCGTCCTGCGGAGCGCCCCGGACCAGGGCTTCGAAGGCTTGGAGCGTTGGGGCTACGACCTGGACGGAGGCCCCACCCTGCGCCATCGCGCGAAGGTGCCGGGCCTGCACTGGAGCCCGGACTACCACGCGCTCACGCCCGACGGTGAGGTGGTCACCGCCCGGACCCACCTCCCCGGCGACGAGGCCTCCGCGCGCTGGCCCCTGCTGGAGCCGTTCGTCGCGCGGCCGGCCCACGACATGGGCGGGCAGGACCGGGCGCAGGTAGGCGTGGTGCTCTCGCGCGCATGGTGCGGGGTGCGGTGGCGCGAAGGGACGCTGCACCGCTTCTACCTGTGCGACGTCCCCGGACCCATCCGCTTCCTCGTCGAGTCCTTGGGCACCCCGCCCCAGGTCGTGCGGCTCACCGACGACTGGTGCCTCGTCCATGACCTGCTCGGCCGGGTGGTGTGGGTGGACCTGCACTCCGGCGCGCTCCACCGCGTCCCGGTGGACTGAGCGCCCGGAAGGAGGCTTCAGGCGCAGCGCAGGTGGCTGGGGACGATGACGATGCTCGCCGTCAGCGCGCACGCGGCGTCGTCCACCTCCAGCACCACCCGCACGCCCTCCACCGTCACCAGCAGCGAGGGCTGCTCGCTGTGCAGCGCCATCAACCACGACGACGCCAGCGGCAGCTCCGTGGCCGCCAGCTCCGCGGCGCGCAAGAGGTGCACGCGCACCGCGTGGCGGATCGGATCCGGCAGCGCGTGCAGCGAATAGAGCGACTCGTCCGGCAGGCGCAGCGAGTACGGCATGCGCGGCGGCTCCGGCGTCCGGCGGGGCAGCTCCCGCAGGCGCTCCGCCAGCTCCGACACCAGCGTCTCCGGCCGCGAAGGCTTGCGCAGGAAGCCCACCACCCCGCCCAGGGGCACCTCCGGCGGACCGCTGGCGCTGGACATCATCATCACCGACAGGTGCCGCAGCCGGGCGTCCGTGCGCATCCGCCCGTACAGCTCCCACCCGTCCACGCGGGGCAGCATCAGGTCCAGCAGGACGAGGTCCGGGTGCTGGGCGCGGGGCCGGTGGCGCAGCCAGCTCAGCGCCTCCGCACCGTCCGCCACGAGCGACACCACGAAGCCCGCTTCGCGCGCCGCCCGGTCCACGCCTTCCCGCCACGTCCGGTCATCCTCGACGAGCAGCAGGTGGTGGATGCCCATGGCCATCCCGGATTCGACATGCTTTTCCTCGGTTTCTTAAGCGGACCCAGGTCCGGCGGGCCCCCCAGCGTTGGCTGCGCGACAATGTTGGGGGTGCACTGTTCCCCCCAGACGCGGGATGCTGGACATCCATAATGACCGTCAGGCTGTCTTGTTGCAGGCAGGGTGCAATGCGCACCTTGGGGCCGCCATGGCCTATCGCTTCCGACTCGATCCGCAGGTGGTGCGCACGCTTTCGGCATGTCCGACGGGGGTGCGCGAGCAGCTCCAGGAGGAACTGGGCGCGCTCGCCAGTTTGATGCCGGGGACGCCGGTGCCCCTGCCGGGGCGGGAGGGGGCCGCGTTGTTGCCCTGCGGCTTCCAGGTGCGCTACCGGCTGGAGCCCGGCGAGGGCCTGCTGCGGTTGACCACCCTGCGTCCGCTCGGGGTGGTGCCGCCGCCGGCTTCCTGAGGGCGGTGCACGCGGACCTTGTGGCGGTGGTGGTGGGGCGCCTAAGTCGGGTGGGTCGCCTCTTCGCGTCCCCCCTCCTTCCCCGAGCTTGCGCGCCGTGTCCCAGCCCCTGGCCGATTTCCTCTTCGAGTCCCGCAACGTCCTCCAGGACGCGTGGATCCGCGAAGCGCCGGGCTCCGGCGACGTCTTCGCCCGAGTGCTCGACGCCGTGGCGGCCCGACTGGCGAACCCCGAGGCCCAGGTCTCCGAGGACTTCGCGCGGGAGGCGGCGCTGCTCGTGCGCGGCCCCGACGGACGCCCCGTGGTGGCGGGCTACCGGCGCCTGCGGCAGACGGTGCTGCGGCAGTGGCGTGAACAGTCCGATGCGGCTCCGGACGCCGAAGCGGATCCGGACGCGGAGGAGGACTTCCACGCGGCCGTGGACGCGGTGGAGGAGGCGGCGCTGGAGGCGTACGTCCAGGGGCGTCTGTCATTGGAGCGCGACGCGGCGGAGACGTCCGGCGCGCGGGGGGACTCGGACGAGTCCGGGCCGCGGCGCTGGGAGGACATCTTCCTGCACCTGGGCGTGGGCGTGGGCGTGATGGACGCGGAGGACACCACGCTCGTGGCGGCGAACCCCGCGCTCGCGCGCATGCACGGCCAGTCCGAGGAGGCGATGAAGGGGCTGCGGTTGGAGGACCTGGTGGCGCCCGAGTCGCGCGGGGCGCTGCCCCGGCACATGGCGGCGGTCGGCTCCAAGCTGTCGCACGAATACGAAGCGCTGCACCTGCGCCGCGACGGCGGCCGCTTCCCCGCGTTCGTGCACGTGACGTCCCTGCGCGACGCCACCGGCCGCCGCGTGGGCCGCGCCGCCACGGTGCTGGACATCACCGCCCGGCGTCAGGCGGAGGCGGAGCGGCAGCGGCTGCTGGCCACCATCGAGGCGGAGCGCTCGCGGCTGTCGGCGGTGTTGGACCAGCTGCCCGCGGGCGTGCTCATCGCGGAGGCCCCCAGCGGCAAGCTGCTGTTGGGCAACCGCGCGCTGGAGTCGCTGCTGGGCCATCCGTTCCGGCCCCCCTCCAGCGTCGCGGACTACGACGCGGCCCACCAGATGTTCAGCGCGGACAGCCAGCTTCTGCCGGAGGACGCCTGGCCCATGGCGCGAGCACTGCGCACCGGGGAGACGCGCACGGCGGAGCCCTTCCAGGTGCGGCGGCCGGACGGCACCACCGCGCACCTGCTGGGCTCCAGCGCGCCCGTGCGCGACGGGGCCGGCCACATCGTCGCGGGGGTCGTCACGCTGGTGGACGTCACCGAGCGGCGGCGCGCGGAGGAGACGGCGCGCGAGGCGGCGCTGTTCGGCGAGCGCTTCATCGCCATCGTCAGCCACGACCTGCGCAACCCGCTCAACGCCATCCAGCTGTCCGCCACGAAGCTGCTGCACGGCGACGCGCTGCCGGAGCGCGACCGCAAGGCCGTGTCCCGCATCGCCCGCTCCGGCGAGCGCATGGCGCGGATGATCTCCGAGCTGCTGGACTTCACCCGCAGCCGGCTGGGTGGCGGCATCCCCATCGAGCGCGGGTCCGGCGACCTGCGCGCCGTGGTGCGCCAGGCGGTGGACGAGCTGGAGGCGGCGTGGCCCGAGCGCTCCCTTTTGTTCCAGTCAGGTCCCGGCAACTACGAAGGGGGCTGGGACGTGGACCGGCTGCTCCAGGTGGTGAGCAACCTGGGCGGCAACGCGCTCCAGTACAGCCCGCCGGACTCCCCGGTCCGCTTCTCGCTGACGGACCTGGGGGAGCAGGTGGCGCTGGAGGTGCACAACAGCGGAACGCCCATCCCACCGGACGTGCTGCCGCACCTGTTCAACCCCTTCCGGCGCGGTGGCGGCGGCAACCCGCACAGCGGCCTGGGCCTGGGGCTCTACATCGTCGAACAGGTGGTGAAGGGGCACGGCGGGCGCATCGAGGTGCGCTCCCGCGCTTCGGAGGGCACCGTCTTCCGCGTCATCCTGCCGCGCGGCGCCAGCGCCCCGGCGCCCTAATAGGCGGCGGCTAACTCGGAGCGCGAGCGAAAGGGCTCCAGCGCGCGCATCAGGTCATCCAGGTCCAGCGGCTTCGGGATGGACGCCCGGATGCCCGTGGGGACGGGCCGCGTGGCGCCCGCGCCCGACACGACGATGACGGGCAGGCTCTTGAGGCGCGGCTCCTTCTGGATGCGCTCCATCAGCTCCCAGCCGCTCATCACCGGCATCATCAGGTCCAACAGCATCACATCCGGCAGGGGCTGGCGCCGCAGACGCTCCCACGCATGGAGGCCATTGCCGGCGACCTCCACGGCGAAGCCCTCCAGCGTGAGGAACTCCTCCAGCATCTCCCGGCTGTCGACATGGTCTTCCACGAGCAGGATGAGGCTTCGCATGGGCGCCCCAGCGTCCCCCTGCACGGGGCCCCGCGCAAAGTCCTTGTGTTCAAGGAACGTCCAACCCTGGACGGAAGGCCTGTCCAATGTGGAGCCGGAAGCATCCGGGGTGCCTCCCAGGGCAGCAAGCGCGTCCGGAGTTCACGGGAAAACGCGGATGGGGCCCTCCCCTTCCGCGCGGTGGGCGCGGGAGGCGAAGGCCCCACCGGGTGCTTCAGGGGAATGGACCGCTCAGCCCTTGTAGTGGTGCACGGACATGATGGGGTAGTTCATGGAGCTGTAGCTGATGCGCTGCGAGCCGTCCGAGTTCACGTTGTTGGAGCCGATGAACTGGGCCTTGCCGTCCTTCCAGCCGGCGAACATCACCACGTGCTGGCCGCTGCCCACCTTCATGGAGACGACGTCGCCCGGCTTCGCGTCCTTGAGGTCCACGCGCTGGAAGTTCGGGTCGCGGTCCAGGTTGGCCTGGAGGGTCATCACGGAGGCGCTGTGCTGGCTGTCCTTGATCTGCCCGGCCTGCTCCAGGCACGCGGAGACGAAGTTGGCGCAGTTCACGTCGTTGGGGACCCAGTCCTCCATGTCCGCGCCCACGCCGCTGCCTTCCAGCTTCAGCGAACCGGCGTTCTTGCCCAGGTGCGACTGGGCGATCTCAAACGGGCTGCCACCGGGGCCACGAGAGGCCGGGCCCGCGCCGCCCGGAGGCGCCGTCACGTTGCCGGAGGCGCCGCTGGAGCCGGAGCCGCCAGACGCCTTGGAACCGCCGCTGCCGGAGGTGCCGGGCTCGAAGGAGTCCTTGGAGCCGGGGATGTTCAGGCTCTTGCCGGCGTAGATGAGGTTCTTGTCCTTGATGTCCGGGTTGGCCTTCATCAGGGCGCCGACGCTGGTGTTGTAGCGCTGGGCCAGGCCCGAGAGGGTGTCGCCAGACTGGATGCGGTAGCTCATGTGGGGGGCTCCGGGTGGGAGCAGTGACCCGACCTCGGTCACCGGCTGCGATTGATTCCATTCTCGGCGTTCAAGAACCTGGGTTGCGTCCCCCTCCTGCTTTTGCGTGAAAACACGCACATGCAGGCGAAGGACACACCCGGGGCGGAATCCCCGTCACGAAAGGCCCCCGGAGTGCTGCTTTTTCCACCCCGGATGGACGCGCGGGGTGGATGTCGCGGCGCGCAATTTCCCGGGATTTGTTAGCGGCCCTGGGCGTCGTGCTTCTGCCGGGCGATGCGGCGGCTCAAGGCGTCCTGCTTCGCGTCGATGCGGGCGCGCTCGGCGGCGTCCAGGTGGCCGTCGTCGCGGCGGTCCCGGCGGATCTCCCGCTGGAGGGCGTTGTTCTGGCGCTCCAGGCGCACGGCCTCGCGGCCGGTGAGCTCGCCGCTGCGCACGCCCTGGTGGATGCGCTGCTGCTGGTTCACCTGCCGCCGGTCGGCCTCCGCGGCCACGGCGGGCAGCGCCACCGTCATTCCCAGCACCGCCGCGAGCATCCCCAGTCCGTTGCGCTTCATGTTGTTCCTCCTCGAAGCGCGCCGACGTCGTTGCCGGCGCATCGTCCTTGGAGGGTTGAACCCGGCTCGCGCGCGGCGGTTGCGGGAGATTTTCCAGGCCGGGTGGGTGGAGGTGGGCCCGATGGAAACATGCGGGCGCGGATGGGAAGGGGGAGCGT
>SECN01000491.1 GCA_004173515.1 Myxococcaceae bacterium | reverse complement strand
GGCCGGCGCGCGCTCCCGCCCGCCGCGAGCCGGAGCCCCAGCAGTTCTACGCCGAGCCCGAACCCGGGCCGTCCTCGGCCGAGGGCGACGACACCGAGGAGCGCGACGGCGACGAGGACGAGGTGGACAGCACGCTCTACGGGGACCCGCACCATTCCCCCGCGCCCGTGCAAGCGCAGCGTCGCGGTCAGGCGCAGGCGGCGCCCGTCGCCGCCGCGCCCCTCAACGACAACGAGCTGTTCTCCGACCTGGATCTGCCCGGCAACCGGGGCGACGCCGAGGACGAAGAGGACGCCCGTCAGGCCGACGCGCGGGACGACAACCGCGAAGAGGAAGAGGATGAGGAGCAGGCGGTGCAGGACTCGAAGGCCGCTCGCAAGCGGCCCGTCGTGGCCCCGCGCCGCAGCCCCCTGAAGATGGTGGCCGTGGTGGTGGTGCTGCTCATCGTCCTGCCGGTGGTGGCGGTGTTCGCGCTCTCCGCGCTGAACATGCTGCCGCCTCCCCTGGCGCAGATGGTGGACAAGGTGACGGGCAAGGCCCCGGCCCCCGTGGCTCCAGCCCGCGTGGCTCCAACCCGCGCCGCGCCGGCACCTCCGGCGGGCGAGGGCGCCGCGCCCACGACACCTCCGCCGGGCACGGCGACCGGAGGCGAGGCCGCGGCCCCGCCGCAAGGCACCACGCCGTAGTCGAACCTGATGGGTGGGCCTGCTCCGCGCGTCGCCGGGGGCAGGCCCTTCCCACCGCATCCTGCTCCGTCCGGGCGACCCGGCACGTCGAGCAGGCTCTTTCCAGGCGGTCGCCCGGCGCTTCCTACAGGTCGAAGTCCCCGCCCGACGGTGGCTTCTTGTCGCGCATCGCGCGCTCCCTCGCGGCGCGGACCCCGGCCCGGAGGGTCTCGGTGGCCTCGGCATCCAGCGTCCCCGTCTCCAGGTCCACGACGTCTCCTTCGCGCACGCCAGGCGGCAGCGTGTGCAGGGCGCGCGTCAACTGGCGGCCGTCCACCACGAGCACGGCGACGTCCTCTTCGATGCGGTCCACCGTGGCCTTGGACATGGTGCGGGCTCTCCTTGTCATCAGGGCTTGCAGTCGCCCGCGGGTTCGCGGTCCGACTTCAACGCTTCTTCGCGGGTCTTGAAGGTGACCAGGTTCTCTTCCTTGATCATCCCCGCGCTCCGGCAGGTGAGCTTGTGGAAGATGCGCTTGTGGCGGCTGGCCACGTAGCCGCCGGCGGCAGCACGCTGCGCAATGCGCGGGCTGTCCTCCTTCCGGACCGCCTTCGTCGCGACAGGCAGGCTGTCCACGTCGATCCCCGGCGGGGTGGTGCCTCGGGGAGAATCCACGGCACGCGCTGGCTCCACCTTCGCCACGGCGGGCGGCTCGGGCGGCGGCTTCACCACCACCGGGGGCGGGGGCTTCGCCGTCTTCACGAGGGCCGGACGCGGATCCACGCCCGGGAAGACGACGCGCCGCGCGGAGAAGGGCTCGCCCGGCGTGGGGCGCTGGAGGACGAGCTCGAACTGCTTGCCGTCGCTCACCGCGTGCATCTCGCCGTTCACGTCCGTGCGGAACGTCTTCGCCCCCACGCCCTTGAGGCGCGTGAGCACGTCGCTCACCTTCGCGTCCCGGCCCAGGGCGTCATCCATGCTGAACACCGCCCCCTGCGGGCGCACCTCCTCCAGGAACCCCTGCGAGTTGGCTCCCGCCACCCCGGGCGAGGCGACCTTCAGCAGCGTGGCGTTCCCCAGCAGTCCGTTCGCCAGGAGGGCCTCCTCCGTCTCCCCGCGCGCCGCGCCCGCGAAGAGGACCGACGTGTTCCGGTACGTGAGGCGCAACACGATGGAGTTCGCCGCGTTCCGGCCCTCCGCGTCCGGCGCGCCCTTCAAGAGCGGCGTCGCGGGGGCCCGGGGCCAGAGGACCGTGAGGTTCACCTCGTTCTCCAACTGCAGCCGGACCGACTCCTGGGGCAGGTTCGCGGAGGACGCGGGTGAGAAGACCTGCACCCCACGCGAGCCCACCGCGCCCAGCAGCGCGTCGTAGGCGGACGACGTGTCGGGCAACTGCGGCTCCATCAACCGGCGCGCGCCCACGCGCTTGAGCACCGCGTCCAGCGCGCCGTGGTGCTTCGGATCCGGATGGGTGAGGACGACGAGATCCAACTCCCGGCGCAGGAGCTCCGGCAACCGGTTCACCAGGTGCGACTCGGCGGTGACCGGGCCCGAATCCACCAGCACCGTGTTGCCGCTCGGCGAGACGATGAGCGCGGCCTCTCCCGAGCCCACGTCGAAGAAGTACACGTGGAGCTTTCCGTCCGGCGCGCCACCGAAGTAGCGCGACTTCTCCGGGCTCGGAGCCTTCTTCGGCGGTTCGGGCGGCGGCTGACACGCCAGCGAGGCGAGCAGCAGGCCCACTCCGAGGGTGATGCGGGGGCTCATGGGTGACAATCCTCGGCGGGGCGCCGCTCGCGCAGGGCGTCGGAGCGGCGGGTATAGACGGTGCGCTCGTTCTTCGAGCGCTTCAAGGTCGAGCAGCTCTCGCGGTGGAACACCTTGCTGCCCTTGAGGGACACGAAGCTCTGGCCCGTCTCCTCGGACGTGTTCGTCGGCGCGGGGGCGGGCGCTGTCGTCGCTCCCTTCGGCTTCTTCGGAGTGCCTCCGGGCTCCGGCTCCTTCTCCACCGCGCGGCCGGAGCGGGGGGCCGGCGTGGGCTCGATGGGGCCGAGCGCCACGGGACTGCCCGAGCGCTGCGAGCCGGACACGCTCACGGTGGAGGCCGCGCCCTTCGAGGAGCGAAGGGTGACGGTCGCGCCGTCGCTCACCGCCATCACCTCGCCATCCTGGTCGGTGCGGAAGGTGCGCGCGTGCACGTCGCCCAGGCGGCCCAGCACCTCCGGGCTCGGGTGGCCGTAGTCATTGCCCACGCCGCAGGAGATGACGGCGGCCTGGGGGGCCACGCGGTCCAGGAAGGCCGCGGTGGAGGAGTGCTTGCCGCCGTGGTGCGCCACCTTCAACACCGTGGCGGTGAGGTCCAACGGCTTCTGGAGCAGCGCCTCCTCCGTGGGCGGCTCCGAGTCCCCCGTGAAGAGGAAGGACGTCTTCGCGTAGGTGAGCTTCGCGACGATGGAGTTCGCGTTCGCGTCCGAGCGCGTGTTGGCGAGGAAGGGCTCCTGGGGCATGCGCGGCCAGAGCATCGTGAGGGACACGCCCTCGCCCAGGCCCACCGTGAGCAGCGTCTGGGGCGCGGACGCATTGGGCTCCGGCGTCATCACCTGGCCCACCTCGCGGCCCACGAAGTCCAGCAGGGCGCGGTACGCCTCGCTCGGGTGGTCGAAGCCAGGGTCCATGAAGCGCTTCGCGCCCACCGCCTTCAGCGCCGCGGGCAGGCCCCCCAGGTGGTCCAGGTGCGGGTGGGTGAGGATGACCAGGTCCAGCGGCCCCTTCACCAACTCGCGCAGCCGCGCCGCCAGCCGCGTCCCGGCCTCCGGGGGCCCGCCGTCGATGAGCACCGTCTTGCCCGTGGGCGACACGATGAGCGCCGCGTCCCCCTGGCCCACGTCGAGGAAGTAGACCGTGAGCCTTCCTGGCACCGGGGCGGGCAGGGCCGAAGGGGCGGCTGGCGTGGCCGCGTGGCCCGGCAGCGCCGTGAACAGGAGGAACAGGACACCCAGCAACCGCACGAAGACCTTCACGGCCAGAACTCTACCGCCCCGCTCCCATTCGCGGCACTCCTCGCGTCAGGTGGAAGTCGCTGCCCCCCGCGAGCGCTTCCCCGCCGCCCTGGAACTGGGTTAAGGGGCCCGAATGTCGTCCGACGCCGAAGCTTTCCTCACCCTCCTGGAAGAGCTGGTCGACCAGGCCCGTCATCGCCTGAACGCCCGGAAGGTCTCACAGGACGCCGTGCTCCCTGCCGCCGTGCTGAACCCGGAGCCCCCGCGCCCGCCGTTGGTGAAGACCGCCACCGCGCGCGTGGACCCCGCGTCCATCCTCAAGGCCCAGGACCTGGCGCCGTACATCGACCACACGCTGCTCAAGCCGGAAGCTCGCGCCGAGGACGTGGTGCGCGTGGCCGAGGAGGCCCGCCAGTACGGCTTTGCCACGGTGTGCGTGAACAGCTGCCACGTGGCCACTGCCGCCCGGGTGCTGGCCGGTGCGTCCGCCGTCCCCATCGCCGTGGTGGGCTTCCCGCTGGGCGCCATGCTGCCTCAGGCGAAAGCCTACGAGGCGCGCGAGGCCATCCTCGCCGGTGCGCGCGAAATCGACATGGTGCTCAACCTGGGCGCGCTCAAGGCCCACGACTACCAGCGCGTTCACCAGGACATCCGCGCGGTGGTGGAGGCCAGCCACCCCATTCCCGTGAAGGTCATCCTGGAGACGGGCCACCTCACCGACGAGGAGAAGGTCGTCGCCTGCGCGCTGTCCAAGGCGGCCGGCGCCGCGTTCGTGAAGACCTCCACCGGCTTCGGGCCCGGCGGGGCCACGGTGAAGGACATCGAATTGATGCGCGCGGTGGTGGGCGACGAGGTGGGGGTGAAGGCCTCCGGGGGCGTGCGGTCGGCGGAGGACGCGGTGAAGCTCTTGCGCGCGGGCGCCAACCGGCTGGGCGCTTCCGCGTCCGTGGCCATCGTCAGCGGTCAGATCTCCACCGCGCAGTACTGACCTTCCAGCGCCCGAGAGCCCACCGTGACCCCGAAGCAACAAGAGGACTTCCTCCAGCAGTTGCTCGCGCTCCATGCGGAGCTGACCGGGAAGACGCCCCTGCGCATCGAACCCAACCGCACCGACGAGGCGCGCGTGGGCGGTGACGAGGACGAGCAGCCCCTCAACGAGATGATGCAGACCATCGCCTCCAGCCGGAACCGCAACACCGACGGCACGCTGGCGCGCGTGGTGAAGGCCCTGGGCAAGCTGCGCGAGGA
>SECN01000078.1 GCA_004173515.1 Myxococcaceae bacterium | reverse complement strand
GCGACGCTCCGGGCCAGGTCGCGCGACAGCTCCGGGTTGGCGTAGACCTTGATGGCGTCCTTGAGCGACTCGCTGATGGCGACGGAGTTCTCCATCACCTGGCTGGCGCTGCTCATGAGCTTGGACAGGTCACCGGCGCTGCTGGACTGGACGACGCCGCCGGGCTCCACGGGCGGCTGATCCGCGCTGCCCAGGGAGATGTCCACCGCCTTGTCGCCCAGCACGCCCATGCTGGTGAGCTTCGCGACGGAGTCCGCGCGGATGCGCTCCGTGTACGCGCTGGCGACCTGGAACTGCACCTCCAGGCGGCTGTCCTTGAGGTCCTGGGAGAAGGCCACGCCGTTGACGCGGCCCACCTTCAGGCCGCCAATCCACACGGGGGACTGGTCGCTCAGGCCGTCCACGCTCTGGAAGTAGGCGCGGAAGACGACCTGGCGCTGGAAGAGGTTCGACTCGCGGCCGATGAAGAAGACGACGAGGCCGGCCACGGTGAGGCCGATGGCGACGAAGACGCCCGCGCGCACGGCCAGGCGCTTTTCCTTCGAGGTCGAGGTGAAGAGACTCATGGTGTTCTTTCGGGGTTCAGCTCCAGGCGGCGCGCGTCCAGGAAGGCCCGCACCTCCGGCACCGTGGAGCGGCGCATCTCTTCGGGGGTGCCCACCTGGACGATCTTGCGGTTGGCCAGCATGGCCATCCGGTCCGCCAGGACGAAGGCGCTCACCATGTCGTGCGTGACGACGATGGACGTGGCGCCCAGGCGCTGTTTCATCGACTCAATCAATTCATTGATGGTCTGCGTGGTGACGGGGTCCAGGCCCGTCGTCGGCTCATCCCAGAGGATGACCTCCGGGTCGGTGGCGATGGCGCGCGCCAGGCCCACGCGCTTGCGCATGCCGCCGGACAGGTCCGACGGCATCAGCCGCTCCGTGTTGGGCAGGTCCACCAGCTCCAGCTTCTCCGCCACGCGCTTGCGGATTTCATCGCGGGACATCTTCGGGAAGTGTTCACGCAAGGGGTAGGCCACGTTCTCCGCCACGCTGAGCGAGTCGAAGAGCGCGGCGCCCTGGAACACCATGGCCACGTGCTTGCGGACCTCCAGGAACTGCTCCTCGGAGAACTTCGCGACGTCGTAGCCTTCGAAGAGGACGCGGCCGCCGTCCGGGTGCATCAGCCCGATGAGGCACTTGAGCAGCACGCTCTTGCCCACGCCGGAGCCGCCCAGGACGACCAGGGTCTCTCCGGCGCGGACGTCCAGGTCCACGCCGTCGTAGATGCGCTTGGCGCCGAACTGTTTGACCAGCCCCTCGTAGCGGATGAGCTCTTCGCCCGGGGTGGGCTTGCGGAACTCGAACGGAGCGGGCGGGTCGACGTGTTGGGAGCGGGCCTTGCGCATGGTCCGGGGTGCTTCAGAAGTAGAGCGTGATCTTCGTGATGAAGAAGTCCGCGAGGCACACGGACACGGAGGTGATGGCCACGGTCTGCGTGGTGGCGCGGCCCACGCCTTCCGTGCCGCCCTCCACCGCGAGGCCCTTGAAACAACCCACCAGCCCGATGACGAGCCCGAACACCGCGCCCTTGATGACGCCGGAGACGAAGTCACCCATCTGCACCGCGTCCATGGCGCCCTGGAAGAACTGGTCCAGGGAGATGCCGTACTGCGAGCGCACCACCAGCGCGCCGCCGACCAGGCCCACCACGTCCGAGAACACGGTGAGCACCGGCATGACGATGAGGCACGCGAACACGCGCGGCACCACCAGCTTGCGCAGCGGATCCGCGCCCAGCGCGCGGATGGCGTCCACCTGCTCCGTCACGGTCATGGAGCCCAGCTCCGCGGCGATGCCGGAGCCGATGCGCGCGCCCACGGTGAGGGCGGTGAGCACGGGGGCCAGCTCCCGGAAGAGCGTGAGGATGACGACGCGGCCCACGGTGTACTGCACGCCGAAGCGGGCGAGGAAGTAGCCGAACTGGAGCGAGATGACGAGCCCCGCGAAGGTCGCGGTGAGCAGCGCGATGGGCAGCGAGCGCACGCCCAGGGACTCGGTGTGGAAGATGAGGGCGGCCCAGTCGTAGGGCGGGCGCACGGCGCGGCTGAACACCTGGCCGGTCATCACGGACAGGGCGCCCAGCGACTCCATGCGCTCGCGGAGGCGCTCCTTGAGGGTGGGGCGCGCGGGGTGCTGGGCCGCCGCGGTGGCGGCCTGGGCTTCGGCCCTCATCGCAGGCGCTCCGCGTGGAAGCCGGAGACGAGGCCTTCGAAGTCGGCCATGCGCGCGTCGGCGTGGCCCACGGGGGACACGTAGCTGAAGTCGAAGACGCAGTTGTCCTTCTTGAGGACGACGAGCTCCAGCGACACCGGGACGCCGTCGAGCTTGGCGACGTAGCGGCTGCGCAGGGCCTCACGGCCGTCCAGGGTGAAGGTGCGCTGGCCCAGGTCCTGGCGTTCGGTGAAGCCCATGAGCAGGTGCTTCGTGAGCACGCCGAGCGCCGGGTCGTCGTGGTCCTTGCAGGTGGCGTTGGTGGCGATGACGCGGCCGGTGTCACCGCGCTCCACGAAGGCCAGGTCGTTGTCGTCGAAGGAGGCGTGTTGCCAGACGTCGTTGGACAGGGTGCCGACGCGGTACTTCACGTCCTTCTTCTGCAGCACCGAGTCCTCGAACGTCGCGCGGTGGCACCCCGCGAGCAGGGCAGACAGCACGAGCGTCAGCAGCATCCGCGACATGGCACCATTTCGTTCGTCCCGAGGGCTCCCGGTGGGACGGCGCCCGTCATGGTGCAGGCCCGACACGTCCGCAAGAACTTCGTCGGAGCAAACGTCGACTACAGCGCCTCGCGCATCCAGCAGGCCCCTGCCGCCCTGGAAGGACTCCAGGCGGGGGGTGCACGCATTCGTGGGGGCACGAAGCAGACACGGCGGTACGGCTGCGTATTCCGTGAGCGCGAAGGGGTGACGCTCTCCCGCCGTGTCCCCGGTCGGACGCGGGGGGCATGCCCTCTGGGGGAGTGCCGGCGGGCCGTGGCAGGACGCAAGTTCAGCCGGGAGTCCCCAGGGGATTCTCACGAGGAGGATTCGATGGACGGCGGACTGGCGATACTCGGATTCGGGTTGTTCATCCTGTCACTGGCCAACCTGATGGCGCGCACATCGTACTGGCTGGCGTGGCCCATCCTGGCCATCGCGATGGTGGCGATGGGGATGGCCTTCAGCGAGTCGAAGAAGCGCGACACCGTGCCGCTGGGCGTGGCCGTGGCGATGGGAGTGCTGGGCATCATGGCGCTGGCGATGGGCACGGTGCCGTGGCTGACCATCACGGTGTTCTTGTTCGCGGGGGCGTTCGGGTTGTTGTGGGCTGAGTTCCGCTACGACTTCTTCGGACTCATCCCACCGGGGCAGGTGCCCCACCCGGCGAAGCGCGGGCCGGTGCACTGGCCCTGGCAGCGTCGGCACATCCGCTAGGGAGCGACGGGCGCGTCTGTGTTCACCACGCCCGCGTGAACCGTGAGCCACAGGGAGTCACTGGCGGCGGCGGCTCGCACGAGCCCCGCGTCGGTGGTGGTGAGGAAGACCTGCGCGCCGCTCTGGGCCAGGTAGCCCATGAGGTAGGCATTGCGCTCCGGATCCAGCTCGCTGGAGACGTCATCCAGCAGGAGCAGGGGGAGGAAGCCCATGGCGGTCTCCAGGTTTTCAATCTCAGCGATCTTCCAACCGAGCACCAGGGCGCGCTGCTGGCCCTGGCTCGCGTAGGCACGAGCGCTGCGGCCGCCGAGCGTCACGGAGACATCGTCCACGTGAGGGCCCACGGAGGTGAAGCCGCGGTCCAGGTCACGGCGCAGGCGGGCGGTCAGGGCTTCGCGCAACGCGGTGGCGAGGGCGGCCTCGTCGGCCTGGGCGAAGTCCGCGCCGATGTGGGCGGGGTGGTAGCCGTAGACGGCGGGGTCGGCGGTGCGGCCGATGGAGGCGAAGGTGGCCTGGGCGCGGGGGGCGAGTTCGGCCATCAGGGCGCGGCGGCGGGCGCCCGCCTCTACGCCCGCGCGGGCGAGGGTTTCGTCGTAGGCGTCCAGGTACGCGGCATCCACGGTGGCGCCGTCGCGGAGCAGGCGGTTGCGGTTCTTGAGGGCGCGGGCGTACTCGCGGCTTTCGCGGAGGAAGGCGGGGAAGCGGTTGAACACGGCGCGGTCGAGGAACGCGCGGCGCGAGTCGGGTCCGCCCTTGATGACCTCGAGGTCGTCGGGGGTGAAGGCGACGACGGAGACGCCGCCGAAGTAGTCCTCCAGGCTGGAGGCCTTCTTGCCGTCCACGAGTGCCTGGCGGGTGCCGCCGCCGACCTCGACGGAGATTTCGCGCTCGGCGCCCTTGAGGAGGAAGCGGCCGGTGACGCGGGCGGCTTGGGAGCCCCAGCGGACGAGTTCGGACAGCCGGCCGGCGCGCAGGGGCTTGAGGGTGGCGAGGAAGTAGAGCGCCTCCAGGAGGTTGGTCTTGCCCTGCCCGTTCTGCCCCACGGCGATGGTCGCGTGGAGGCTGGGCGTGAGTTGCACGCCCGGGAGGTTGCGGAAGTCCTGGACCTGGAGGGAGAGGAGGCGCACAGCGTCACCGGAAGGGGGGCCCTTCGTACTACAGATGCGGCGGGCGGCCAGCGCCGTGATGCGGTGTGCTCCGCTGGTCGGGGGGCGCGGGTGGAGGCGGGCTGCTGAGCCCTGTCCGTCGCACGACACCGGCACCGTGGTCGCATCGACCGGGCCAGAAGGCGCGCTTGAGATGACCCACGCCGAGAAGCCTGCGACGTGGGGGTCCGACATGAGGCTGCGTTGGGCAGGAGTGCTGCTGCTGGGAACCGTGCTGGCGGGTTGCGCGACCTCCCGTGTGGTGTACCTCGACACTGGGCAGGGCAAGCCCATCGTCTACAGCCCACCGGCGAGCGTGGACACCATCGAGGTCGACGCCGATGCGTTCCAGCAGGTGATGACCCGGCTGGTGTTGGACATGCGCTTCTCTCTTCAGCCCGAAGAAGAAACGCGGATGCGCGCCCGGCTCGCGTCTTGGGAGCTGGAGCCTCACTCCGAAACAGGGTGCTCGCTGCAGGGTCCACCGGAAGAATGCCTTTCCCTGCTGAAGGACGACTTCACCTTTCTGGATGCCAGGGCACGGCGACAGCTGGCCCTGTCCTTCGCCTGGGACGGCGTATGGGAGGGCGTACAGGCTGCCGTGAGCGAGATCGTCAATCCACTGGCACTCAAGGCGATGATCACCTCCGCGATGGCCGCGTACATGCTTCTGCTCGTCGCGCCAGAACCAGTGACGAAGCTGGTGGCCATCGCGCTGACGACCTACGTCATCGCGTACATCGGACTGGATTCCTTCGCCAACCTCATCAAGGGGTGGCAGCGGTTCTCCCAGGACTCGGAGCGGGCTGTGGCCTTCGATGAACTGGAGGACGCAGGGCGAGCCTTCGGGAAGGTGATGGGTCAAAACGGTGCGCGAGTCCTCATCCTGGCCCTGACGGCCGCGCTGGGCGGAGGCACGGCAAATCTGGCCACGAAGGGCCCCATGCTCCCGGGCTTTGCCCGAGCGGCGCTCGCGGCTGAGACCAACGCTGGCTTCCAGTTGTCCGCGGCGATGGTGGGCGGCGTCCGGTCCATCTCCATCGCAGAGGGAGTCATGACGGTGGGGCTTGCCCCCAACGCCGTCGCCATGGTGGCGCGGGGACCCGGGAGTCGGGATGGCGGCATCTCTGTCAAGGACACGCACGTTGACCTCCCCAAGCACCATCTCGACCGATTGGCCCCGACCTGGGCGGAGCAACGACAGGTGCTCATCGAGGCGATCCGCCAGCTCGACGGAAAGGTCAGCCCCCTGTCCACCCATGCTTCGGGGGCTGTTTTTGAAGGTACCCTCCAGGTGAAGGATGCGTTGGGGATGCCGGTCAACCTGACCCTTCGTTGGTTCAGATATTCGGACGGGACCATCACGTTGAACACGGCGTTCGTGCACCCCTGAAGCGATATTCGGGAACATCCACATGAGCGAAACCATCAGCCAGCTTGAGACCCTCGCGCGAAGGCGGCTGGAAACAGACGAGCCTGGGGTGGAGCAGGCACTGCGGGCAGCGCTCGCGCAGGTCCGTGACGCGGAACAACTTCGGGCCCTCGCGGAGCGCTTCTACGCGGAGCCAGAGGTCTCCGTTCCGACCTTTGAACGACTGCTGGCCGTTTGTCCCGAGGACGTGGTCGCGCGCGTGCAGTTCGGCTTCGTGTACTTCCTCATGGGCGATGATGAGGTTGCAGCCCGGCAACTAGAGGCGGCTCGAGCGATTGAGCCGGAACATCTCCAGGTTCTCACCCTGGAAGCGGCCCTGTCGGCAGATCCTGCGGACAAGGTTCGGATCTACCGTCGCATTCTCGAAAAGGACCCACGAAATGAGCTTGCTCGCGAGAAGCTTCGCGAACTGGGCGTCCTGAAGTAACACCAGTGAGCGGCTGCCTTCGTCATTGCCCGCGCCGCCCCAGAGAGCGCGCTCGCGCCGGGCCAGCTTCGACGCGGAGTCGAACTCGTGCGCGTAGAGCGCACGCCACCAGAAGAGCAGGTGTCCCCGGACCGTGGGCCCCCGGCTGATGTCCACCGTGTCCACTTCACGGGTCCTGGGGGCTCCTCCCAGGATGAGTGCTAGGGTCTTCAGGTGCACCGTGAAGGTGTCCCGGTCGGGCCCCTCCAGCAGACGGCGGCTCCGCTTCGCTGGCTCAGGCGGAAGGCTGGAGGCGGACGCCTGAGAAGCTGTCATCGTCGTGTGCGCCTCGGGCATCACCCAGTCTCCACCGTCAGGAAGGGGACGTAGCCGCCTGCGGCGGTGCGCTCGTAGGCCACCACGGGCCCCATCGCGTTGAGGCGCTGACCCAGGAAGAGACAAGCCCCCGCCGGGGCGTACGGGATAAGGTGCGTGGTGGCGGTGCGCCACCGCACGCGGGCCTGGCGGATGAGTTCGCGCGCAAGCACCGCGAAGGCGACCGCGTCCCCGTCCGAGCCCACTGCGCTGTCGTGGGGCCCTCCGTCCGGCTCCAGCACGAGGATCACGCGGAACCGCTGCGGATGACTGGCCAGGAACCGCTCGACGTCCGGCTCCGCATCGCCCGTAAGCTGGAACACCACCAGCAGGTCCTTCGCATCCGGGGCACCCTCGCGCTCGGTACCATGGAGCTGCCGCTGCGTCGGCTTCGCGTCCGAGCGCCACAGCATCGTCTCTCCCCGCGTCGGCTGCTCCACCCGGAACCGGTCCCCCGCCAACTCTGGGAAGCAGGCGCCCACGGCCAGCGAGACCGATAGCGGCACCTTACCCCGGAAGTCGATCACCGCCTCCGCTGGCCGGGATGCCAGCCGAAGCCGAGCTTTGCGCAGTTCAGGGAGCAACCGTTCGCGCCAGATCGCCTCGGTCGGCACCGTACGGGTGTCCCGGTCGAAGTGCGACGTCCAGTCCAGTTCCACCGCCGGGGGCTCACGCCACTGGCGCCTTGCCCATCCGTGGATCCACATCCCCACGCCCGGCGTGTCGGTCCTCGGGGCCAGAAGCCCTCGGTCGCGAATGAAGACGTGGAGCTTCTCCCGGTCCAACCGCTTGGCCTCACCACCGACCTCGATCCACTCCCGGATCCCATCCAACGCAAGGGCCCGGGGCTCCGGCCCCTGCCGCAGCCGGTGCATGCGCATGCGCTCGTCCACACGCTCTTCCAACTCCGCCATGCTCGCAAAGCCCAGGCGCAGACGCAGGTCCGTGCAGAAGGCGCGCAGGACTTCCCACTCCACGTCCAGGTGCTCCAGCCAGCGCGCCCGTGCGGCCTTCAGCGCACCCGTCGCCGGCTCCACGAAGAAGTCCTCGGTGAATCGCCAGTCCCTTCCCTGGAGATACCTGCCCAGTTCCGGATCCGCGGGCCAGTTGCTCACCAGCCACACCTCGACGGGGCCCTGCCCGCACAAGGACTTCCAGGCCGCGAAGAGCTTCTGGAGTAGCGACCGGCCTCGGCCCACCGTCTCCACCAGCCCCTCCAGCGTGTAGAGCGCCCGGTGGTCCACGTGCCACTTCACCTGCACGTACCGGCTGGCCCCGGAGACACCGGGACGCGGGTGCAGCGTGACGTCGTCCGCCGCTCCCGCTTCGGGGTGCTCGACGAAGGCGGACGCGAACGGACTGTCCTCGTCCAACAACGACAGCAACACGTACCAGCTGTAGAGGTGCTGGTAACGGTCGCCCTGCATTCGGGATGCGCTTTGTTCGCCCATGGGTCCAGGGACGAGACCGCGGCAGGGTCACGTCACATGGAAAACGGATGACAGCGCGGGGATTACAAGTGTCTTGAAGCCGCCTCAGACCTGCAGGAGGGGAACCGCGTCACCCCCCCGGGGAACAACATGGACACTGATGGACCAGGCACCCATCGGATCCCCGCCAACGATGAGCAGCAGTGGCTCCGGGCATCCATACCCAGGCGTGCTGGCGATGGCCGTGAGCTGACCCAGGTCCGTGCCGCTGGGGATCGGAGCGGAGAAGGGGTGGAAGTGCCACTCTCCCAGATAATGGTCACGGCCTGCGTTCCAGCACTGGTCGAGCAACGCCTGCAACCCCTTCGTTCCACGCCTGAACCATGTCAGCCCCTGCTCCGAGTCCAAGGGCGGAGCAGACACCTTGCGAACCTGGGCGCAGTCCAGCGCCTCGGAATAGTGCCCCAACAGAATGCCGCCAGTTTCGTGCCTCACGGAGGAGCGGCACAGCTTGAGCAACCTTCGAACGATGGCGGCCGGCACGCATGCCTGGAAACGGGCGTCCTTGGACCGGAACTCAAGGTCCCGAATGCGTTTCCGTTCCGGACACATGGGTCACCCCCTGGAAGTCGCCGTCTGATTCGTCACGGGAATAGGTATCGAGGCGAGTCACCGGGCGCTCCTTCACGGAGCGCACCAACGTCTTCACGGTGATGGCCGCAGCCAGCATCACGTCATCAGCTCGAGCGGGAAAAACTGGATGCCAGCACCCGATTCCTTCCCTCGGAAGGTCCGTGCGAAGCAATTCCTCATGGTCCTCCTGGCGCCAGGACTCACTCTGTTCCCAAAAATCCATCTCAGGAAAGGACGTCCCCGTGGCGCTGAAGCACAACAGCCGCCGGGCCCCCACGCCAAAGGACGCGGAGAAGAAAAGCCGTGGCGCTTCCCACGTCGTCCGCCCCAAGGCCGCGATGACCTCGTCGGAGGCCGTACAGTCGATGACGATTTCGCAGTGGGACACGAGCCCGTGAAGAGGTGCGGGCGGCAGTGCCAGCGCTTGCGGGAGGGCACGGACCTCGAGGTCTGGACTGATGGAGCGCAACCGCTCCGCGAGCGCATGGGCCTTGGAAGCACCGACATCCCTCAGGTCCAGGGTGTGCCGCACGAGGTTGCCCGCCGCGACAATGTCAGGGTCCATGATGACCAGGCGGCTCACTCCCCCGCGCACGAGCATCTCCGCCACGGAGGCGCCTAGCGATCCCGCGCCGAGGAGCAATACCCACGAGCGTTGGAGTTCCTCTGGCAATGCCCCCCGACTTCGAAGCTCCGAAGGAGTCCAGTCCTCAGTCGGGAGCCAGTCCACCGGGAGAGGCCGGGCGAACAGGTTCATCAGGTCATACCGCTCCCGATTCCGTGGGGTGCGGGCGTAGCCGCGCATCGCCACGTCACCGTGGGAGAAGAGCGGCAGCCGTGCCGCCCACCAATGCATCCGCACATCCGGCGCCCCCACGCGGGATGGCACCGGAAAGCCGATGAGGCAGAGGTGCCTCACACCGTCCCGGAGGCGCGAAGCGAACGCCATCAGGTCATCCCTCAAATTCCACTGACAGGCCTCTGCGGCGCGCTCCAGTTCCTGCCAGGTGGTGGGGGCAGCATAGGGGGGCAGGATGGGAAGTCTTTTGCAACGCATCCACGGGATTCGCAGGCGTCGCTTGCGCGGTACCTTGGCCAGCAGGTCCCCCCAGCCTGAGACCGACAGTCCACACCCCTCGAACGAAGAGAAGGCACGCACGGCGAGCACACGGGGATTTCCGCGCAGTGGCACCAGCTCCGCCCACCCCCGGGACTCCTCCGGATGAGCGTTCCAGTGGGCGAAGGTTTCGGGTCCTTCGCTGAAAACCACCTGCGTAGGCTCCCGGAGCGGCAGGTACGGTAGTTCGAAGGCATGCCCTGGCGCCAGGAGCTGACCGCGTGCCGCGGTTTCGAGCCATTCCCGAAGTCCTTCGATGTACCAAGCGAGACGGCTCGCAGCATCGCGAGGCTCCTCGTCCCGCACCCTGAAGCCCAGCGAAGCCCGCCCCGTCTGGAGACACACATTCCCGTCACGCCAGGGCCGGGCGGCCGGCCCCGGTCTGTTCAGCCGCTGGTGAGGGTAAGTTCCCTCGATACCTCCGGCCTTCGCCGGATGGACGTCAATGCGTCCCAGAGGGTAGTTCTCGTCGACGAGGGCATACCAGTCCGTCCATTCAGGAAGGGCGCTGCCCTGGGTGTCCGCCCACACACGAAGCGGCAGCACCCAGCAGTCCTCCCCCGAATGCCAGGTCAGGTCCTCGAGCAGCACGACGCCGGCGCGGCCATCCAGGACACGCCGGCCCAGGCGCAAAGCCTCCGTCAGTCGAGGGACTGGCTTCACGCGAACCTGCCAGGACCGACGCTCCCGGGACCTCCCTGGTGGGGCGTGAACCCTTTCTTTGAGGAAGAGCCACCCTCGGGGGCTTGAGGGAACTTGTCCCCGAAAAGCTCCCGCCACAGCGGAGCGGCGGTCTGGGCGTCCGGCGATTCGAAGGCCTTGCGCGCGAGCTTCGCAGCCTTCTTCACCTGCTCATGGAACGCCGCAAAGTCCTTGCCGTCGATGCGTGCCATGACGTTCTGGCTCACGCCCCGGTCCTCCGAGTAGGGGACCTTCTTGGCGGCGGCATGGAGGGCGTAGTTCTCCACGAAGGCTTCCAGGGTTCGGACCACGCCTTCGGCGACGGACCCGATGCCATCCGGACAGCAGTCCCCAAACAGATGCTCCAGGGGATAGCTCTTGGGACGCTCCGGCAGCGACTCAAGGTGGACGAGACGCCACCACTTGATCGCCTTGACCACGTTGACGAAGTGTTCGCCGCATCGAGCGTTCTTCCGATGGGTCCAGCTCAACTGCGCCAGGGGATGGGTGTCCTGCCACGATCCCAAGTCGCGATCCGGGATCCGGAGCGGATGCAGCTTCCAGAGCGCTTCCTCCTGGCTGGCGGTCTTCAGCAGTGGTTCGGCCGAAAAGTCCTCGTCGAGGCGCAACGACAACGAGGCCTCCGCTTTCAACAAGTCGCTGTAGGTGCCTGCCTCGGCCTCCACGGGCGCGGCGGTGATCACGAGATCCATCTCGATGCGGGACATCTCGATGCCAAAGGAGCGCCCCTGCTGCCGGTACTTCCCCTTGTAGTGCCTCTCCAGGAACGGCTTGAAGCAGCTCATGGCCTTGGCGGGTGAGAACTCAGACTCCTTCATCTTGGTGACCACCACGAGGTCGACATCCGCCCGGGCATCATCCTTGGGGCGAACCGCCGTGTAGCGCCGGTAGCTGCCTTGCAAGAACATGCTGACGAAGCCGGGGGAGAGATCCGCATCGGCCTGCAGGCGCTCCTGGAGCCGGGAGTGGCCTTCACGCATCTGTTCACGCTGGGTTGGCGTCGGGCGGATGTCCTGGAGGAAATCTTCGAAGTAGCTGGGCAGGGGAAGTGTCATGGCACATGAATCACGATGGGCGCGGTCGTTGTTACCCGCGCGCCCATCGCATCCCTCAGTGTGCCGCCACGAGCCGCACCGCCGGGTCGCCCAGCAGGACATAGCTGGCAATGTCATGGCGTTCCATCCACAGATATGCCTGCGCGACGAGGTCCTCGGGCAGCGGAGTGCCTGCCGCATGCGCTACCGTCGTCGTCTCGTGGCGCAACCGCAGCCGCGCATCCGCCCGGCTGGTGGACTGAAGCAATGCATGGAATGCCGGCCCCGCCCGATGTCCGACCATCAGGCTTGAGAGCACGGCTTCCAACCGCTGGACATGGGATTGTCCCGTGAGCACATCCTGGAAGGCATGGGTCCAGGCGAGGTCCAGATGCGCGATGACCGCGAGCGGCCCCTGCTCATTCGCCAGGGCTGCCTGGGGCAGCGCGGCCACGAAGGGACGCCCATCGACCGGACGTGAGTCAGCCACCTGTTCCAGCACACCGGGCTTCTGGTGCCGCGCATCCACCAGGGTCTTGAGCCAGGGCTCGTACACACTCTGAACCGGAGTCCCCGCACCGAAGCAGGCGAAGTAGAACCAGATACCTCCTGGAACAAACGGCCTGCTCCTGACCATGTCGGGCTCCAGCTCGCAGCCCGCCCCCAGGAAGAGGTTACCCTGACGCCGCCACTGCGCCTCCATGCTGCGCCAACCTCCAGACGGAGCACCCATGCCATGGCTCAGCGTGAACAGCAGGGTCGGCTCTTGAGCCGACGCAAGGTCCAGGAGCCGGTCCGCTGAGCCCTTCGGCAAGACCTCCTCGAGGATCTCCTTCGCGCGCAGGTGTCCCCGCTGCCGCTCCTCCTGACATTGCCGGGCTGCGGGCGTCACGATGGTCAGCCCTCCACCTCTCACGGCCGTGCTCCCATCTCCCGCGCACAGGTACAGCGCTCGAGCCTTGCGTGGTGGGGACGGAGCCTGCTCACGCGCCAGGACCTTGCCGACGTAGGCCTCCCACTCCTCGTCCTGCTTGAAGGCCAGGCGCCCCACGAAGCAGGCGCCCTCCACCACCAGCACCTCCTGCAATTCCTGCGTGAGTTCCTCCAGCCCTCCTGCAAGCAGGATGTACCGTGCGTGTTCCTTCCTGGAGCGCGAGGAGGGGTGCAACACCTTTTCCCGGAACTGCACAGCCCCGGTCCGATCCATGCCGGAGGGAACGCGGTGGACCTCCACAGGAACTCCCTGCTCGCGAGCCCGCAGCGCGCACAAGGGCTCCAAGATGGCTTCGATCCGCCGCCCCCACTCCCCTTCGGGCACGATCAGCGCCCAGCGCTGCGCCGTGAGGGAGTTGGGGTCCCCCGCGACGTCACTCAGGTGCGTCACGCCGGAGAGGCGGGTCGAAGCCGGCGCCTCCAGCACCGACTCCAGGGGCAGAGGCATCTCCAGCACAGACGCACGTTCATCCGCCCTAGCCAACAGGAGATGCAGGTTCACGCTTCCCCCTTCGTCTCAGAAGAAGGCACCTCGGCCCGCGCATCCGCCTTGCGCTCCTTCGATTCCGGGTGCGTGGGACCCATCACCGTCTCCGACCCAGACATCCCCTGCCTTGGAACGGGCGCTGCCTTCGCCGCTTCCGCGACCGGCGCACGGAGTCCCGGGCGGTTGGTGCCAGGGTCCGATTTGTCGCCCGCCGTGTTCGTGTCCAGGGGCGGCATGCCAATGAAGAGCGCTGCGCCCTCCGACTGGATCTGGACTTCAAAGGCCGGACGCTCCTCCTTGGTCCCAATCACCTCGAAGATGGTTCCCGGAATGCCGTCCATCTTGCCGAATGCGATGAAACCGGTCTCCGTGGCCTGGATGTAGACCTCCCGCCCCTCCTGAGGCTGTCCCAAGAAGAAGGGATCCCCCCGCCACTCCGAATACACCTGTACCATCAATGCCACCTGCATTGCCTCTCTCCTTGGTCATGGGGATGCCGCGCATGGCGCGGCGCTTGGCTATTCGAAGACCAGGACTCCGTTGACCCAGTCCAAGTCTCCGCTCCGTTGCAGCCACTGCAACCGGACATCGCGGACCGCGGCGCTGAGCGAAGCTCCCGAGCGGACGTGGTCCCTCACGCTTCCAAAGAATTCGGACGAGTCCTCATCCGGGATGCTCTGCGTCGCCGCGACCACACCGCGAGCCCCCGCTGCCAGGAAGGCGTTGGGAAGGCTTCCGGGCTCATGGAGCGCCGCGGTTCCCCGCGCCGCCTCGCAAGCCGCGAGGATGACCAGGGGTGCATTCAGGAGCTTCAACTTGCGGATGCGCTCCTCGAAAAGGGTGTCCACGCCGTCCGCGCCGGGTGCCAGCAGGAGGTAGGTAGCTCTTGAGCCTGGCGCGACCTTTCCGTGCGTCGCCAGGTCGATCTCCGCCGCAGCCGGCATCTGCGCCAGGACATGGCCAGGGGTTGCGTCCGTCCCCTTCAGGAACCTTCCGTCCTCATCTGGAGCGATGTTGGCGGTCCACTTCAGGGACGCCTCATTGCGCCGCTCTTCGTAACGGACATCGTTCACGACCAGATGGGTGCGCCTGCCATCAGGAGGCTGCCGAGGACTGGCAAGGGTGCGGTAACGCCACGCCATGGTCGCGGGAAGAAGCCCCGCCCGTCCCTGGAGGGGCGGCCGGGCCAACACATCGACTGTGGCGCACGCTTCCAGGGCCTCCAGCATGCTCCGAGGAACGACGCCCTCCATGCTCACCACAGTAAAGCGGTCGGTGCGCACGGGTGTATAGACGTTCAACAGTTGCCCGTTCGCACCGCGAGCCACCAGCAGGCTCCGCTCGGTGTCCTCGGTCAGTCCCAGCACACAGCGGTCAGGCGGGGTGAAGCCCCGCTCCGACCCGAAACGCGTCAGCGCGGACGCGAAGTCGCCGCGGCGGGCGTCATCGAAGATGAGAGAGGTGAAGCTGTAGGCCCGGGCATGCTGCGCGGTGATATCCGTCCAATCCTCTGTCCGAGCGACCGCCTCCGCGCTGGTCGCCTCGGTGATGGCCTGATTCAACCACTCGCGACCAGCGGCGGGGTCCACCTCCAGGAGGAAGCGCCCCCGAAGGAACTTCACGAACGCGCGCTGGCCCGCAGTGTACGTCTTCTCCGCATCCAGCACCGCCCTCACCATCGGCTCATCCCCGGGAGAACGACGCGTCCTGGCCACGTCCACCAAGGCGGCAACGCCATGCAACGTCAATCGGCCCAGGGCCATGGACTGATCCAGCTCGGACCGGGCGTCATTCAACCGCAGCGACTGGATCGCAAGGTGCGCGAAGTTCTGGTGGATATTCCGAGCGGAGGGGTTTCCCCCTTGCTGCATCAACAGCGCTTCCTCGAAGTAGGCGTGCGCCAGGACGACATCCGCCGCGTTGCGTGAGACGTTGCCCAGAGTTTCCAGCAGCATCCGCTCCTGGTTCCACTGCTCCCGGCGCCGAGCCAGGGCCAATCCCTCCCGCGCATGGGCTTCCGCCTCGTCCAGCCGGAACAGCCAGGTCGTCACGTGAGCCAGGTCGTTGCGTACATCGATGCAGCGGTAGATCAAACTGCCTTGCGTGCACTGCTTGAGTGCCTCCTCCAGCTTCGGCAGCGCGAGGTCGTACCGGTCCTTCTTCCAGAATCGCTTCGCCTCTGTCTGGAGCGCCAGGACAGCGAACCATGGATCCTGGCTCTCACTGGCGCGCTGAAGCAGGGTGTCGATAGCGCCTGAATCCGCTGGCCAGTCCTCCAACAGCAGTGCGCCCAGGGCAATGTCCTTTTCGTCTGCGTTCGAGAGTTCCTTGAGCAGGGCATCCCGCTCCTGGTTTCCTGGAGGAAGGTTCAGCAACCGCGCATAGTCACGGGCCAGGGGTGCGCGGCGGGAGAAGTCATGTCCTGAGATCTCCTGGACATAGTCCACCAGCACGGTCGAGGGGCCAGAGCCCTGCTCCAATGCCTCCGCCAGCGGTTTGAGCGCCAGCACTTCCTCTCGAGAGGTTCGCGTCCTGATCGCGTGGTAGAAGTCGCGTCGCATCTGCGGCATGTCGACGTATTCCAGGGCACCCGCCATCGCCCCGGGCAGGTTCCTCGCGAGTGCGTCTCCCGCATCGTCCGCCGCGCGCCATCGCTCCTTGCCATCCAGCGCCCTCGACAGGCGTTCCTTGCGCTCTCGCGTTTCGCGCAACCAGCCCGGATCGGTTTCTCGCTGTTCCACCTCGGCCAGGGACTGCATCGCCAGCAGGGGCAGCCCCAACTCCCGGTAGACGAGCGCACGGTTCCACAGGGCCTGGATGTGGCCGGGCTTGCGCATCAGTGACTGGTTGAGCAGCCCTAGCGCTTCCCGCAGTTCACGCAACGCCCATGAGCCGGACCGGAGCTTCGCCGCCGCATAGTGGGCCGCGCCGAGGTCGCTGAGCACGTCGGCGACATCCCCCTGCTGCTCGGAGCGCATCTGCTCCAGGCGGTGGATGGCATTGTCTGGCTCGGGGTTCCCCCCCGCGAGGTAGGCTGCGGCGAGTTGTGCCAGGTCCCCCCGCTTGTCCAGCTCCGTGAGCACCTGCAGTAGGGCGCCCGGAGCCCTGGGCGCTGAACCTTCGCCCATCATCACCTGAGAGGGACGGCGATATCGGTCTGCCGCAGGATAAGTAACCCGCGCGTCCAGGGTCCGTTGCGTTCCAGCCCAGAGCGAAGGCTCCTCCCGGAGCGACCCAACCCCTGGAACGTGCAGGACGAACAACAGCCCCACTACGGCACAGGCCGTCGCCAAGGCCGCCACCCGCCAGCGGTTGCGCGGCACGACGTGCCAGGGAATCTTCACCGGCCCGTGGCGCTCGATGTACCGCCGCCCCATCTGGTCGAGTTGGAGAACACCGGTCAGCGCCTCCTGGCACTTCTCGCACTGTGCGAGGTGCCTGGCGAACTCCTGGGACTCCTCCAGAGGGAGGTCCCCATCCGCGAAGCGTGAGAGTTGGTCGCAGGGCGTGGACATCAGTGGGTTCCTTCATCAACGTAAGGCTTGAGCAGCGTGCCAAGCTTCTGGCGCGCATCGAACAGTCGCTTGGCCACGACCCCGGGCTTGAGACCCATGCGGCTGGCGATCTCCTGATTGCGCAGACCTTGGGCGCGAAGCAGGAAGGTCAGGCGCTGCTGCAAGGGCAGTTGGTTCACCGCCCAATCGAAGCGCTCCTGGGTGATACGTTCGTAGGTGGAGGAGCCCCCCTGGGCCAGGGTCCATCGGGTGATGGTCGGGTCGACCTCTGCTTTCTTCCGACCCATGGCGCCCCGTTTCAGATCCACGAAGTGGCGGGTCATCACGGAGATGAGCCAGCCGTCCATCGGCTCCTGACTACGGTCTTCCAGCGCTCCCGCAAAGGTCTCGATGAAGCGCATCAGGGTCTCCTGCACGAGGTCCTGGGGATCGATCTCCCGAGAACCCCGGCAGAGCCCTTCCGCGATGGGCAGCAGCATCCGGTGTTGCCTGTCGTGCCACTCGTCGAAATTACTTGCCACGCGCTCCCCGGCGTTCGTCATGACCGCGTCTCCGGTCCGTCCCACCAGGAAAACGGAAGGCATCGGCAATGTTACTTCGGGAGTTCAGAGGGCTTCGGAGGATCAACCGGGTCCCTGCCGACTCCGCCGTTCCAGGGGACCTCCACGTAGCCTTCCTCCTTGCGGTAGTTGAAGAGCTTGAGGCGCGGCTGGGTCTTGGGGTTGTAGCCCCGCCCCAGCGCCGCCGCGAGGCTCGCGGGGCAGGCCATCGCCAACCACACCTCGCGGACCCCTGGAATCTTGCCAAGGCGGTCCATGCAGGCACGGAACTCCTCCACGGCATGAGCGGCGTCCTCAGGGCCACGGACGGACTCGTGTGAGGGACCGTTCGAGGCCACGAGGCGGACGACTGGAGGCCGTGGAGCTCCCAGCCATCGCGCCAGTTCTTGCTCGCCAATGGGAAGGGTGGCCTCCACCGTCAGCACCACCCTGCCGTTCACAGCTTCGCAGTCCCCGGCCTCTGGCAGGCTGTATTCCCTGAAGAAGGATGACCCGGCGGGAAACCTCCGACCGGACTCATGACCACAGCGCCAGTCGTCGCTCCCCGTTCGCTGGTATTGGTAGGCGAGGACACTCATTCGGCTCAAGAGCCACCCCAGATGAAACATGAGTGGGAGCGGTGCCCGTGCGAAGAGGTGGATCCGGGTGGAGAATGCGCCCAGCGCCCTGACGAGCGCTTCGGCATGGGTCAGGGCCCGCCGCCATTCGTCCTGGCTGGACGGCAGGGCATCTCCCACGTCCCCCAGGGGACGGAGCACGATGATGTCGGGGTTCGCTCCGGTCCGTCCGGCCAGCGCGTCCTCCACGAAGGCAGGGGGGACGTTGAAGTTCATCTCGTAGGCCACGGCCAGCTCAGGCTTGAGGCCAGCGGGAAGTGCGACCCCCAGGGCGAAGACCACATGCTGCCCTGGGGTCTGGCTCGCGTCCTGGGGCGCGACGAAGAGTTGAAGCGAAGCCCAGTCGAGAGAAGAGTCCTGGAGCGCTCCGTGCGCGACTTGATAGGCATCGTGAACACGTGCCTTCCGCTGGCAGAGGGCTTCATGGAAAACCTCCGTCATCTGGATGGAGCCAGGCAGCGAGAGTGGTCGCTGCGATGCGATGACAAAGGGAATTCCCAACCGGTGCAGGTGATGCGCCACCCCTCCAAACATGTCGCCCGGACGGCCCGGGTTTCCGCCATGGCACGCACCCAACACGACCGCGTGGAGGTCGAGCACGAAAGGGCCCAGCGTGTCATTCAGGCGGCGGCCGTCCACCAGCTCTTCCCGTCCCGGTCGGTCCGTAGCCTCCCAGGAGAGTCCATACCTTCCGTCAAGCTCCCGCCCATGACAGAGGATGTGGATGACATGGTAGGGCCGCCCCTCCTGCGTGGCCCGCGTCAGTTGCTCGCGCAGCCGTGGAATCGTGACGTTGGCGCAGACATCCCGCTCCAGATCGAAACCTGGACAGGCCCTCTTCATGGCTTCGAGATGAACGTCCGCTTCCACATCCCCTCCCCTGCTGGACCAGGCAAACAGGACCCGAGGATGTTCTGAGAAGGTGTTGGGGATCACTCGGTTGCTCGCCCATTCAAATTGGAGGACATGGGGTTGGATCGCCCCCAGGCTTCTTGCGCTGGTCAGGGTCGTGAGTGCCCAAGGGAGACTGAACAGCTCCGTAGCGTTGAAGCGCATCCGCAAGCGCATCGGTGCTTGACTCTGCTCTCCGCGAAGGAGTTTGTGCTCGATGGGTTCCCAGCCTCCTAGCTCGGTCAACACCCGCTCCAGGAATCTCCGCAGAAGGTCCCCCATCCGTTCCCGAGCGGTATGGCTGGGCTCGAGGTGCTCGAACGCTTCATCCAACTCGCGCACTTCGTCCCAAGGGAAGTGCGCGACGCCGGTCTTGCCCGTGTCCGCCCATGCGACGTATTGCTGCGGTTGGCCATCGAAATCGTGGGGCAGATTCGGGTTCTTGGAGCGGGCCAGGGTGATGGTCAGCAGGCTGTTTCCTCGCATGGTCCTCACCCCGCCGGAAAGTCCGGTCCCAGCAGTTCCCGCCAGATTTCGATCGCCGCATCCATAGCCCCTTGCCGCTCCAACGCCAGGGCCCGTTCAGACCTTCGCACCGCGTGACTCAGTTGCTGTTGAAGTTGCTGCCGGTCTCCCTCACTGATCCCTGCATCGATGGGCGGTCCCAACTCCGCGGGGTCCTCGCATCGCTGAGGCATGGCCGCTTCCAGGAACTGGAAAAGGTATGTGAGACCCTCGGAATAGCTGGATGCCGCCAGTACCGAGTTCGGGGCCTGATAGGTGAGCACTTCCAGGTGAAATGACCGGGCCCGCTTCGGCTGCCGGACATTCCAGTGCTTGATGGCCTTGATGAGTGGCTTCAGTTTCTTCCGCGCACGTTCGTTCGCCGCGTTGCAGGCGTCCTGGTGCTTGCGCGGATCGCTGCGGATCCACTTTCCCGCGCGTTGGTCGGGAATCCAGTACCAGCCTGTGTGCGCGGCATCCTCGACAGCGGGAACCACGTCGAAACCAATTCCGGTTCCGCTGAACTCGATGTTGACCGAGCGGTTCTGCAGCCTCGCCTGCTTGCCTGGAAAAGCGCTCTCCAGCGCCCGCTGGATGCGCTCGAGCATCATCGCGGGCGGACTTACGGGACCGGAGCCCGCATCCTTGAAGATGAGGAACAGGTCGATGTCATGAAGAGGACGAATGGCGGTGTTCCTGCCGTAGGAGCCAGAAAGGATGGCCGCCTTGGGTCCCAACATCTGACGCATTGAATCAAAAACAAGTTCCTGCTGCCGGGTCGCCCGAGCGCTCTCCTTCTCGGTCAACTCCAGGCGCTGCATGTACATCTCGAACGCCTGTGCCACGGTGGTCGCCATCCGGTTCGCCTCCCTCTGACAGGGAGACGATGGAGACCCGGGGAATTACATTGGCAGCAGCGTCTGGAGCAAAGTGCACTACGGCGTCCCCTGCCCCGTCCGTGACACGCCCCGTC
>SECN01000490.1 GCA_004173515.1 Myxococcaceae bacterium | reverse complement strand
CAGCATCGTCCTGTTCGGCAAGGCCTCCATCAACAAGGAAGGCTTCCTGCGCGGGCTGAAGAAGCACATCTACGCGGGCGACCTGGACAAGGCCATCAACTACGTGGCCGGCCAGAAGACCACGCCGCTGACGAGCGTCGTCAAGGCCGGTCTGATGAACGTCCCCAAGGGCCAGGAAGAGGTCCAGGCGGCGCTCGACGAGGCCAGCCTGCGTGAGACGCCGAGGCTGGAGGCGCGCACGGGCTACCTGGCGATGCTCGGCAACGCGGCCATGCTCGCCGGTCTGCTCGGAACGGTGAACGGTCTCATCACCTGCTTCGAGGCCGTGGCGAACGTGAACCCGGCCGACAAGGCGACCATTCTGGCGAACGGCATCTCTGAAGCCATGAACTGCACGGGCTTCGGTCTGCTGACCGCCATCCCGGCGCTGGTCGCCTTCTCCGTGCTGATGGGCCGCACCCAGAGCATCATCAACGACATCAACGAGACCAGCGTCTCCGTGCTGAACCTCATCGTGGCCAACCGCGACAAGTTCAAGAACCTGAACATCCCCGCGTCCGCCCACGCGCACGCCGAGGAGTAGTCCTCCTCACGCAGCGCCCGGTTGGAACCGGATGCACCGGCGCGCTGTCTGGTAGCCCCGAAGTGGTGGACCCAGACAGGCGCGTCCGTTCCCAGAGTCTTCTTGAAACGTCGTTCGTGCGCGAAGAGCGCGGTAGAGCAGGGAGGTAGTCGCCATGGCCGGCGGAATGGATCTGGGCACAGGTGGAAAGGGTGGCAAGAAGCCGCTCGATACCGCCATCAACATGGTGCCCTTCATCGACCTGATGGCAGTGACCATCAGCTTCCTCATCATGACGGCGGTCTGGACCCAGATCGGCCGTCTGCAGGTGTCGCAGGCCGGCGGAGCCTCTTCGGACGAGCAGCAGGAGGAGGAGAAGACCAAGACGGTCCAGCTCACCCTCCTGGTGTCTCCCACGGAGATGCGGCTCACCGCCGACCAGAGCGCCTTCGACCCCATTCCCCTCACCCGGGATGACAAGGGCCGGCCGGACCTGACCAAGCTGGTGGCGCGCTTCAAGGAATTGAAGGCGCAGCTGCCGGATCAGGCCGCCATCACCCTCCAGACCGAGGACCTGGTCCGCTACGAGGACCTGGTTCGCATCATCGACGAGTGCATTGGCTCTGGGTTGCCCCAGGTGTCCGTGTCCGCGGCGATGGGCTAACAGGAGCACTTCAAGCCATGGGTATCAAGGTTCCGGGCAAGCGGTACGGCAAGCGGCTGGAGCACTCGAAGGTGTTCGGCCACGGCGGGCACGGCAAGAAGAACGGCAACGCCGACCTCAGGTCAGCGTGTCGGGCACCATCGTGGGCCGGGTGGAGGACCTCACCAAGGACGAGTACCTCAACATCCCCGCGCTGGAAGAGAAGCTGCGGGACATGAAGAAGCAGTTCGAGGACCTCCACTCCATGGCGGGCGGCACCGACGGCTTCAAGGGTGACGTGAACATCCAGGCCAACAAGGACGTCCAGTTCAAGGTCATCAAGCGCGTGATGTTCAGCTGCGCCACGGCGGGCTACAACAACATCAACTTCGCCGTCATCCAGGCCGGTGGCGCGGCCGCCGGTGAGAAGACCGCCGCCGCCACGCCGTAGGCTTCGACGCTTCGCTCCTGAATCACGGACGCCCTGACCCCTTCGTGGGTCGGGGCGTTCTCGTTTTGAAGAAAGGCCTCCTTTCGTCATGCCCCTTGGCGCCGTGCTCTTCGACCTGGATGGGACGCTGGTGGATTCGCTGGGGGACATCGCCGCGGCGATGAACCACGCGCTCGCGCACCACGGCCTGCCCCCGCACCCGGAGGCCGCCTACCTGCGCTTCGTGGGCGAGGGCGTGTCCCAGCTCGCGCACCGGGCCACCGGTGGGGCGGACGCCGCCCTCCAGGGCCGCGTGCTGGCCACCTACCACGGCCACTACGACGCGCACCTGTTCGACCGCACGCGCCCCTATCCGGGCGTCGTGGAGGTGCTCCAGGCGCTCGCGTCGGATGGCGTGCGGCTGGGCGTCCTGAGCAACAAGTCCGACGACTTCGTGAAACGGCTGGCCGCGCGGCTGCTGCCCGGGGTGTCCTTCGCCGCCGTCTACGGTGAGCGCCCGGGCATCCCGCGCAAGCCGGACCCCACAGGGGCGCTGGCCCTGGCGGCGGAGCTGGGCGTGGCGCCCGGCGCGTGCGGCTTCGTGGGGGACACCTCCGTGGACATGGACACCGCGAAGGCGGCGGGCATGTACGGGGTGGGCGTCACCTGGGGCTTCCGTCCGGCGGAGCTGGAGGCGCACGGGGCGAAGGCCGTCGTGTCCTCGGCGGCGGAGCTGCTGGCCGCCCTGCGCGCGGCCTGAGGCCCCAAAGCGAAGGGGCCGCCTCCCTGGAAGGAGGACGGCCCCTGGAGGCTTCCCGGCGCTACCCGAGGTGGATCAGGCGGCCACGGCCAGCTTCGGCTCGGTGGCCTGCGCCGGCGCGCGGCCCAACTGCTTGAGCATCCGGTAGTGCGACCCCACCGCGCCCAGGAAGGTCTCGGCCTCCGGGTAGGGCAGGCCGTGCTCCTTGGCGGTGGCCTGCACGATTTCGCTCAGCGCCGGGTAGTGGATGCTGCACACCTTGGGGAACAGGTGGTGCTCGATTTGATAGTTGAGCCCGCCCACGTACCAGCTCAGCAGGCGGTTCTTGCGGGCGAAGTTCGCCGTGGTGCGCAGCTGGTGCACCATCCACGCGTCCTCCACGGTGCCGGTGGTGTCCGGCAGGGGGAACTCGGTGTCCTCCACCACGTGGGCCAGCTGGAAGACGATGCCCAGGATGAAGCCCGCGGTCATGTGCATGGCGAGCAGGCCCACCACGAACTGCCACCAGGTGACGCTCAGCACCATCCACGGAATCACCAGCGTCCAGCCGTAGTACACGGCCTTCATCACGATGAGGCGCGCCCACTCGGCCGGCGCGTGCTTCTTGTCCTTGTAGGGGCCCAGGTCCTTCTGGAAGAAGTACTTGTAGTCCTTGGCGAACACCCAGAAGACGGTGGTCAGCGAGTAGGCCAGGAACGCGTACAGGTGCTGCGCGCGGTGGTACGGCTTCCACTCGGAGTGGGGCGACAGGCGCAGCTGCGGGCTGACCGTCAGGTCCTCATCCATGTTCTGGATGTTCGTATACGTGTGGTGCAGCACGTTGTGCGTGATGCGCCACATGTAGCTGTTGGCCCCGATGAGGTCGAACGCCAGACCCACCACCGAGTTCACGCGCGCGTTGTCGCTGTACGAGCCGTGCACGCCGTCGTGGCCCACGCAGAAGCCGATGCCCGCGATGCCCACGCCCATCAACACCGCCATGCCCAGCATGGCCCAGGGTCCGAACCAGCCCGTGAGCAGCAGCCCGTAGACGCCGAAGGTGAAGCCCAGGATGGCCAGGGCCTTCACGTACATGGCGCCGTTGGCCCGCTGGGACAGGTTCCGGGTCTCGAAGTATTCGGAGACCCGTCGCTTGAGGTCCTCGGCGAAGGACGCATCGCGCTGGCCAAAGGTCACACGGGTGGGATTGGTCACGGGGAGGGACGCCTCACGGTTCGGGACGGCAGGGGTGGAACGGGACCGGCCGCCCCAGGATAGGCGACGTCGGAGTGGAAGTGTTCAGGGGCGGAAACTATTCCTGAACACCCGTCCGACTGAAGGGTGTCACCCCCGGTTGGCCGGAGCGTCGGCCAGCGGGAAATGGACCGCCCCGAGAAGGCGTTTCACCGCACGACCCGGGTTGTTACCTTCGACGGCGTGAAGCCAGGACGGGAGTGGTTCCCGGCTCGACTTCATGCCTGTTCAGGGTTAAGGCGCCGTCTAGGCCCCGAAAGTAGGGGCGGGCAGGCTGGCGATGAAGCCTTTCTGCCAGTGGGACAAGGAAGCAGATTATGGCAAGCGGTACGGTGAAGTGGTTCAATGATGCGAAGGGCTTCGGTTTCATCACGCAGGACAGTGGTGGTCCGGATGTGTTCTGCCATCACTCGGCGATCGTGGCGGATGGCTTCCGCAGCCTGGCCGAGGGCCAGAAGGTGGAGTTCGAAGTGAAGAAGGGCCCCAAGGGCCTGCAGGCGGAGAACGTCCGTCCGGTCTGAGCCCTCCGGCTCGGCTGCCTCTTCACTCACCCACGAGGTCCGGCCTTGACGAGGCCGGACCTCTTTTTCGCTAATTTCTCCCGGGAGGTCCCATGCAGGGAAGGTCCACGAAGCGGCAGAAGGAAATGGCGCGCCAGCAGAAGCAGCGTGAGAAGACGTCGATCCGGACATCGCCGGCATCGTCCCCGGGCCGCAGCCGCTGCCCGATGCGTTCAACGACTGATGCGGTGCGCATGAAAAACCGCCCCGGCCTGTGAAGGCGCCGGGGCGGCGGTAGAGGAGGGGCTGGAAGGCCCCTTTTTCATGTCCGGACGGTGGATCAGCCGGTGCCGTAGCGCAGGCGCCCGCGCTCCTTGTCCTCCGCGCGGTTGTACGCGGTGGCCGCGGCGATGACGTGGCACACCCAGCCCAGCACCCCGCCCGTGCCCAGCCAGAAGCCGGGGGTGATGATGAGCCAGAAGACCCCGCGCAGGATGTCTCCGTTGTAGATCTGCCCCACGCCGGGGATGAAGAACGACAACACCGCAGCAAGACCGGGTCGCGACATGGATTCGTTCCTCCTTCGTGCCCCGGGATACGGCCCGACGGGGTACCCATTGCATCCCCTGCCGGACAGCGCCTGGTTGGAGGGCAGGCAGGCGGAAGCATGGGGTGCAACACCTCCGCGTCCCCGCTAGCATGACGCATGTTCTTCCGGCCCCAAGAGGCCCGGAGGCACGGGGGGAGTGATCATCCAGGTTCGGCATCAGGCCCGTGTGGCGGCGGTGTTCCAGGGTGGGGGCCTCGTGGAGGTCATCGCGTTGGCGGGCGTGTACCTCGCGGCCGCGCGCGCGGGCCTGTCGCTTTCGGCGGAGGGCAGTCACATCAGCGCCGTCTGGCTGCCGTCGGGCGTGGCGCTGGGCGGACTGCTGCTGTGGGGCGTGTCGCGCTGGCCCGCCGTGTTCCTGGGCGCGTGGACGGTGGCGCTCGGGGTGGACGTGCCCCCGCTGGTGGGACTGGGCGTCGCCGCCGGGGCCACGCTGGAGGCCGTGCTGGGGGCCCTGCTGCTGCGCCGGGTGGCGTGCTCGCGGGAGCTGCACCGCGTGCGCGACGTCGTGTGGCTGGGCGGCGGGGCCGCGCTGGGCGCGCTGCTGGGTTCGGGCCTGGGCACGCTGAGCCTGGTGTTGGGAGGGCTGGTGCCCCGCGCGCAGTGGGTGCCCTCCGCGTGGCTGTGGTGGATGGCGAACCTGCTGGGCATGTTGCTGGTGACGCCGCCGCTGCTGCTCTTGTTCCGGCCCTGGCGCCCGCGCGGGTCGTGGGAGGCGTGGGTGCTGCCGGTGGCGACGGTGGTGGTGTGCGTGGGCGTCTTCGCCTTCCCGCAGCCGGGCTCCAGCGAGGCGCACGCGCTGACGTTCCTGCTCTTCCCGCTGTCGGCCTGGGCGGCCCTGCGCTTCGGGCCCCGGGGCGCGGCGCTGGCCTCGCTGTTCATCGCCCTGGCGGCCATCGCCGGCACCGCGCGGGGGTTGGGGCCGTTCTTCACGGCGGACTCGCCGCCCCGGGGGCTGGTGGTGTTGCAGCTCTTCATCGGCATCACCACGCTGACGGGCCTGCTGCTCGCGGCCGTGCGGGCCGAGCGCCGCGAGGCGGTGGAGATGCTGGAGCTGCTCGCCACCACCGTGCGCGCGGTGCACGAAGGCGTGCTCATCTGCGAGGTGCGCGAGCCGGGCGTGCTGCACACGGTGTTCGTCAACGAGGCCCTGTGCGCGCTGGTGGGCCGGCGTCGCGAGGAGCTGGTGGGCGCGGCGCCCGGGGCGCTCCTGGCGTCCGGCGACGGCGAGGACCCCCAACGGCTGGCGGAGGCGCTGCGCGAGGAGCGCTCGCTGCGCGCGGAGGTGGTGCTGCCCCGGCCGGATGGCTCGCGCGTGTGGAGCGAGATGCAGCTGTCCCCGGTGCGCGCCAACGGCCAGGGGGTGACGCACTTCGTGGCCACCCACCGCGACGTCACCGCGACGAAGGAGCTGCAGGCCCGGCTGGTGGCCGCCGAACGCGTGGCGGCGGTGGGCACGCTGGCCGCGGGCGTGGGCCATGAAATCAACAACCCGCTGGCCTACCTGGCGCTGAACCTGGAGGCCGCGGAGCGCGGGCTGGCGGCGGAAGGCACGGCGGCCCCCGCCAGGGTGCGCGACGCGCTGGGCAGCGTGCGCGGGGCCCAGGAGGGCGCCGAGCGGATCCGCCTCATCGTGAAGGACCTGCGGGTCTTCAGCCGCGAGGAGTCCCCCGAGCGCGGGCTGGTGGACCTGAACGCGCTGGTGCCGCCCGCGGCGCGCGTCGTGCTCCACGCGCTCCGGCCCCGCGCGCGGCTGGTGGAGTCGTTCGGTCCGGTGCCCCGGGTGCTGGGCAGCGAGGCGCGGCTGGGCCAGGTGCTGCTCAACCTGCTGGTGAACGCCATGCAGGCCATCCCCGAAGGCGACCCCGACCGCCACGAGGTGCGCGTGCGGACCGACACGGATGCGTCCGGTCACGCGCGCGTGGAGGTGGAGGACACCGGCGGGGGCATCTCCCCGGACGTGCTGCCGCGCATCTTCGACCCGTTCTTCACCACCAAGGGCAACGACGAGGGCACGGGCCTGGGGCTCGCCATCTGCCAGCAGATCGTCCGCGCGCACGGGGGCGAGCTGCGCGTGCACAGCACGCAGGGCCAGGGCGCCACCTTCACGCTGCTGCTGCCGCCCGCGCCCGTGCAGAGCGCGGGGATGTCCCCGCCTTCCTCCCGTCCGGGGGCTCGGGGTGGGGAGGCCTTCAGGCAATCCCCGCCAGCGTCCTCACGGCGGGGACGGGTGCTCATCGTGGACGACGAGCCCCGGCTGGCGCAGTCCATGCGCCTGCTCCTGGAGCCCTTCCACGACGTCGTCACCGTCACGGACGGCGAGGCCGCGCTGGCGCGGGTGGTGGAGGGCGAGTCCTTCGACGTGGTGCTGTGCGACCTGCAGATGCCGGGCATGGACGGCATCGCGGTGCACCGGCGGCTGCTGGCCCAGGCGCCCGCGCTGGTGTCGCGGCTGGTGTTCATCTCCGGCGGCGCCTCATCCCCGGAGGCGCGGGCCTTCGTGGAGACGGTGGCCAACCGGGTGCTGGAGAAGCCGGTGCGTCCGGACGTGCTGCTGTCCACGGTGGAGGCCACGCTCGTCGGTGGCGGGTCTCCGGACGTCGCTCGGGACGTGACGCGGGGTGCGGTGGGCGCCACGCGCCACGGCTAGCGCCTCAGACGCGCAGCCACTTGCGCGCGGTGGGCCCGAAGAAGCGCACCACGCTGCCCACCAGGAAGAAGCGCACCGAGCGGCCGATGATGGACGCCAGGAGGAAGCGCTCCAGCGGCACGGACACCAGACCGCTGCCGATGGCGACGATCTTGAACGGCGTGGGCAGGATGGAGCACAGCAGCGCCAGCACCCAGAAGTTGCGCCCCAGCAGTTCGCCCACCGTGCCGGACACGCCGAAGCGGTCCACGCGCACGTCCAGGTCGATGTGCAAGAGCTGCGCGATGCCCTCCCCCACGCCCGCGCCCAGCCCGTAGCCGATGAGGCCGCCCACCAGGCTCGCCAGGGTGCCCAGCAGGCAGTAGCGCACCCACTTCTTCGGCTGGGCGAGCACCATGGGGACCAGGATGGCGAAGGGCGGGATGGGGAAGACGGACCCGTCCACCACCGACACCGCCATCATCGTGGCCAGCGCGTGGGGCGTGGAAGCAGCGGCCTCCACGCGCAGGTACAGCCGGCGGTACCAGGACACCTTCGGAGCCTCGGCCGGAGCTGCGGCGGTGGCCGGCGGGGTCGGGGAAGGCGGGACAGAGGGGTCGATGGAGGACATACGGCGGCGCACCCTAGCGGAACCCGGGGCCCTTGCCATCGGCGTCCCGTCCAGGATGCCTGCCTGATTGGAATGCGAGGGGTGCCCCGCGGGCTTAGAACCAGGAGAAGGGTGCTCCCAGACATGACCGCTCAAGAACGCGTGGAACGCGCCGCCGGTGCGCTGAAGGTCTTTCCCCTGCCGTCGGCGGTCCTGTTTCCCCACACCGTCATCCCCCTGCACATCTTCGAACCCCGCTACCGGGACATGGTCCGTGACGCGCTCGCCACCGACCGCGTCCTGGCGCTGGGCCAGCTGGAGTCCGGGTGGGAGGGCTCCTACGAGGGCCGGCCTCCCCTGCAACCCATGCTGTGCGCGGGGGTCATCGTCTGGGACGAGCAGGTGGAGGACGGGCGCTACAACATCCTCCTGCAGGGCGTGAGCCGGGTGCGGCTGGTGGAGGAGCTGCCCGCGGACAAGCTCTACCGCCAGGTGCGGGCCCAGGCGCTGCCGGACCTGCCCTACACGGGGCCGGAGGAGGAGCAGCTGCGCCAGGCCGTCTTCGAGCTGGCGGGCAGGGTGCCGCCCTCGTTCGCGGAGAACCTGCTGCCGGTGGCCGCGCGCGCGGGTGGCGGCATGCTGGCGGACGTGGTCGCGTCCGCGGTGGTGCCGGACCCCGAGCGGCGCCAGGAGCTGCTGGTGGAGGTGGACGTCCGGCGCCGGCTGGAGCAGGTGCTGGAGGACCTGAGCGACCTGTTGGGCCAGTTGCAGCCGGTGCGCCCCAGCGGTCCGTTGAACTAGGGGAAACCCAGGGCTTCAAGAGGGCTTGCCCTGGCCACCCCTCCCGCGCATTGCTGGGCCCACAGGGGGCCTTCAGGGAGGTCCTCCAGGGAGAGCGACGCACCATGCGGCTCGTGAAGATTGGCATCGCCAGCGTCAACACCACCGTGGGCGCCTTCCAGCAGAACACCGACCGGGTGCTGGGCATGGCGCGGAAGATGGCGGCGGAGGACGTCACGCTGGGCGTCTTCCCGGAGCAGGTCATCGCCGGCTACCCCGCGGAGGACCTGGTCCAGTGGCAGGGCTTCATCGACCACCAGTGGCCGGAGCTGGAGCGCTTCGCGAAGCAGACCGCGGCGCACGCCACGGTCTACATCGTGGGCGTGGCGTGCGCCGCGGTCTGCTTCGCGAAGCGCTCCAGCTCCGGCCACTGGTGGTCGATGAAGCCCTGCCACTGGACCAGGTCCTCCGCG
>SECN01000077.1 GCA_004173515.1 Myxococcaceae bacterium | reverse complement strand
CGGCCGTAGTCCTCCGACAGCCGGCGCACCATCTCCGCCGCCAGCGCCACCGAGCGGTGCTTGCCGCCCGTGCACCCCAGCGCCACCGTGAGGTACGCCTTGCCCTCCTTCTGGTAGCGCGGGAACAGGAACCGGCAGAGGTCCACGACCTTCTCCAGGAACTGCTGCGTCTCCTCGCGCTCCAGCACGTACGCGGCCACCTTGGGCACCTTGCCCGTCAGCCCCTTCAGCTCCGGCACGAAGTAGGGGTTGGGCAGGAAGCGCACGTCGAAGACCAGGTCCGCCTGCGGCGGCACGCCATAGCGGTAGCCGAAGGACATGATGGACAGGCTGGGGCCCGTCGTCGGCTCCGGGCTGAAGCGCCCCTGCACCATGCGCTTCAGGTCGTGCACGTTGAGCGCCGACGAGTCGATGACCTGATCCGCCAGCTCGCGCAGGTCCTTGAGGGCCTCGCGCTCCGCGTGGATGCCCTCCGCGACCGTGCCCTCCGGGGCCAGCGGGTGACGCCGTCGCGTCTCACTGAAGCGGCGCAGGAGGCTGTCGTCGCTGGAGTCCAGGAAGAGCACGTCCACCTGGTGGCCCGCGCGGCGCACCTCGGCCAGGATGCGCGGGGCGTCCTTGAGGAAGACACCCTCGCGGACGTCCATCACCAGCGCCATGCGCTCGATGTGGCCTCCTCCCGCAAGCTCCGTGAGCTTGGGCAAGAGGAGCACCGGCAGGTTGTCGATGCAGAAGAACCCGGCGTCCTCCAGCGCACGGATGGCGGTGGACTTTCCGGATCCGGACATGCCGGTGATGACGATGATCTGCTTCGCGGGGGCGGTCACTCGACCTCTTCTCCCAGATTGCGGCGCATCGCCCCCTGGGCGATGGCTCGATTGAGTCGTTCGGCGAATTCCCTCGCCGAGTGGTGGCCCTGCAGCTTCAACAACTGATTGCGGGCCGCCACCTCCACGATGGTGGCCATGTTGCGTCCGGGACGCACGGGGACGACCGACAAAGGGATGTCCACGCCGACGATTTGCAGGTGCTTGTCCTCCACGCCCAGGCGGTCGTACTCCTGGTGCGGATCCCACTCCTGCAACTCGATGACAAGCTCTATCTTCTTCTGCTCCCGGACGGCGGACACTCCGAAGAGGTCCTTGATGTTGATGATGCCCAGGCCGCGAATCTCCATGTGGTGCTTGATGACCGGGTTGCCCGCGCCGTAGACGGCCCCCTTCCTCCGGGTGACGTCCACGATGTCGTCCGCCACCAGCCGGTGGCCCCGCATCACCAGGTCCAGGGCGATTTCGCTCTTGCCGATGCCGCTCTTGCCCAACAGCAGGATGCCCACGCCGAACACGTCCATCAAGACGCCGTGCAGGCTGCTGGACTCCGTGAGCGCGTCCTCCAGGAACAGCTGCACGCGCTGGATGAACTCGCTGGAGAGCAGCGGCGTCTTCATCAGCGACAGGCCCGCGGCCTCGCACGCGTCCACCAGCGCCTTGGGCGCGTCCAGCGCCTTGGTCACCACGACGCAGGCCAGGTCCTCCTCGCCGAAGAGCTTGGCCAGCGACGCGCGCTGATCCTCCTCCCGCAAGGTGGCCAGGTAGGAGATCTCCGTGTTGCCGAACACCTGGACCCGGTGCGGGTGCAGGTGCTCGGTGAAGCCCGCCAGCGCCAGGCCCGGCTTCTGGATGCGCGAGGAGTCCACCGTGCGCTTCAAGCCCTGGGTGCCCGAAATCAGGGTGAGCCGCAGGTCGTGGCCCTCGTCCTCGAGGAGCTGGGAGATGCGAATGGATTTCATCGTCGGGACGTGGATATCACCCACCGGCCCCTGGAGGTGAACCCGCCGTGCCCCCCGCTCCTCCCACAGCCGTCCCCACTGCTCCAGCCGAACCCCTGGCCGAGCGCCGCCTGGGGTGGGGGCTGCTGGGGCTGACGCTGGCGGCGGGCGCGGCCTTCCGGCTGTACCGGGCGCTCCACGACGACGGCATCTACTGGCCGGACGAGGTCTACCAGAGCCTGGAGCCCGCCCACCGGCTCGTCTATGGCTACGGGCTGGTGGCCTGGGAGTTCATCGAGGGGGCCCGGAACTGGGCCCTGCCGGCGCTGGTGGCGGGGCTGCTGGGGCTCGGCCGGCTGCTCGGTCTGACCGACCCTTCGGGGTATCTGGCGCTGGTGAAGGGCTTCTTCGCCCTGGTGGGCACCGCGACGGCCTGGGCCACGTGGCGGCTGGCCCGGGCGTCCGGCGCCTCCACCCTGGCGGCCTCCGCGGGGGCGGCCCTGTTCGCCCTGGGGTCGGTGCCCCTGTACTTCGCCCCCCGGGCGATGAGTGAGAACGCCTCCGTGCTGCCGGTGGTGCTGGGACTCGCCCTGGCCCTGGCCCCGGGGGCCTCCCGGCGGTCCCTGGTGGCGGGGGCGTCCCTGCTGGGGCTGGCGGTGCTGCTGCGGCTGCAGAACGGCGTCTTCTGCGTGGGCCTGCTGGGCGTGCTCCTGGCGCGGCGGCGGTGGCGCGACGCGGGCGTGACGCTGGCGGTGCTGTCCGGGTGGGCGCTGGCCTTTGGCCTGCTGGACAAGCTCACCTGGGGGCGCTGGTTCCACTCCGCCATCGTCTACCTGGACTTCAACCTGGTGCAGGGCAAGGCCGCCACCTTCGGCACGGAGGCCTTCGACTACTACCCGCGCATCCTGCGCCGGGCGATGCCGGGGCTGTCCTTGCTCGTGGCGGCGCTAGCGCTGGTGGGGCTGCTCAGGGCGCGGGGGCTCTCCGCGCTGACGGCGGCCTTCGTGCTCCTGCACGCGTACCAGCCACACAAGGAGCTGCGGTTCCTGGTGCCGGCGATGCCCCTGCTGGCGGCGCTGGCGGCCGTGGGGCTGGACTCGGTGCTGCACGTGCTCCGGGGCTTCCCCGCGCGGGCCACGGCCACGGTGGCGGTGGTGGCGGCGGCGGCGCTGTCCGGCGCGGGCTCGGGCGCGCTCACCTTCGGAGAGCTGGGCCAGTACGAACGCGTGCGCCCCCACGACAGCGCGTGGGACGACCAGGGCCCGGTCAACCGGCTGCTGGAGGCCGCGGGCCGGCAGGACGACGTGTGCGGCCTGAAGGTGGAGACGGTGCACCAGGCGTGGACGGGGGGCTACAGCTACTTCCACCGGAACGCGCCGCTGTATCCCCACAACGGTCCGCCCCGGGGCTCGGGCCGGTACAGCCACGTCATCACCCTGCCGGGCCACGAGGGCGCGGGTGTCATCGTGGCCCGGGACGGCCCGCTGGCGCTGGTGAAGCTGCCCGTGGCGCGCTGCGTGCCGGACCCCGACTATTCGTGGCGGCTGCCCTGAGCGGAACGATTGGGCGGGAAGACCCTTTCCGCCCCGCCCGGCGCGTTGCTAAGCCACGGCCATGTCCGAAGCCAACTGCCTCTTCTGCAAGATTCGCGAAGGCGCCATCCCGGCGAAGATCGTCTACCAGGACGAGCACTGCCTGGCCTTCGAGGACATCAACCCCCAGGCGCCCACGCACGTCCTGTTCATCCCCCGCAAGCACATCGCCACGGTGAACGACCTCACCCCCGAGGACCGCGAGCTGGTGGGCAGCCTCTACATCGGCGCGGCGAAGCTGGCGCGCGAGCGGGGCCACGGGGACAACGGCTACCGGCTGGTGATGAACACCGGGTCCAACGCGGGGCAGACGGTGTTCCACATCCACCTGCACCTGCTCGCGGGCCGTCCCCTCCACTGGCCGCCGGGCTAGCGTTCTTCGGTCGTGAGACCCGCCGTCCCCAGGGCCCGTGACAGGGCCGGGCGGCGGGTCTAGCGTTCTCGGGTGCGTGGCCCCCTTCTTCCCAGGGCGTGCCCGCCCTCCATGTTCAGTGCCCAGTCGTCGCCCGAGACACGCCGAGCCTATTCACGCCTCGCCCTGCTGCTGGCCGCCGTGGCCGGAGCGGTCAACGCGGTGGGGTTCGTGGCGTTGGGCGCGCACAGCTCCCATATGTCGGGGCACATGGCGACGCTCGGTGAGTCGCTCGCGCTGGGCCGCTGGGACACGGGCTGGCTGTCCGCGCAGTTGATGGCGTCGTTCGTCGCCGGGGCCACGAGCGCGGCGGTGCTGCTGGAGGCCTCGCGGCACCGTCCCCGGGGCCGGCACGTGTCCGCGCTGCTCTTGGAGGCGGTGGTGCTGGGTGGCATCGGCGTGGGGATGGCGGGCAGCGTGGGCGTGCGCGCGCCGGTGTTCCTCTGGGCGCTGGCCTTCGCCATGGGGTTGCAGAACGCGCTCGTCACCCGGCTGTCCGGCGCGGTGGTGCGCACCACGCACGTGACGGGGCTGCTCACGGACATCGGCATCCAGTTGGTGCAGATGATGGCGTGGGTGCGCGACGGCGTCCGGGGCGAGGGCGCGCCGGGCCTGTGGCACCGCCTGCGCGACCTGCCCTCCGCCGTGCAGTTCGAGCGCACGCGGCTGCACGTGGGCCTGGCGCTGGCGTTCCTCGCCGGCTCCACGCTGGGCCCCTTCCTCTTCCTGCGCCACGGGGCCGTGACGCTGGCGCTGCCGTGCGCGGCGCTGGGCGTGCTGGCCGCGCTGGACGTGCGCCTGTCCGCGCTGCCCGGCGTGGCGTCCTCCTCCACCGCGCCCGGCCGCTGACGGCGGGGCCTCATGGGGACTCGGGGCGGGCCACCGGCGGCGTCGGGGGCGCGTCGTCGTTCTTCTCGATGCCCAGGTCGTCCAGGGTGCGGGCGCGGCGCACGGCCTGGAGCACGCTGCTGCGCTCGTCCGTCCAGACGTAGTCCGGCTCGCCGCGCAGGGACAGCCGGCGCACGCGCGCGGCGGTCGTCTTGAAGGTGGGGCCCCAGGAGAACTCCTTGTCCGGGCTCAAGAGGACCCAACTGCTGGACAGCGTGTCGCCCTTCGTCTCGGTGACGACGAGCGTGGCGAACAGGCCCAGCGCCTTCGCGTGCGTCAGGCTGATGGGCACCAGGTCCAGGTACTGGTTGCTGATGTGCAGCGCCAGCACGCCGTGCGGCGCCAGGTGCTGGCGGTAGAGCTCCAGCGCCTCGCGCGTAACCAGGTGCATGGGGATGGCGTCCGAGCTGAAGACGTCCAGCGCCAGCACGTCGAACTGGTTTTTCGGCCCGTGCTCCAGCTCCTGCTCCAGGGAGATGCGCGCGTCGCCCTCCACCACCTCCATCTTCGCGGGCGAGTCCCCCAGGTAGCTGAAGTAGCCGCCCTGTCCTCGCGCGAGCGCGATGATGACGGGGTTGATTTCGTAGAAGCGCGCCGAGTCCCCGGCCTCCATCAGCGCGGCGCTGCCGCCCACGCCCAGCCCCAGCATGCCCACGCGCAGGGAGGTGGGCAGCCCCAGCGCGCCTCTCCACCTGCGCTGCTCCGCGAGCGCCAGCCCCAGGCCGCTGTCGCGCGAGTAGTAGGACGTCGTGGCCCGGCGGCGCGCGGGCTCGACGTACTGCCAGCCGTGGGTGATGGCGCCGTGGCGCAGGGTGAACTGGTGCTCGTGCGGGTCGTTTGGAATCTGCTCCAGCACCTGCACCACGCCGAAGAAGTTGCGCTCGGAGAAGCGCACGCGGCCCTGGGCGCCGGAGACGAGCAGCGACAGGTTCACCGCCACCAGCACCAGCATCGCCCCGCGCAGCACGCGCTGCACCCGGGCCGTCGCCTTCTCATCGGGAGGCCGCTGCATCATGCCGGCCAGCGCCACGACGCAGCAGGCGCCCAGCGCCAGCGGGTGCTCCCAATAGACGTTGAAGATGGCGGGTGCGATCAGGCTGACGAACACGCCGCCCAGCACCCCGCCGACGGACACCCACAGGTAGAAGGCGCTCAGGTAGCGCGGGGCCGGGCGGGCGCGGAACAGCTCGCCGTGGCACACCATGGCGCCGGTGAAGAGCGCGGAGGCGTGGAAGAGCACCTGCCAGCCCAGGTGCAGCGACGGCCCCTCCTTCTGCGCGTACGACACCAGCGCCAGCGCGGCGATGAGGGCCACCGAGTACGGGCCGCGCGCGTAGAAGGACTCGCGCGAGAAGGCCAGGATGAAGGTGAGCAGGTACACGGCCAGCGGCATCACCCACAGGAAGGGCCCCGCCGCCACGTCCTGGGACAGCTTGTTCGTCGTGGCCAGCAGCAGCACCGACGCGCACATGCTCAGCCCCAGCCACATCAGCGTGCGCTTCACGCCCGGGCGTGGCGCATCCGGCACCGACGCGGGAGCGGGCCCGGGCTCCGGTGAGGGCTCCGGTGACGGCGTGGCGGAGGCGTCCACCGTCGCCGTGCGGCGAAGCAGGTCCCCGGCGCAGGCGATGGCGAAGACGACGAAGAGGCCGAAGCCCGCGGTCCACCCCCACGCCTGCGCGCCGCGGCCCACGAAGGGCTCCACCAGGAAGGGGTAGCCCAGGAGCGCCAGCAGCGAGCCGACGTTGGAGAGCGCGTACAGCGCGTACGGTGAGCGCCCCGGCCGCGCGCGGGCGAACCATGACTGGAGCAGCGGGCCGGTGGTGCTCAGCACGAAGAAGGGCAGGCCCAGGGTGGCCGCCAGCATGCCCATCAACCGGAGCACGGGCAGGTGGTCGTCCACGGGGCGCCAGTCATCCCCGGGCGTCAGCGGCGAGCCCGTCCAGACGGCCCGCGCCGCGAGCGCCCCCACCGCGACCGTCAACAGGCCCAGGTGCAGCAGGGCCTGCGTGCGCGGGCGCAACCGCGAAGCCACCGCGTGCGCATAGGCGTAGCCCGCGAGCAGCGCGGCCTGGAAGAACAGCATGCACGCGGTCCACACGGAGGGCGTGCCGCCGTACCACGGCAGGGCGTAGCGGCCCGCCAGCGGCTGGATGCCGAAGAGCAGGAATGCGCTGGTGAAGATGGCGAGGGCGTAACGAACCATGCGGCCTCGGGGCGAAGGGGGGAGGCGCAGCGGAAGCGACCCGCGCGCACCGTGTTTCCCGCCTGGAGCGCGTCCCTGTCAACGTCCGCCCCCTCAAAGCCTGGCGGGCGAGCGGGCAGGCATCCGTCGGGGCGGGTGTCCGTCCCGGACTTCGACCCTATTTTCCCGGACGGGAAGGGCGCGGGGTGACCCCGGCCCAGAGGGGAAAAAACCATGAGGGGTTTCGGGCGCGGTGTGGTGGCGGTGCTCGTGGGCGGGGCACTGGGGCTGTGGGGCTGCAACAGCGAGATGCCCTCCCAGGAGCAGAGCGGATTCCAGGACCCGGTACAGTTGCAGCACCGGGGCAATGAGGACCGGGCCTCCACGACGGTGAACAACCGCATGCGCGATGCCGCGGACCCAGGCCGGGGCGGCAGGCCCTACGACAGCGACAGCGTCGGCACGGGCGGCTCCGGACGCCAGTTGGGGGGTGCCACGGAGCTGGGCACCAGCCTGACGGACAGCTACCGGGGACCGCCGGGCACGGGCGGCGCGGGCCGGGACGCGGGCACGCAGGGGATGGCCCCGCACTCCGGCACGCACCACGGGGCACCGGACGCGGGCGGCACGGACCGGCCGGACGCGGGCCTGCGGCGCTAAGCCACCGAGACCCAGTTCGTTCAGGGAGAGCCGCGCGGAGGCCCGAGTTTTCGGCTTGGGCGGTGAGCCCCCCTGACAGGACTTACCCCGGGTGGCTTGGCAGGACACCGGGCACGGGGCACCGGTGGGGCGCCTGCTACTGGCGTTCCTTCGCCTGCCGCAGCCCATCGTGCATGTCCTTCACCCGCTTGAGCAGGGCCGGGTTGGTGGCACCCGCGTTCTCGCTCACCTCGTAGGCCAGGTCATCGAAGCGGCTGCACGCCATCGGCATGGCGTCGCAGCTGTGTTCCCGCTTGAGCTGGAGGAAGAGGTTCCGCGTCTGGGTCCACTCCTTCTGCAGTTCGGTGGTCTGCTTGCTGTCGCGCGCATCCTTCGGGGGAACGCGCGGGGCGGCGGCGGCGGCCGCGCGCTTGGCGGCGGCGCGTGAAGGGGGCGGCGGCTTGGGGGCCGGAGTGGCCGTCTCGGAGGGAGTACTCGGGCCCAGCAGGTCGGAGTCGTCCGGGGTCTCGTTCGTGGGAGCGACCGGCTCCGGCGTCGCGGGCGCCCCGGGTTCCGGAGGCGGGGGCGTCACGGGAGCCACACCCTCGAGCGGACGCGCGACGGGGCGCGACGGAGGCGCCACGGGCGCGGGCAGCGTGGGGTCCTGGACGCGCGTGGGCGGCGGCGGCGTGGACGTCCTGGACTGATCCAGGCCCACGGCCACGCGCATCTCCGGGATGAAGTGCAGGCCCAGGCCCAGGATGAGGGCCACCACCCCCAACAGGACGATGGCCACCAGGAGCGAGCGCAGGACGCCGCCGGACGCGGGCGCCTTCTCGCGACGCGAGGGACGGGGCGCCTCCGCGGGCTCCGCCGGCCGCACGGGCATGGCCTTGCGCCGCGTCTCCTCGCGCGAGTTGCGCGAGGTGGACGACTCGTCCGGATCCACGGCGGGCGTCGCGCGGCTGGGGGCGACGGCGCGCAGGTTCGAGGAGGTGTTGGGACGCGACTGCGAGCCCGGCGACGAACCGCGCGCCCGGCGTGAACCCGTGCGCGACCTGCCGGGCTGGGAGCCGGTGTCGGACTCCCGGCGGCCGGACGACGACACGCTGCTGGATTCGCCCAGCAGGGCTTCGTCCAGCACCACGCGGGCCTGCGGGGGCTCCTCGCGGCGGGAGGAGCGCGGCATGGCGATGCGCGGATGCGTGTCCGCGTGGGCATCGCGCGCGGCCGGGGTCTCTTCCGGTTCGGCCGTGATGTAGGGCAGGCCCGCATCGGGCTCCAGCGCCTGGGCATCCACCGACACCGACTCGGCCTCCGGCCGCGTGTCCAGCATCGTGGAGCGGGGCGCCGGACCGGAGCCCAGCGCCTCCATCTCCACCCGGGAGGACGCCGCGTACGGCGGCCCGCCGGACTGGATGGACGGCACCTGGATGGTGGGCGCGGCGTGAGAGGGCATCGGCCGGCTGCCATTCGACGGCGTCGTCACGCCGGGGCGCGAGGACGACAGCGGCGCGGAGGGCAGGGGCGCGGGCCGGCTGCCGTTGGAAGGCGTCGTCACGCCGGGACGCGAGGACGACAGCGGCGCGGGCGGCAGGGGTTCGGGCCGGTTGCCATTCGACGGCGTCATCGCGCCGGGGCGCGAGGACGACAGGGACGGCACGGCCACGGCGGTGGGGCGCTGGGCCTCCGGGATGCGCGGCTCGGCGACACGCGGCGGATCAAAGGAGCGCGGCAGCGGCTCGCTGGCGCGCGGTTCGGGCCCCGACGGCCAGCCGGCCTCGGCGCGGGGCTCCGGCCAGGGATAGGGGCTGGGGGGCAGCTCCTCGTCGTCGAGGAACGGGCCGTCCGGCGGCGGCGGCGGCTCCATGAACGGCAGGGAGCCTCCCGACTCGGAGTCGAACTGCGCGGCGCCGAAATCCGCGGACGGCGGGGGCGGCGCCACCGGGCGCGACGCATCCGCCGGCACGACGGGGACGGGCCCCTCCATCGTCGGCCGGCCCGGGCCCGCGGGCTCCTGCGGACGGAAGGCCGGAATCGCCGCCATGGGAGGCGGCGGCGGAGCCATGGGACGCGGCGGGGGTGGCGGAGCGCGCGACGGCACCCCGTCCGAGAACGGCAGCGACGCACCGGAGCCCGCGTCCGCGAACGGGCGCGACGCCGGGGCAACCCGCTCCGACGGCGGCAGCGACGCGGCGCGGGGCGCGGTGGGCTCCCCGACCGCTCCCGCGGACGGCAGTGCCTCCGCGCGGGGCGCGGTGGGCTCGCCCGTCGGCGGATTTCCCATGGAGGCGGCGGCGTCCGGGGCGGGACGGTCGGAGGGAAGGCGGATGGCGGGCAGGCCCTCCAGGATGGTGGGGCGCTCCATCGCCTCCGCGCGGACCTCCACCGTGGGGGACGGCTCCGACGACGCGGGGCTCGGCCGCGCGCGCGCACGGGCCGCCTCCTCCAGCGCCTCCACCGGGAAGGCGGGGCGGGTGGACTCGTCCATCACCACGCCCGGACGCGTCTCACCATCGTCGCGCGCCCCGCCACCGTCCTCGCGGCTGCGCGGCGTGGGGTGGAAGGACAGCGGCTCCACCGGCCCGTCCAGGCGGATGGTCTTCGGCGGCAGCGACGGCACCATGGGCCGGGGCGGCGGCGAGCCCAGCGCGTCGTAGGTGCCGCTGCCTCGCGTCTCGCGCGGCACCTCGCGCAGGGTGGCCAGCAGGCGCCTTTCGGACTGGTAGTCCGAGGAGAAGAGGTCGCGCATGAAGCGGCTGACGCTCTCCGGGCCCGCGCTGGTGTCGATCTCCATCAGGCACGCCTGCAGGCGCCCCCGGAACTCCTCCGCCGTCTGGAAGCGCTGCCCGGGCTCCACCGCCAGCGCCTTGGACACCAGCTGCGACACCGACGGCGGCGTCAGCGGCTCCACTTCATTGAGCGCGGGCACCTTCGGGTTGGCCACCGCGGACATCAGTTCGCCGGGCGGCATCGCGTCGAAGGGGTTCTGCCCGGAGATGAGCTCGTAGAGGCACAGGCCCACCGCGTACAGGTCGCTCCTGCGGTCCACCGGCTGGTGCCGGGCCTGCTCGGGCGACATGTAGAGGAACTTGCCCAGGATGATGCTGGGGTTCGTCTTCGCCGCCGACAGCCGGCTCTTGGCGAGCCCGAAGTCGATGACCTTCACCTCCCCTTCGTAGGAGATGAGGATGTTCTGCGGCGAGATGTCCCGGTGGACGAGCTTCAGCTCCTTCTCGTCCTCGTCCCGCTTGCGGTGCGCGTACGCCAGCGCGTCCAGCACGCGGCCCATGACGTAGAGGATGAACGTGAGCGGCAGCGGTGTCTGGCGATCCCGCACCCGCGCGGCCACCTTGCGCAGGTCCTTGCCGTCCACGTACTCGAGGGCCATGTAGGCCTCGTCCTCGTGCAGGCCCATGTCCAGCACCTGCGCGATGGAGCCGTGCCCCAGCCGCACCAGCGTGCGGGCCTCACCCACGAAGCGCTCGACGAACTCCTGATCCGCTGCGAGCTGCGGGAGGATCTTCTTGATGACGCACAGCTTCTCGAAGCCCTGCGCGCCCTCCAGCCGGGCAAGGTAGATCTCCCCCATGCCGCCGGTGGCCAGGTGCGACAGGAGCGTGTACCGGCCGAAGGGCTGCGGCCGGAAGGGACGCAATCGGGCGGGCTGGGTCGAAGAGCTCATGCGGTGCGGGGGTCCACCACGGGAAGCGCATTGAACCCCGAGCAGGGCCCCGTCTTCAACCCGTCAACCGGCCGCGAGGGCTGCCTCACCGGATACCGGGGTTGGTCAGCATGCCCATGTCCTCTTCAATCACCTCGAAAACCGCCACCTTGTCCTTGGGGGGCCGCACCACCCGCTCGCCCAGGGGCATCACGTCGAAGCGGGCGCCGGTCGCCGCCAGCAGCTTGCCCGTCATCAGCACCTGACCGGGGCCGGCGGTGGACGCCAGCCAGCCGGCCACGCCCATGCCCTCTCCCACGGCGGTGTACTCCGTGCGGGCCTCCGTGCCGATCATCCCGACCAGCGCCTTGGTGGAGTGCAGCGCGATGCGCAGGTCGCACCGCTCGTCCTGGGGACGCCGGGCCATGCCCCGCTCCCAGTCCGCGCGCAGGGCCAGCGCGGCGCGCACCGCGCGCACGGCGTCGTCGCCCTTGGCGTAGGGCACGCCGAAGAGGGCGCGCATGGACTCGCCCATGAAGCCCTCCACGGTCGCCTCGAAGCTGAAGACGATGCCGCTCATGCGCGCGTGGAAGTCGTTGAGCAGCTGCGAGGCGCGCGCCGCCCCCAGCCGGCTGACGACGGCGCCGAAGTCCGCCAGCTCCGCGTGCAGCACGGTGAGGTTGCGCTCCTCCAGGCCGGGCAGCTTTCCGCCCACGCGCTGGGCCTCGGCGGCGCGGCGCTCGGCCACCTCCGGCGAGTGGAAGCGCTCCAGGTTGCGCCGCAGCCGGTCCGTGCCGGAGCCGTCGCGCACGGCGAAGCGCTGCACGCCGGACTCCACCAGGTGGGCCACCGCGGTGCAGGTGTCCAGCATCAGCTCCAGGCTGGTTTCGCCCTGGCCGGGGATGTTGACGTAGAGCACGCCCGCGAACGGCGGCTCGGTGCCGATGGGGATGCACAGCACGCGGTCCACGCCGTACATGATGACGCTCTCGCGTCCGGCGAAGCGGCGGTCGTCGCGCACGTCGCCCACCGCGAGCGCGCGGCCCTGGCGGATGGCCTCGTCCACGATGGCGTCCGACACGGGCACCTCGCCCTTGGCGAGCCGTCCCCGGTGGCGCACGGCGGCGGGCACCAGCGGCCCCGCGGCGTGCTTGAGCAGCACCACCGCCGTCGTCGCGTCCGTGCGCTCCAGGAGCCGGTCCATCGCGGACTCCAGGAACGCCGTCAGCGTGCGCGCGGTGGCCAGCGCCTCCGCGGTGTGCACCAGCAGCACCAGCGTCTCATAGGAGACGCGCGGGCTGGCGACGGGCGAGGAGGGCCCCACGGGCGAGGCGCCGGAGAACGCGTCGTCGAACGGCATCGGGCCCACGTTGTCCAGCAGGCGCAGCACGTCCGCGTCCTTCACGTTCTTGGCCATCAGCACGGACGGGCCCACGTCCGTGCCGTGCCCGAAGCGCACGACGCCGCCCGCGCCCAGGTCCATCATCTCCGTGGCCGCGTTCTCCACGGTGTGCGGCTGGCGCACGGCGAGGGTGTTCTCCCCCAGCGCCACCGTGTCGCCCGCGCTCAGGTGCTTGCTGCCCTGGAGCGGCGCGCCGTTCACCCGGCTGCCGTTGCGGCTGCCCAGGTCCTCGATGCGCAGCGCGTCGCCTTCGACATAGATGCGCGCGTGTCGCCGCGACACCAGGTCACCGCCCAGCACGATATCGTTCTCGTCCGCTCGGCCGAGGCTGGTGACGCCCTCGGGCAGATCGTACGACGTGTCGAAGTATCCGGGCCCGTTGATGATGATCTGCCACATCGGGCGCACGACATTACACGACCTCCCAATCTTCCGAGAGTCCGAGACGCTTTCCTGTGACAGGGCGGCCAGCCGGGCGCCTCCCGCGTCGCGTCATCCCCTCCCGAGCCCCCGAGTCGTCCGGACCCGGGGTCCGACTTCACCTGGGAGGTCGCCCTACCGGGGCCGGAGGAGGAAGAGCGAATCACCCACGCGCAGGGTGCGGTACGCGGCGAGCGGCCGGGAGGCAGGGCCCCGGAGGACCTGACCGTCCAGGCCGAAGCGGGAGCCGTGGCAGGGGCACTCCACCACGCCCAGGGCGCCGTCCCAGGCCACCTCGCAGTCGCCGTGGGTGCAGGTGCGCCAGACCGCCCGGTAGCAGCCGTCCGCGGCGTGCACCACCACCACGTCCAGCAGCGCGGAGGGGACACGGACGCGGTCATGGCCGCCCGGATCGCGCAGGGCCGGGTGTTCGGACAGGGGCACCTCCACCCAGCCCTCCCCGGGCGTGCCGGGAGGACCCGCGTCGTCGCAGACCGCCGGGGACGGGCCCGCGTCGGGGACCGGCTCGGGCTCCGGGCCGGGCAACACCACCGCGTCGCGCCACTCCCCACCGCAGCCCAGCGCGGCCAGGGCACAGGTGCCGCGCAGCAGCGTGCACAGGGCCGCGCGGCGATCCACCCCACCCGACTCCCGGGACTCAGGAGCCAGATGGGACGGATCCGTGCTCACGGAATGCCACCGTCGATGAGTTGCCCGTTCACCACGGCGAGCGCATCCAGGTCGAAGCCCCCGGAGGTGCCGCCGTAGCTGTTGAACCCCATGTCGGTGAGGCGCACGAAGCGCGCGCGGGCGAGGCCCACGTCCGCCAGGTCGAAGCCATCCCCACCCGCCACGGCCGGGTCGGTGGGGGAGATGCCGTTGTCCGGAGCGGAGAGCACGGGGTTCAGGCCGGCGCACCCCGCGTAGCTGTCATACTTGGTGCGCGGGATGTCGCAGGGGAAGTCGTGCCAGGTGGAGCCATCGTCGCTGACGGACACACGGGCGACCTCTGCGAAGATGTCGCCGCCGTACTTCTGGAATGGGTTCTCGAAGACGAGCAGGTCCACGCCAGGCCCATCCACCGCGAGCAGGTCGGTGAACTCCAGGGTGATGGAGCCGCCCCGCCCCAGCGACAGCACGTCGAGCGAACCCGCGAACTGCCCCGCGCCCACCGGAGGCCCGAGCACGACGTCCGGGAAGCGGTCCTGCCCGAAGCCGGCCTGGTCGCCGAACGTGTGGTCCGTCACCCGGTCCGCGAATGGATCCACGGGACGCACGCCCGCATCGGTGCCGGCGTCCTCCGTGCCGGCATCGACCTGGGTCCCCGCATCCTCGGAAGCGCCCGCGTCGGTGCCCGCATCGGCGCGACTGCCACCATCCACGATGTCGTACTGGGGCAGCGGCAAGGGACCACCGTCCCCGCACGAGCACAGGATGAGCAGCGCGCCGAGCGCGAGCAGCGGGCGCACGACTACTGCCCCTGCCGGATGCGCACGAGGCGGCGACCGTTGGCGTCCGTCACGCCCACGAGCAGGTCGGGGCCCAGCGACGACACCAGGTCCACGGAGGTGCACGTGTCCGCGACGGTGAGGACCGACTCGCGGGCCCCCACGCTCAGGGGCTGTCCACCGACCAGGGGCGGCGTGAGCGGGAAGCGCGACACGTCGGTGACGACGAAGGCGAAGTTCGCGTCATAGGCGCCGCGCACCACCGCCACGCCCCCGCCGAAGCCCGTGGCGTTGTTGAAGTCGCTGCCCACGTCGACCTGCGGCTCGCCCGTGAGCACCACCGGCGTGCGCGTGGACACCGCCGTCGTCAGCTTCGAGGCCGACACGGCATAGGCCACGTTCACGTACGTGTCCGGCGCCGAGTAGCCGAACACCGCGATGCCGTTGTCCGCGATGGCGGAGAAGCCGCTGCCGCCCACCTGCGCGGGGAAGCTCACCGCCTTCACGGCGGAGAAGGGCTTCGCGGACGTCACCAGCGCGTAGACGCCCAGGCCTTCGGACACCGTGTCCAGACCGGCACCGTTGATGAAGAACGTGTCGGTGGTGGCCGCGGCGGTGTAGTTGGACGGCGCGCTGACGTAGGTCGCCGCGTCGCGCGCGGCCGGATCCAGCACCGCGACCGTGCCCGCGCCACCGGACTTCGTGTAGCCCCCGAGCAACCGCGTGCCGTCATACGCCAGGAAGTACGACGCGTAGGTGGTGGTCCCGACAGCGCGGTCCGCAGGCGCGAGCACGGTGTCGAGCGCGGCCTCCCCCAGCTTCACGTCCGGCCAGGTGCCCAGCGCGAAGAAGTCGCGGCCCGTGGCCGTCGTGCGCAGCGCGAAGAGCGAATAGGTGGGGCCGGGCGTGGACACCACCGCGACCACCTCCGTGGACAAGGGCGCGGCCTCCGCGACACTGAAGCCCGGCTGGAGCTGGAGCGTGCCCAGCTTCTCGTCGCGAGGCACCGAGTCACACAGCCCGCCGGTGCCACCGTCCGTGCCCGCGTCGGTGCCAGTACCGGCATCCGTGCCGGCGTCGGTGCCCGTGCCCGCATCGGCGCCGGCATCCGTCGACGTGCCCGCATCGGTGCTGGTGCCGGCATCCGTGCCCGCGTCGTCACCACCGGTGGAGACGGGAACCTGTTCGCACTTCTCTTCAACGCAGGCCCAGATCTGGCCTTCGGGTGGCGTGCCCTTGTCGCGGCAGTCGAAGGCATCCACGCACTCCGAACCGCAGCCCGTGCCGCCCAGCGCCACCACCAGCAGGGCGCCCATCAGCGCCGCGCGCTGGCCCTTCGTTCCCATCCGCTTCGTGTCGGTCCGCATCGCGTCCTCGTTCCCTGGCCTCCGCCCGGAGGCGGAAGAAATCCCTGACGGGAGGCGGCACGGGCGCGAGGCATCCGACCCTCCAGCGCACCGCGCCGAGAGGGCCCTGCCTACGCCGTCAGCTCCCCGCGGAGGTTCCGGTCTGTCTTCCGTGCCCTCCGTGGAGAGGGACACCGGGTCTTCGCCAGGTCTTCGGACTCGCGGGGACGGGGCTGGGGATGCTTTCCGAGCGCCATTCCTGCTCACCGCTGCGGGGCAGTCCCGGAGTTCCACCGGGTTCCCTGGAAGCCCTCACACCCCATGGCGTGAAGGCATCGATGACGGGGCGGGACTATGGCGGCCCAGCAGCAATGTCAATGCGGCGCGGGCTCGGGCTGCTTGCCACGCATCAACACGTAGCGCCGCGTGCTGCCGTCCACCACGACGGTGGACACCACCTGCCAGCCTTCCTCGCCCAGGCGCTGGAGCTCCACGAGGTCCTCCTCCGGCCCCTGTCGGGTGACGAAGGTGTACTCGTACGCCAGAGGCGGAGCAGGCGCGGCGGGAGGCACCGGCGCGGCGGTCGCGGCGGTCTTCGGCGCGGGCGTGCGCGCGCGCGTCGTCTGGGCCTCCGCGACGGTGGGGAGGAAGCAAGCAGCGCACACACCGACAAGGACGCCCACCGACACGAGGAGCGAAACGGGACGACGGTTCATGGAAGCGGACTCCGGGGGAGGACGCCCAGGCATCTAATCCCCGGCCCCCCGCGCCGGAAGCCTCACCGGGGCGAGGAAGCTCCCACGGGGCCACGAGGCTCCCCGGACCGTCCTCTGGAGGACGGCCCGGGGCCCGCGCGAGCCATGCGCTACGGCAGCTGCACGCCGTTCACCACCGCGACGGCGTCCAGGTCGAAGCCACCGCTGGTGCCCGCGTACCCGTTGGCGCCGGAGTCCCGGATGCGCACGAAGCGCGCGCGGGTGAGGCCCACGGCGGCCAGGTCGAAGCCGTCCCCGCCCGCCACGGTCGGGTCGGTGGGGGAGATGCCGTTGCCGGGGCTGGAGTACACGGGCGTGACGCCCGCGCAGCCGGGGAAGTTGCCCGCCGCGTTCGCGGACGCGCACGGGAACTCGAACCAGGTGACGCCGTCATCGCTGACGGCCACCACGCCCGTCTCCGCGAACGGACGGCCGCTGGGCCGCAGGAACGGGTTCTCGAAGACGAGCAGGTCCACGCCCGGCCCGTTCGTCACCGCGATGTCGGTGAACTCCAGGACGATGACGCCGTTCTGCCCCAGCGACAGCACGTCCAGTGAACCCGAGCCCGAGCCCGCTCCCTGAGGAGCGCCCAGCACGATGTCCGGCAACTGGCTCTGTCCGAACCCGGCGGCGGCGCCAGGCGAGAAGGAGACGATGCGGTCGGCGAACGGATCCCCCACCAGCGCCTGCTCCTGGACGGACTCCGTGGATTCATCTCCACCGCACGCCACGGACAGGAGCGCGGCGAACCCCAGCGCGAACGACCTCGAAAGCAGGGAACGCGTCATCACGGCACCTGCTGGATGCGGACCAGACGCGGCCCGTTCTTGTCATCCACGCTGACGAGCAGGTCCGCGCCGATGGCGGTCATCCCCGTCACGCGCGTGCACTGGTTCACGTAGGTGAGGACCGGTTGACGCGCGCCGACGGTGACGGTGCCGCCCTCGTTCGCCACGGTGAAGGCGAAGCGCGACACATCGGTGCCGGCGAAGTTGTAGTTGGGTGGAACGTAGTCGCCGCGAAGCACCGCTACGCCCTCGCCCTGCCCCGCGGCGGCGACGAAGTTGGAGCCCACGTCGAGCGCGGGCTCATCCGCCACGACGAACGGCGTGCCCGTGCGGAGGGCCGCGTCGATCTTCCCCGGCGCCACCGCGTGGCCCACGTTGGTGAAGGTGTCGTCGGAGAAGTAGCCGAGCATCGCGACGCCGTTGGTGGACACGGCGGTGAAGCCGCTGCCGCCCGTCACGGCAGGCAGCGTGCCGACCTTCAGCGACGTGAACGGGGTGGTGTCCGTCCGCAGCGCGTAGATGGCCAGCCCCGCCGACACCGTGTCGAGCCCGCCACCGTTGATGAGGAATGCCCCCGGCACGACGCCCGCGGTGAAGTTGCTCGGCGCGGGGACGTAGGTGGAGGAAGCCGGCGTGACGCTGTCGTAGACCGCCAGCGAACCCGGGAAGCCCGTCCCGGACTTCGTGTAGCCGGTGAGCACGCGCTGACCATCCGACTCCACGAAGCCGTTGAGGAACAGCACGGCGGAGGGGTCGCGATCCCCGGGTGCGGCCACGTCAAAGAGCGGCGATGCGCCCAGCGACACCTGCGGCCACGTGCCCAGCGAGTACAGCGCGTGCGGCCCCGTGGAGCCGTCCGACACCACCGTGAAGAGCGAATACGTGGGGCCCGGGGTGACGCCCACCGGGCCCGCCGCGGCCGGCAGCGCGGCCGACTCACCGGCCACGAAGTCCGCCGCGAGTTGGAGCGTGCCCAACTTCGGGTCATACGTGGCGCTCGAGCACGGGTCGACGGGGCCCGCGTCGGCGGTACCGGCGTCCGTGCCAGCATCGGTCTCCGTGCCCGCGTCGGTCTGGGTCCCCGCATCGGTCTGCGTGCCGGCATCCGTCGTGGTGCCCGCGTCGGCTCCCGCATCCACCGTGGAGCCCGCGTCCATCCCCGCATCCGTGCCCGTCCCCGCGTCCGTCTCCGTGCCCGCGTCAGGCACCGTGAGGGGCTTCAGCTCACAGCGCTGTTCGACACACGCGTAGCGCTGTCCCGCGGGAGGCGTGCCCTCGTCTCGGCAGTCGAAGTCATCGACGCACTCGTCCGCGCACCCCGTGACGGTCAACGCCACCGCGAGGGTCGTCAGCACCAGCGCGAGTCCCCGTCCCGAAATCATCCGCTCTGTCTTCATCCGCGACTGCTCCCTTGCATCGCCCCCACGGGCGAGGTGATTTCCAAGGGAGGGCGAACGGAGGGCGGACCGCGAACGGGAGGACACGTCAGCCACGACACGCCGCACGAGCGGAAGACCCCCGTCACCTCCCCTCGGAGGCTCCGGTGTGGCCATGCCCGGAGGCATGGGTCGTGGCAGGTCTTCGGACTCACAGGCGCGGGAGGGTCCTCATCGGATCCACCCACCTACTGACCGTCGCTTCCCAACCCCCTGAAGGGGCCAGTGCTTGCGGTGACGGTGTTCGTTCCTGCTTACCGCTGCGGGGCAGTCCCGGATTCACACCGGGTTCCCTTTAAACTCCACACCTGCGTGGTGCGGAGTACCGACGACGCGCGGTGACGTATGGCGGAAGGACAGGCTTGTCAATACAAGCGCGGGCAACGCCTCACGGCACCGCGACGATGTCGATGGCATTGGACACCACGCGCCGGGGATCCACCGGACACGCATCCAACGCCGCGCCCTTCGCCTCGGGCGTGGAGTTGCCGCGCCGCTCCACGAACGCCCCGTCGCGCACCTCCACCACGAACACGCGGCCCGCGTTCACGTCCGTGACGTACACGGCATTGCCCACCACCGTGAGCCGGCCGCCCACCGCGAGGTTGCAGCCCTGCTCCGGTCCGCCGGTGCAGCCCGGAGACAGCGCGTACGACGCCACCGGCCGGTCGTCCTTCACCAGCACCAGCCCCGTCGCACGCACGGCCTTCGCGCGGTAGCCATTCGAGGTGTCGAACTGCGCCTCGCCCAGGCAGCTCACCACCAGGGAGTCACCCACCGCCTGCACGTCGCCCGCGTTGAGGCAGTCCCGGGCGCCCAGGTCGATGGCGTGCACGCCCCCATCCGCCGGATCGATGCGCGCGAGCATGCCGGGGCCATTGGGCAGGTAGTCGTTCCCGGGGTTCAGGTTGGTGAGCGCGACATACACGCCCGCGTCCGTCGAAACGGCCGCGTACGGAAGCGCCATCGTCGTCCCGCCATCGAAGGACTTGAGGTCCAGGCCGGTGAGCGGAATGGCGTCCACGAGCCGGGGGTGCTCCGGGTCGCTCACGTTGACGCGCGCCACGGCGTTGCCCTGCTGGAAGTCGGAGCCCGCGTTGCCGAACAGCGGGATGTAGAACGTGTCGCCGCGCTTCGCGATGACCTGCGGGCTGGTGTTCGCGCCCAGGTTCACCTGCCCCACCGTGCGCAATCCCAGCCCACCGCCCTGCGAGGGCCCTTCCCGCTTGAGCACCTGGAGCGTGTTGTTCACGGAGTCGAGGACATACACATACGGAGGGTCCACGAGGATGTCATTGGGCGACGATGCCACCGCGCCCAGCGAGTCCTCCTCCACCACGGTCCCCAGCACGCCCGCCAGCGCCTGACCGCCAGCGACTGCACGCCCGAGCCGAACTGCCGCCGGGGCCCCATCCGGTCCGTGCCCGCCTGGATGCCGACGAGCTGCCCGTTGGTGTAGCAGGCCGCCACCACGTCATACATGCAGCGGCCCTCGTGACAGGACTGCACGTCCGGGCACGCCACACCGCACGCGCCGCAATTCAGCGGGTCGGTCGCGAGCACGGAGCAACCGCCATTGCAGCGCTCAGCGCCCGGAGAGCAGGCCTCCGCGCACGTGCCCGCGTTGCACACCTGCTCCACGGGGCACGCGTTGCCGCAGGCGCCGCAGTGGCGCGCATCGGTCGCGAGGTTGACGCACGCCTCGCCACAAGCCGGTGCACCGGTGAGGCATTCACACGCGCCCGCCTGACACGTCTCCCCTTCCCCGCACCGGACGCCACAGCCGCCGCAGTGGAAGGGGTCGCCTTGCAGGTCCGCGCACTCGGAGCCGCAGACATCGAGTCCGGACGTGCAGAGGATCTTCTCCTCCGGACAGCCGGTGAGGACCGAAGCAACCAGGGCCGACACCAGCAGCCCGAGCCACCGCGAGCGCGCATCAGGGGGGGGACGCGACATGGGAGTCCTCGGAGGAAGCGGAGCGCAGGGGTTCGAGCGCCACGGAGAAGGTCACGTAGGCGGCGCGGCCGGGCAGCGGCATGCCGGTGTAGTCAGCGGTCCGAGCGTCCAGCAGGTTCTTCAGGTCGAACGACACGGTGAGGTCTGGCCGGCGCAGGAAGGTGCTGGACGCTCCCACGCTCACCCACGTGCGCGACGGCAGCGACAGTCGCGCTTCGCCCACGCGGTTGATGAGCTGCGCGGACTGGACCAGGACCTCCGTGCGCTCCACCTCCGCGCCCCACACGCGCGCGGCGGCGAAGTTGTAGGGCTTCGCGAGCATCGGCGGATACATCTCGTAGGCGATGAGGTTCTCGTACACCGCCGCGAAGCCGCCCGCGGTGATGCTCCACGCGTCGTCGCGCCACAGGCCCGCGGCATCGACGGACAGGGCGCGCTCGGGCTTGAGGTCCGGGTTGGGCAGCAGCAGTCCCTGGCGGATGTACAGCTCCAGGAACGACGGCGCGCGGTGGGACTGGCCCGCGTTGGCGCGCACGCCGAAGCCCCGGCCCAGATCCACGCTCGCGCCCAGCTTGGGCGACAGCAGCGAGTACTGGCCCACGCGCTCCACACGCAGCGATGGAACGACCTTCACGCGTTCGGAGAACAGGGACAGCTCGTCCATGGCCATGACGCTCGCGCGCCACCACGACGCGGCCTGCGCGCCGGTGGCCTGCGTGACGGCCTCCGAGGAAGCGGCGAGCGTGACCGCGAGCGCGTTGCGGCTCCCCACCACCGCGCGGCCCTCCAGCTCCACGCCGCCCACGGTGTAGCGCTGGGCGCCAGCATCGACGCCCGTCGAACCGCCGAGGACCTCCATCCAATCGCGCCGGAAGAAGCCTCGGGCGCTGGCCTCGCCCGTGTCTCCGAAGGGCCGGCCCCAGCGACCGCCCAGCGACACCCGGGTCTGGTCCTGACGGCGCGACAACTGCGGGTTCTGCACCGTGCCCGCGAGCGCCCGGTCCTCCAGCGACAGCTCCGCGAGCAGGTCCACGCGCCCACCGCTGTCCAGACCGCGCTGGTACTTCACGAGCGCGCCACCGCCGCGAGCATCGTTGCGGGTGCGCACCTCCTCCGTGAGCGGGTTGTCATCCAGCGCGGGCAGCTCATCGATGCGAAAGCTGAAGTCCCCCTGCGAACGCCCCCCGTGCAGCAACACCAGCGCCTGTCCGTCGAGCAGCGCGCCCGACGCGGCGACATGGCCCATCACCGTGTCGAAGCTGCCGTAGGTGACCTCGCCGCTGGAGAGCAGACGTGACGACGGAGCGCGGGTGACGATGTTGACCGCGCCGCCCAGGCCGCCCGCGCCGTAGCGGGCCCCCGCCGCGCCGCGAAGGATCTCCAGCCGCTCCACCAGCGCGACGGGAACGAGCGACAGGTCCGCGATGCCGCCCGCGCCGTTGAGCGGAATGCCATCCAGGAACACGAGCACGCCGTTGGCGGAAGCACCGCGCACCACCAGGCTCTTGCTCTGCCCGTAACCACCGGCGTCCTGCACGACGAGGCTCGCGGATCCGCCCAGCAGCTCCGCGGTGTCACGCGCTTCGCCCGCGCGTTCGCGCGCATCGATGACGGTGATGGCGCCGGTCGGATCGCGCCGCTGCACGGAGTCCGGAGGCGCGTCGGGAACCACCTTCCCGATGACGTCCACGGTGGGGAGGATGAACTCAGGAAGCTCCGGCTCCTCGGGCGCAGGAGGTTCCTGCCCGGCGCGGGCGAGTCCTGGGAAGCTGAGCACCAGACCCAACGCGCGTCCGGTGACGCGAAAGTGGTGACAGCCGAGGCTTCCGGCCCTGGACCTCAGGGCGACCCGTACACAGTGGCGGGACCGCGCCGGACTCGCACCGGCTTCCCTCTTGAAAGCCCGACATGGGCACCCAAGGGCCCGGCCGTTCTAGGAGGTCACCTGGGGGTCGTCAAGGCGCGCCGCCCGGGCCATCCAACCCGCCAGGTCTCTCACCCGACAAGACGACCGCTGGAGCATCCACGCCCATCCTCGCGCGTGGACGCTGCATGCGCGCGTGCACGGTCCCTTTTGAGTCGCTCCGAGGAGGACGTCCCTGGCACGCGGACTGCTCATGCCCGACGCGACCTCAGGCGGTCGAAGCCAGCGAGGTGCCCGGGCCGTGGTGGCGCGGGCGTGAAGGGGAAGGGTTGCTGAAGATGCTGACGGCGGGGAAGCGGTTGGCGGTGTTCTCCATCCGCGAGGGCAAGGGCGGGAGCATCTGGGTGCGCGCTGGCAGCGCGTTCGTGAATAAGGACGGTTCGCTCAACGTGCTGTTGGACGTGCTGCCCCTGGACGGGAAGCTGCACGTGCGCGAAGCGGCGGAGAAGCGCGACACGGCGGCCGGCAGCCGCTTCGGGGGCGGCGAGTCTTCGCTGGAGGCGGGCGTGGAGGGCCACTCGTGAAGTGGGCCTGGGCGTGGGTGTTGGGCTGCGTGCTGATGGGGCCGGGGCGTGCGGACGCCGCCAGCCCGCGCATGCAATACGTGGGGGTGGTCAACCTGAACGAAGCCACGGCGGCGGAGCTGGACCTGCTGCCGGGCGTGGGTGAGAAGGCGGCGCAGCGCATCCTCGAGCACCGCAAGAAGCGGCCCTTCGGTCGCGTCGAGGAGCTGGTCCGGGTCAAGGGCTTCGGCAAGAAGAAGTTCCTCAAGCTGCGGGCCCACCTGGCCCTCAGTGGCCCCACGACGCTCAAGGTGGAGCAGGTCCCCGCCTCCCCGCCGCCGGGAAGGGAGGGAAGCGCTACGAACCCATGACAAACACAACCCTCGGTTGATTCAGGCTCATGGGGGGCCGCCCTTCCCGGGCTCCGGCATGCCCGGGAAGGGCGGCCCCCCATG
>SECN01000489.1 GCA_004173515.1 Myxococcaceae bacterium | reverse complement strand
GGCGAGCGCGCCAAGGCGGGCCTCGCGTTCAACGAGCTGGTCCGCAAGGGCGAGGTGAAGGCGCCCATCGTGATTGGCCGCGACCACCTGGACTGCGGCAGCGTGGCGTCCCCCAACCGCGAGACGGAGGCCATGAAGGACGGCTCGGACGCGGTGGCGGACTGGCCCATCCTGAACGCGCTGGTGAACGCGGTGAACGGCGCCTCGTGGGTGTCCTTCCACCATGGCGGCGGCGTGGGCATGGGCTACTCGCTGCACGCGGGTCAGGTCATCGTCGCGGACGGAACGCCGGAGGCCGCGCGCCGCATCGAGCGCGTGCTCACCTCCGACCCGGCCATGGGTGTCCTGCGCCACGCGGACGCCGGCTACACGGAGGCCACCGACGTCGCGAAGGAGCGGGGCGTGCGCATCCCGGGCCTCACCGCCTAGAGTGCGACGGATGCCAAGCCGGATCCGCGCGTTCTTGATGACGGGGGTGTTGGGCGGGCTCGCGGCCTGCACGCCCACCACCACCGGACCCATGGTGATGCGCATGGGTCCGGGCATGTCCAACGAGCGCTTCTATCAAATCGGCTTCCGCTCCGGCCCCCGGCTCAACGCCCCGCAGCTGTCCGAGCGCGGGGAGTTGGACAACCCCTTCCAGGGCGACGCGAAGCCCTTCGTTTCAGACCAGTGGGGCCTCGCCTTCGACGGCGCGGTGACGCTGCCGCTGGATGAGCGGCTGTCGCTGCACGTGGGGTTGCAGGGGGAGTTCTTCCTCGCGCCGGTGCCGGGCTACGGCCTGTACTCGGGCTTGTCGTATTACATCGGGTCGCCGACGGTGGGCCTGGCCCCGGCGTTCGCGGTGCGGGGCGCGTCCGACTTCGGCCTGGGCGACAGGAACAGCACCAGCAGCCTGTTCGGCCTGGAGGGCACCTGCGCCTTCACCGTGCAGCCGGAGTCCGGCATGTCGCTGGGGCTGGTGCCGTTCTTCGGGGTGAACCAGTCCCTGGTGAACCCCGGCTCGCAGGTGACGGGCTTCTATTACGGCGCGGTGGTGGCCGCGCAGATCTCGCTGGGCGAGCAAGGCAAGTCGAAGCTGGAGGTGTCCGGCGGCTACGGCCGGGCGCGCGCGAACGGCGCCAGTTGGAACGTGCCCATCGCCGGTGTGCGTGGAGGACGCTGACACATGACGCAAGCGCTCGACCTGTGGGTTCGCAACACCTCCGAGGTGCTCACGGTGGAGGGCACGCACCGCGAGCCCGCCGAGCTGGCCCTCACCCCGCGCCCGGCCGCCTGCGTGGGCATCCGCCAGGGCCGCGTGGCCTTCGTGGGCCAGGAAGCCGACCTGCCGGAGGGCTCGCTCACGGAGGCGACGGAAGTCATCGACGCGGAGGGCGGCTTCGTGGGCCCGGGCTTCGTGGATCCGCACACGCACCTGGTCTTCGCGGGCGAGCGCTCCGCGGAGTTCGACCTGCGCAACCAGGGCGCCACGTACCTGGAGATCGCCAGAGCGGGCGGCGGCATCGTCAACACGGTGGGCGCCACGCGCGCGGCCAGCGAGGAGGAGCTGGCCCGGCTCGCCCTGCCCCGCCTGGAGCGGCTGCTCGCGCAGGGCGTGACGACCGCCGAGGTGAAGAGCGGCTACGGCCTGTCGCTGGCGGATGAGCTCAAGATGCTGCGCGCGGTGAAGCGGCTGGGCGCGCTGTCACCGCTGGAGCTGGTGCCCACGCTGCTGTGCGCGCACGCGGTGCCGGCGGAGTACCAGGGCCGGCGCGGCGACTACCTGGACCTGTGCATCAACGAGATTCTCCCCGCCGTGGCGCGCGAGGGGCTGGCGCGCTTCTGCGACGTCTTCACGGAGGAGAGCGCCTTCACCGTGGACGAGTCACGCCGCCTGCTGCTCGCGGGCAAGGCGCTGGGCCTCACGCCGCGCCTGCACGCGGATCAGCTCACCGCCTGCGGGGCCTCCGCGCTCGCCGCGGAAGTGGGCGCCTCCAGCGCCGACCACCTGGAGCAGGTGACGGACGAAGGCATCCGCGCGCTCGCCGCCGCCAACGTCACCGCCGTGCTCGTGCCCACCTCCACCCTCTTCCTGCGCATGCGCCCCTACGCGCCCGGCCGGAAGCTGCGCGACGCGGGCGTCAACATTGCTTTGGGTTCCAACGTGAATCCCGGTTCCTCCATGACGGAAAACCTGGCGCTGGTGCTGGGGCTCGCCTGCCTGGAGAACGGCCTGACGGCCGCCGAGGCGTACTGGGCCGCCACACGGGGCGCCGCGCAATGCTTGGGGTTGCAACGACAGGGAAGACTGGCCGTCGGTGACGCGGGCGACCTGGTGGTCTTCGGGTGTCGCAGTTACCGGCACCTGCCTTATCATCTGGGTATCAGCCACGCGCGAGTGGTGGTGAAGGCAGGACAGGTGGTGTGTCGCGCGCGGATGGATTGTTGTCCCTGAGTGGGTGCCGCTGAACAACGGGCATCGTACGAGGGGGCAAGCGGAACTTCCTTCGTGGGCCGGCCGTTGTAGAGATCAGCTGCCACCATGTGCCGACTATTTGGATTCAGATCCGCGGTCCCCGCTGCTGTCCATACCGCCCTGGTGACGGAGAGGAATTCGCTCCTCATCCAGTCGCGTGAGCACAAGGACGGTTGGGGAATCGCCTCGTACGGGCAGGAATGCTCGCCCCTCGTCGCGCATGGCGTGGGCCCCGCCCACAGCGACCCTGATTTCGAGCGGGTGTCCAGCCAGGTGTCCGCGCGCACCGTGGTGGCGCACATCCGGCTCGCGAGCGTGGGCGCGGTGGAGATCCGCAACTCGCACCCGTTCCACTTCGGCCGCTGGTCGTTCGTGCACAACGGCACGCTGCGCGAGTTCGCGAAGCACAAGGCCGCCGTGGAGGCGCTCATCCACCCGGAGCTGCGCGTCAACATCAAGGGCACCACGGACAGCGAGCGCTGCTTCTATCTGTTCCTCTCGCGGCTCGCGCAGCGCGGTCCGCTCGACGGCCCGGTGCCCGTGGAGTCGATGGCGCAAGCGCTCGCGGAGACGATGACGCTCGTGTCCACGATGACGGACGTCCCGGGGAGCCGCGAGCCGAAGGAGCGCTCCGCGATGAACTTCCTCGTCACGGACGGCGAGGCGATGGTGGCCACGCGCCGCAACCGCACGCTCTTCATCTCCGCCGGCCTCGGAAGCTGCCCCGAAGCGCTGCGCGCGCCCAACACGGACGTGCCGCTCCAGCAGTTCCTGGTCGCCAGCGAGTCGCTGTGCGGCGGCCCCTACTGGGTGCCGGTGGATGAAGAGGACGTGGTGGGCGTGGATGCGCGGCTCGTCTTCCGTCGCTGGAAGGTGCAGACGCTGGCCGAAGGCGTGCTGAACCCGCACGCGCCGGAGCCGAACCACAGCAGCGCGGCCTGACGGCGCTGCTTTCAGCCGAGCCACGCCTCCAGCAGCGCGGCGGGACGCGCGCCGAAGGCCTCGACCTCCAGGCTCCGCTCGGCCTCCCCGGCATGGCGCAGCGAGATGCGCAGGAACTCGCGCGGCGCGGCCTGGGGGATGCGGTCCAGCCACTCCACCAGCATCGCCCGGTCGTTGTCGGCCACCATGTCCACGAAGCCGGTGGCGTACAGCTCCTCGTAGTCGGCCAGTCGGTACAGGTCCGCGTGGTACAGCGGGATGCGCCCCTCGTACGGATACACGATGGCGAAGGTGGGGCTGGCCACCTCGGACTTCGGCACACCCGCCCCTTCCGCCACGCCGCGCACCAGGTGCGTCTTGCCCGCGCCCAGGTCGCCCACGAGTCCCACGAAGTCCCCGGGCTCAAGCAACCTGCCCAGCTTCACGCCCAGCCGGTGCGTCTCCTCCGGCGACGGAGACACGAGGCGCCGCGTGAGCGTGGGCTCGCTCATCGTCCCCACCGCAGCCAGACCGAACCCAGGTCCTCCAGCAGGTCCGTGGCGATGAGGCCCATCATCCCGCGCCGCTTCGCCGCGAGGTCGCCCGCGAGTCCGTGCGCGTACACCGCTGCCCACGCCGCCTTGGGCAGCTTGATGCCCTGCGCGAGCAGCGCGCCGCAGACGCCCGACAGCACGTCGCCGGTGCCACCGGTGGCCATGCCCGCGTTGCCCGTAGGGTTGATGAACACGCGCCCGCCCGGCTCCGCGATGAGCGTGCGCGAGCCCTTGAGCACCACCGTGACGTTGAGCGACGTGGCCATGTTCAGCGCCACGCCCACGCGGTGCTGCTGCACGTCCTTCGTCGTCCTTCCCCACAGCCGGGCCATCTCCCCCGGGTGCGGCGTGAGCAGCACGGGGCCCTTCGCCCGGCGCAGCACCGTGAGGTCCTCCGCGATGGCATTGAGCGCGTCCGCGTCCAGCACCGCGGGCACGTCCACCGCCGCCAGCAGGTCGCCAATCAACGCGCCCGTCTCCGGCCCCCGGGGAATGCCCGGCCCCATCACCAGCGCGTCCTTGCCCTCCAGCGCGCCCTTGAGCGCCTCCAGGTCACCCTTGCCCAGCGGCCCCTCTCCCGGCAGGGCAATGCCCATGATCTCCGGCGAGTGCGCCATCACCCACGGCAGCGCCTCCGCGCGCGTGGCCACCGTCACGAGCCCCGCCCCGCTTCCCCGCACAGCGACGCGCCGGGCTCCAGCTCATGCGCGGGCTTCAGGAACCCGAAGGCCACCGTGACGTCCGCCTCCACGCACAGCGCGAAGGGCTCCGCGGTGTCGCTCTGGAGGCCCGACGGCACGTCCGCCGCCACCACCTTCGCGCCCGCTCTCCGCCACCGCGCCACGGTGCCGATCGCATCCGCGAACGCCCCCTCCGGCGCGCGGCGCAGGCCCGTGCCGAAGAGCGCGTCGACAATCACGTCGCCCGCGCCCGACTCCGGCAGCGCTTCGAAGGCGCGCGGCGATTCGCCGAAGCCCTCCAGCGCCTGGAGGTTGCGCTTCGACTCGGCGGTGAGCTTCGCCGTGTCCCCCACCAGCGACACCACCACGCGAGCCCCACCCTCCAGCAGGAAGCGCGCGGCGACGAGCCCGTCCCCGCCGTTGTTGCCGGGGCCGCAGAGCACGGTGAAGCGCCCGCCCGGGCCCGCGACGCTCCGGGCGGCGTCCGCGAGCGCCCGGCCCGCGTTCTCCATCAACAACCCGGAGGGCATCCCATGACGGTCCTGGGCGGCCGCTTCGGCTTCACGCATCTGGACGGCGGTGAGCACGCGCTGCATGGCTTCAGTCCTTCCTGCTTCACTTCGTCTGGAGCACCACCGTGGCCGCGGCCACGCCGGCAT
>SECN01000488.1 GCA_004173515.1 Myxococcaceae bacterium | reverse complement strand
GGGTCACCGGAGGAGGAATCGCCACAGCCCGCGAGGGCCAGCACGGCACACAGCAGAAGGGATCGAAGCATGGCCCGCAGCCTGCCCGGCACGCGCGTCCCTTCCCCCTTTCCCGGGGCGCGCGTGCCGGGCAGGCTGCGGGCCATGCTTCGATCCCTTCTGCTGTGTGCCGTGCTGGCCCTCGCGGGCTGTGGCGATTCCTCCTCCGGTGACCCCGCCAAGGTGACCTACGCCGATTCGCTGAGCGTGGACCTGGCCGCGATGAACAAGAGCGACTCCGGGCTCTACACGCAGGACCTGACGGTCGGCACCGGCGCGGAGGCCGTCTCCGGGAAGATCGTCCAGGTGCACTATTCCGGGTGGCTGCCCAACGGCACGCTGTTCGACAGCAGCATCCCGCGCAACCAGCCCTTCTCCTTCAACCTGGGGCAGGGCCGCGTCATCGAGGGCTGGGACAAGGGCATCGTCGGCATGCGCGTGGGCGGCAAGCGCAAGCTCGTCATCCCCTCCGACCTGGGCTACGGCGGCGCGGGCTCTCCGCCCGTCATCCCCGGCGACTCCGTGCTCGTCTTCGACGTGCAACTGCTGGCCGTCTACTGACCCACGCTCCGGAAAGCCCGGGGGACGCCTTCAGACGCCGGGCGTCCCACCGGCTGCCGGAGGGACGGGCGGGGCGCGCCTCTTCGTTGGCAGGCGCGAGCGGCCCTTGGGCCCCTTCAGCGCCACGCCCAGCAGCATCGTCGCCGGCAACATCATGCCCAGGCCCTGCGTGAGGTCCTTGGGGGGATGGGTCACCACGCCCAACACCATGCCCGCGAAGAGCAGGCCGCAGACCAGCCGGAGGATGATGGCGTTCACGTGTGACTCCCCGGGCCCCGAGCCCCGGCGACGAGAGGTGCGTCAGCATAGCGCGCGGCGCCCCGGCGCGCCGTCCGTTAAGGTGGCCCCGTGAGCCCCCTGAAACGCTTCCAGCCCGGATACGACCCGCCTGCCCGCTCGCGCGACACCGCGCTCCTGTTCCCCGCGCGCGGCATGGATCTGCTGGTGTCCGACCGCGACGGCACCCCTTCCCTGCCCCGGTGCGCGGACCTGCCGGAGCTCGCCGCCAGCGCCCACTTCCTGGGCGTGCTCGACGACACGGACTGCTACGCCGTGCCCGTGCCCGGGGACTTCGCGCCGCCTGAAGGGATGAAGTTCATCCCCGCCCGCACGCTCTACAAGCAGGTGGACGAAGCCACCTTCGCCGTCGCCGGGCGCGCGCTGTCCATCGCGGAGTGGGACCTCACCCACCGCTTCTGCGGCAAGTGCGGCACCCCCACGCAGCTCGTCGCGGGGGAGCGCGCCCGACGCTGCCCGGTGGACCACACGCCCTACTACCCGCGCATCTCGCCTGCGGTCATCGTCCTCATCACCCGGGGCGACCAGATGCTGCTGGCGCGTAACGCCACCTTCCCCGAGCCGTTCTTCAGCACCGTCGCCGGCTTCGTGGACCCTGGCGAGTCGCTGGAGGAGACCGTCCTGCGCGAGGTGAAGGAGGAGGTGGGTGTGGACCTGAAGGACCTCACCTACTTCGGCAGCCAGCCGTGGCCCTTCGGCCGCTCGCTGATGGTGGGCTTCATGGCCGAGTACGCGGGCGGCGACATCACCGTGGACGGCAAGGAGATCGCCGAGGCCCGCTGGTTCGACGTGGACGACCTGCCGCGCATCCCGCCCCGGCTGAGCATCGCAAGGCACCTCATCGACACCTTCATCGACCGGGTGAAGGCCCGCCGCCCACCGTCCACCTCCTGAGCCCCGCCGAAGCAGGCGACCGACCTGGAATTCCCCGCCCTTTGGGGGGCGTTCCTCCCGGAATGGCCCACCGGGCTTGACCCACGGCCTCCGGGTGCGCTTGATGCGCCCCTTTTCCGCAAGCACGCCCATGCCCGCCGCACGCCCGCACATCGAGCCCCGCCGCGTCCCCACCGCCGACTCCGTGGTGGTGAAGGAGATCTACCTCTCCCTCCAGGGGGAGTCCTCCCACGCCGGGCTGCTCTGCGCCTTCATCCGCCTCACGGGCTGCCACCTGCGCTGCACCTACTGCGACAGCGAGTTCGCCTTCCACGGCGGCAGCCGCAGGAAGAACGCGGACATCGTCACGGAAATCCTGGCGCTCAACACCCCCGCGGTGGAGGTGACGGGCGGCGAGCCCCTGCTCCAGCCCGGCGTGTATCCGCTGATGGAGTCGCTGCTCGACGCGGGCCTCAAGGTGCTCCTGGAGACGAGCGGCGCCATCGACGTGCGGCTCGTGCCCCCGGCCGTCCATAAAATCGTGGACATGAAGACGCCGTCCTCGGGCGAGTGCGACCGCAATGACTACCGCAACCTCGTGTCGATGAACGCCAACGACGAGCTCAAGCTCGTCATCGGTTCGCGCGAGGACTACGAGTGGTCGCGCGCGCTCATCACCGAGCACCGCCTGGGCTCCAAGCCCTACAGCGTCCTGTGCTCCACCATCTTCGACAAGCTCCACCCGCGCGAGCTGGCGGAGTGGATCATCGAGGACCGGCTCCCCGTCCGCTTCCAGCTCCAGATGCACAAGTACCTCTGGGACCCCAACGCGCGCGGCGTGTGACAGGGCGTCCCCGGGCCCTCAGTGCCTCAAGGACATGAGGTGGACGGCGAACGCGCCCCAGAGCGCCACGCCCAGCAGGTTCAGCGCGGCCAGGATGCGCAGCCCGCGCGCCAGGCCCGCCCACCCCGGAGGCGCGCCTGCCCGTTCGTGGCGCCCCAACTTCCAGGTGGAGATGGCGACGCCGCCCACGCCCGCCGCCAGCGTCCACCCCAGCAGCTCGAGCGTCGTTTCGACCCCGGCCAGCTCTCCGGGCCGCGTCGTCCACGACAGGAAGACCACCGGCGCGGCGAGGAACAACAGCCCCAGGAGGTTGGCCACCAGCAGCGCCTGCCCTCCGCGCCACGGCCGCGTGTCCTGCCAGCGCCGCTCGGCGCACGGCTCGCACCAGGCCGTCTCCTCCAGCACCTCCGTGCACGCGCCGCACAGGAAGCCGCCGCAGCGCTCGCACAGGGCCACCGCGGCCACGGCCGGGTGCTGGCCACAGCGCGCGTCCGAAACGGGGGCCAGGGGCGCGACCATCAAGGGGAGGGCTAGAAGCCGGGAGGCGGGGTGCGCGCCGCCACCGCCGCGAGCCCGTGCGCGCCCATGCCCAGGAACACCGCCGTCAGCACCGTGCTGGCCAGGAAGCCGGCGACGATGAGGTTCTTGCGCGGGTGCTCGAACTGGCTGAAGGCGTACACGAGCATGTAGCAGGGGATGAGCAGCACCATCACCCCCGTGCCCACGCTGCGGCGGAAGGCGTGGATCAACAGGGTGACCGCGCACGCGAGCGAGACGACCCCGAACAGGATGGCGAGTGGCAGGAGCGGCACACCTGCTCCCTTAGCATGCCTTCGCCCCTTTCGCGGCGGGCGGACGCATACTAAGGGACGGCCCGCCGCCCACCCGCCGAGGAGGTCCCTCCCATGGCCCTGTTCAAGACATTCCTCATCTTCATCCTGGCCGGAACGCTGCTGGGCACCCTCGTCGCGTCACTGACGGCCCCCTCGTACATCGAGTGGAACAACAGCACGCCGCTCGCCGCGCAGACCATGTGCAACCTGCCGGAGGTGGTGCGCAGCGTGACGGCGTCGCTGATGCATTCGCAGTTGATGGGCGCGGCCATCGGGTCGGGCGTGGGCCTGGTGGCGGCCATCCTGGTCGCCATCCGGGGCCGCTCGAAGCAGCGGCCCGGCTCCACGCCTCCCTCCGCCACCGTCGCGGGCTAGGCTCCGCGCCCCGCCCGCCTGCATCCCCGGCGGGCAGCTACTGCTTGGGGATGACGTAGATGTCCGGCGACTGGCCCAGCAGCACGCCCCCGTTGCCGTCCTTCACCTCCACGTTGAGGTGGATGGCCTGGTTCGGATTGTCGGGCCGCGGCGGCACCGTCCAGGTGGGCGTGGCCACCGTGGTGCTGCTGAACGCCCCCGCCGGGTTCACGGGCACCTGCGACCAGAGGTAGAAGATCTCGTCCTGGTCCGCGTCCTTCACCTCGAGCTGGAGCTGGATGACCGTCCCCTCCTCGAACCTCAGGCCCCCCACCGTCGACGGTGAGCCCAGGGGCCGGGGCCCCGCGGTGATGACGGGCTGGTGGTTGGGCTCGCCGCACCCCTGAACCCCCAATCCCAACGCAAACAAGACGAACACGGAAGAGCACGACCGGAGCATGGACTTCTCCCTGCAAGGAACGTCCACACCCTAGATCGACCCCCGGAATCCGTACACCCACCCGGAGGCCCCGGGTGGATCATCACCATGCGATGAAACACCCCGAAGCCGCGCGCGCGGTGTCGCGCGGCCGGCACCCCGTCGCGCATTTAAAATCCGCCCGCCCAACAAGGCAGGGGCGCATGCGTTAGCGCCGGCCGGGCCGCCGCGCGAAGAGCCGGAGCTTGTCCGCGCGCGTGAGCCGCTTGATGGCGGCCTCCCGGCGCAGGGCGGCGCTCCGGTCCTGCGCGGGCTCGCTCCACACCAGCGTCACCGGCAACCGGGCCCGCGTATAGGCCGCGCCCTTGCCACGCCCATGCGTGGCCAGCCGGCGCTCCAGGTTGTTGGTGGCGCCCGTGTAGAGCGTGCCGTCGCGACAGCGCAGCATGTACACGGACCAGGCGGCGGGGGCGGCTTCGGACACGACGCCCCACTCTACTTCCGCCCGGAACCCCGTCCCTTCAGAAAAGCTTCGGCCTCCGCGGTGGGCGAGCAGCCAGGCGGGCCTGATGGATGGGCCGCCTCCCGTTGCTCCTCAACTGCGTCTTGCGCACGCGCGCCATCACATCCGACACCTGCGCCAACGGATCCGCCCCCCAGGCGGCCAATAGCTGTGTTTCGTGCACCACACCCACCAATCCACCCCCGGC
>SECN01000487.1 GCA_004173515.1 Myxococcaceae bacterium | reverse complement strand
ACACGGGGGCGGAGGCCGGGGCGCAATGCCCCAGTGGCCAAATGCCCCGTCGCCCCAGGTCTCCTGGGACAAGGAGTCCTCCGGCTGACTTCTCAGTCGTGGGGCGTGACCGGTATAAGTCCGGCATGTCCCAGATTGACGTCTCGGTGGTGATGCCGACGTACAAGCGCGAGAAGGAAGTGGTGGAGGCCATCCACTCCGCGCTGCGTCAGGAAGGCGTCCAGGTGGAGGTGCTGGTCCTGGACGATTCGCCCGAGGGCACCGCGCGTGACGCGGTGCAAGGCATTGGCGATGCGCGCGTGCGCTACTTCAAGCAGGACGTGCCGTCCAAGGGCCGCCCCGCGCTGGTGCGCAACCACGGCGCCACGCTGGCGAAGGGCCGCTACCTGCACTTCCTGGACGACGACGACCTCTTGGCCGAAGGCGCGCTGAAGGCGATGGTGTCCGCGTTGGATGCCCGGCCGGACGCGGGCGTGGCGGTGGGCTGGGTGGTGCCCTTCAGCGAGGACCCGGAGTGGCTGGAGGACAAGAGCAGCTACTTCGAGCGCGTCGCCCGGGTGGGCGCCACCACGCCCAACAGCGCGTGGACGGTGGCGCACATCCTGTTCCTGGGCACGCTGTACGTGAACTCCGCGTGCATGGTGCGCCGCGACCACTTCCAGCCGCTGGGCGGGTTCGATCCGAACATCCCCGTCTACGAGGACGTGGACTTCTACATGCGTGGCATCCGCCGCTACGGCCACGTCTACGTGAACCGCCCCATCCTCAACTACCGGGTGGGCAAGCCGTCGCTGATGCACGACCTGGGCAAGAAGGGCGAGAAGGTGGAGAAGTCCGTGGCGGAGTCCAACGCCATCATCCACAACAAGTACCGGCGTGAGCACGGGGAGCTGGAGTACCGGCTCCTGCAACTGGCCACGCGCGCGCTGAAGAAGCGCTTCGAGCTCACGCGCTACCTCCCCCTCAAGCTGCCCCGCGCCTCCTGAAAGGGCCCCCACCGTGAGCCTGCGTCGTCGTCTCGTTGGAACCGCCAAGCGGCAGTTGAAGCAGACCCTGGGGCCCGTGGTGCAGCGCGCGATGGCCCCCGCGCGCGCCTTCCTCCCCCCGGAGACGTGGAGCCTGGAGTCGCGCCCCGGCCAGGGCCTGTTCCTGGAAGGCGTGTCGCTGACGGACCTGGTGAAGGAGCACGGCTCGCCGCTGCACGTCGTGCACCTGGCCGCGCTCAACCGCAACGCGGCGGCGTTCCAGGCGGTGCCCCCGGGCGCCGCGGGCGGCTGCGAGGTGTACTACTCGTACAAGACCAACCCGGTGCCCGGCGTGCTGTCCGCGCTGCACGCGCGGGGCGTGGGCGCGGAAGTGATTTCCGCCTACGAGCTGTGGCTCGCGCTCAAGCTGGGCGTGGCGCCGGAGCGCATCGTCTACAACGGCCCGGTGAAGTCGGACGCGTCCATCCGCGAGTCGATTACGCGCGGCATCGGCCTCTTGGCGGCGAACCACGTGGAGGAGCTGGACGTGTTCTCGCGGCACGCGGCGGAGCTGGGCAAGCGCCCGCGCGTCGCGGTGCGGGTGACGACGGCGCAGGGCTGGACGTCGCAGTTCGGCACGCCCATCGCGGGCGGCATGGCGCTCTTGGCGTACCGCAAGGCGCTGGCGGCGGGCACGCTGGACGTGGTGGGCCTGCACGCGCACCGGGGCGAGCTCATCCGCACGGAGGCGGAGCTGGAGGGCTTCGTCGGCGCCGTGCTGGACTTCGCGGACGAGCTGCACCGGGAGCTGGGCCTGAACCTGGAGGTGCTGGACCTGGGCGGCAGCCTCTGCACGCCGACGGTGGAGCACATCGAGAACAAGGACTGGCGGCTCAACCTCACCTTCCAGCGCGACCTGCCCGCGCCGGACTTCGCGGCGGCGCTCTCCATCGAGCGCTACGTGGCGAAGGTGGTGTCGCAGGTGGAAGCGCACTACGCGAAGCAGGGCCGCGCGCGTCCGCGCATCTTCCTGGAGCCGGGCCGCGCGATGACGGGCAACACGCAGCTGCTGCTGGGCCGCGTGCACGCGCTGAAGGACGGCGGCGAGCGCACCTGGGCGGTGCTCGACATGGGCATCAACCATGCGGAGTGCGTGCGCAACGAGTACCACCAGCTCTTCCACGTCGAGCGTCCGGACGCGCCCGCGCACCGGGCGTACACGGTGGTGGGCCCCATCTGCACCCCGGGCGACACGCTGTACCACGCGGTGCGGCTGCCGGAGCTGAAGGTGGGCGACACGCTGGCCATCATGGACGCGGGCGCGTACTTCGTGCCCTTCGGCACCTCCTTCTCCTTCCCGCAGCCGGCCATCGTCGCCGTGGAGGGCGGCAAGGTGCGCGTGCTGCGCCGGGCGGAGAAGAACGAGGACCTCATCACCTTCGATGCGCCGGCCCCCGTGGCCTCCCGCGCCGCCAGCTAGCAGCCGCCCCGTCGTCCGCCGCGCCTCAACTCCGGTTGAAGACCATCATCCGGAGGAAGGCGCGCGGGTGGCGCGCGGACCCGTAGGCGATGGTGGCCAGCTCCACCGCCGCGGGCATCATGTCGTCCCGGTCGATGAGCGGATCCACCGCCTTCTCCCGGTGGGTGTTGAGCCACTGCCGCCACTGCCGGGCCTCGCTGGCCGGCAGCGCGCCGGACAGCCGCTGGAGGTTGAGCAGCATCTCCAGCGCGATGCGGTTGCAGAACAGCAGCCCGCGCGCGATGTCGAAGCCCATCTGCCCGTAGAAGCGTGGGTTGAAGTCGATGAGGAGGTAGGAGTCCTTCGTCTGGATGAACTCCACCTCGAAGACGCCGTGGTAGCCCAGCCGCTTGCACAGCCGCGTGAGGCCCTGGACCAGATCCGGGCGCAGCGGGGCGGATTCGAAGCAGACGCCCACGCCCAGCTTGCGCGGACGCTGGAGCACCTTCATGGCGGCGCGGGCCTCGAAGAGCTCGCCGGACGCGTCCACGAAGCCGGAGAGGCTGTAGATGCCCTCCGCCGCCTCCGGGTGGAACTCCTGCACCATGGGGTTCACGACGGCCGGGTCGAACTTCACGAGCATGGGCGCGTACGTGTCGCGGGCGAACTCGCGGTACTCGCTCGCCAGTTCCGCCGGGGACGCCACCGGCTGGCCCTTGCGGTGGGTGGCGTGGAGGATCTGCGTCGTGGGCTTGAGCAGGACGGGGAAGCTCGCCTCGCGGCGCACCTGCTCCAGGTCGGCTTCCGACTGGGGGAACCAGGTGCGCGGCAGGTGCAGGCCCACCTCCGTGCCCACCTCGTAGAGGCGGCGCTTGTTGAGCAGCCCGTACACCGCGTCCACGCCCGGGTCGTAGAGGTGGAAGAGGTCCTCCAGCTTGGGGCGGTGCGCGGCGATGAGCCACGCCAGCTCGTCGCTCGTCGGGTAGAGCACGTGCTTGACGGGCTCGCGCAGGCCGAAGTCCACCAGCCACTGGAGGAAGGCCTCCGGCTGGGACTCCGGCGGGCACTGCACGCGGCGGCTGACGAAGCGCGAATAGCTGGCCGGGCCCAGTCGGCCCGTGTCCGCCACCGTCACGTCCACGCCGTGGCGGCCCAGACAGCGCGCCGCGGCCAGGGTGCCGTAGAAGTTGGCGGAGAACAGCAACACGGGGGGACGGGCCGCGATGACTGCCGCGGGGGCCTCATCGGAGAAGGCCGCCTCTTCCATCTCATGCTCCAGATTCGCGGGGTCGGACTCACCGCGAGGGCGCGCGGAGGAACGACGGGATTGTCGCAGACGCTGCGCGAAGAGACCGCCACCCGCACCAGGGGCAGCGGGACCGGCGGCCGAGGTGCTGGCCATCAGCCCCGCGGTGAGAAGCGTCAGAAGGTGCCTGTTCATGATGAGCCGTCTGCCTTCCGGAAGCCCGGGTGACGCCCGGAGGGCAATTCCGGACAGAATACCTTTTCCCGCTGCGATTGCGTCCAGTCCCCCAAGACGATTGCTCCCCCAAGCAGGGTTCCGTCAGGGCGGAATGCCGCCGGGCGGGCTCCAACGCAGACAGCCGTGGGTCAGCAGCCAGGCGTCGGTGGCGACCCCGGGAGTCGTCATGGCCAGACGCAGCACGGACTCCGCGAAGGCGTCGGGCGGCGCGGTGTGGCCGGCGGCGCGCGCGGCCTTCCACGCGGACTCCCAGGTCTGGAAGAAGGCGTGCACGGGCTCGCCCGGACGGACGCGGCGGCGCAGGTCGCGGGGCAGCCAGTCGCGCAGCAGCAGGGGCGCGAAGCCCCGGGAGAAGTCGGTGTGGAACAGGAGGCTCTCGCGCATGGGGGTGGCGTCACCGGTGACACGACGCAGCAGGTGGGCCACGAGCACCGCCCCGTCCGTGTCGGAGCTGCCCTCCACGAGCAGGCCCGACGGCAGCAGCGGGTGGGACAGCGTGCGGTGCACCTCCGGGATGCGCTCCTGCGGGCCCTGGCGCAGCAGGTTCATGGCGCGCACGAGGCGGGCGGGCTCGTCCGGCGACAGGGGCAGCGCGAAGCCTCCTTCCCGGAAGTGCGTGCGCGCATCCGCGTGGGTGCGCGCGGCGGCGCTGGCGCGCTCCGCGTCCAGCTCCACGCCGATGACGGTCAGTTCGGGGTTCAGCGCGCGGAAGGCGGCGGCGCTCTCCAGCGTGGTCCAGGGGTGTTCACCGAAGCCCACGTCCACGAAGACAGCGCGGGCCCAGGCGTCGTCTTCGCGCGTGAGGAGCGAGGATTCGAAGTGGCACAGGTACGCGTCCAGCGCGCGCAGGCGCCCGGGAGCGGTCCGTCCCCGCGTGCGGATGTCCAGCTCGGCGTCGGCCATCCCCTGGACATGGGCGAGCACGGCCGGGGCGTCAAGGTCTCCCGTGTCTGTTCGAGAGGCACCCTCGCATCACCGCCCGGATTTTCGTCCCCCCGGCATCACACCTAGAGTCCTGGTTCCGTGAGCGATCCATCCACCCCCTGCCCCCGCTGTGGAGCCCCGCGCGCGGCGGGGCCCGAGTGCCCGAGCTGCGGCGTCATCTACCTGCGCGCCGAGGCCCGCGCCGCCGCCCGACAGGCGGAAGCACGGGACGCCGCGAAACGGGACGCGGCCCTGCGGGAGGTCGAGGATCAGCGGCTCGCGCTGCGCGAAGCGCTGGAGGCGCACGCGTCCCCCACGTTCGTTCCGCCCCACGTCGCTGCGATGCCTGAACGCGCGACCTCCGACATCACGTTCGACGACGGCGACGCCGCGGAGTCGCGCTCCGAGGCGCGCCTGCGACTGTGGGTTCTTCCCGCGGTGCTCCTCGTCGCCGGCCTCGCGGTCCGCTCACCGGGCTTCGGCGGCTTCCTGCGCATCTTCCTCACCATGCCCTTGCATGAGCTGGGGCATGCCGTCACCGCCTGGTTCTGCGGCTTCAGCGCCACCCCTTCGCTGTGGGTCACATCGGTGTCGGAGGAGCGCTCGGTCTTCATCCCGTTGGCCCTGGCGGGATTGCTCGCGGCCCTCACGTATCAGGGCTGGAAGCGTCGTCAGTGGATGTGGCTGGGCGCGGGCGCGGTGCTGCTGCTGGCGCAGGCCGTGGGCACGCTGGGCCTGGACCGCATGCAGGGTCAGGCCCTGTTCACCTTCGGAGGTGACGCGGGAATGATGGTGCTGGGCACGCTGCTCATGGCCACGTTCTACGTGCCCCCGGAGCACTACCTGCGCAAGCACGCGCTGCGCTGGGGCTTCATCGTCATCGGCGCGGCGGCCTTCATGGATGGCTTCGAGCAGTGGTGGGCCGCGCTCTCCCATGTGGAGCGCATCCCCTTCGGCACCATCGAGGGCGTGGGCCTGAGCGACCCGAGCAAGCTGGTGCAGACCCACGGCTGGAACATCAGCCACCTCATCCGCCGCTACGTGGCGCTGGGCATCGGCTGCCTCGTCGCGCTGGGCCTGCTCTACCTGGGCGCCCTCTGGCGCGTGCGCGGCGCCTTGCGAGGCGCTTCCACCAACGCCGTCTGACGCCAGTCCCCGAAGGGCCACTCGAAGCCGGGCGTGCGCCGCACCTCCGGAGACCGGGCGCCGCGCCACTTCAACGCCTCACCGGGTCGCAGCAGGAGCGCCTTCGGGCCCTCGCCCTGCTCCTTGCGCACCTCCGCCAGTCGCTCCGGATATGGATCCGCGTCCGGGTTCTCATCCAGCGAACTGGCCCCCGTGACGGGCTCGCCCGGATAGCCCTCGTAGCGAGGCCCCATGCCCTCGCGCCAGTACCAGGGGGCGCCGCCGTCCGCGCAGGGCACCACGTAGCGCGCGCCCAGGAGCGCTCCGTAGCGCAGCGCCTCCTCCGGCCCCGCCATCAACCGCTGCGGCGTGGTGAGCGCGTCGCGCGGCACGTTGACGAGGAAGGCATCCAGCGTGGTGAAGCCGAAGAAGATGGGCGGCAGCCGGAAGCCGCGCACGCCGCAGAAGAGCACGTCCACCGGGCCCCGCTCCTTGAGCACCTCGCGGCACACCGCGTCCATGTCCCCACGCACGTCATGGCCCGCGTCCGCGAAGAAGGCGGCGGAGAAGTCCGGCGTGCTCAGGTGCCAGGTGTTGCCCTCGTTGAAGAGGCCGGGGTGCGGCCCTTCGCCGTCGGTGGGCTGCTCGCCGTGGAAGGGCAGCGCGCGCACCGTCACGTCGCCCACCTGCCGCGTGTCACCCCAGCGCAGGGCCTCCACGCGCGTGAAGCCCAGTTGCGTGAGCCGCAGCGCGCAGTCCGTGGAGAAGAGGCTCTCGCGCGCCACCGTCGGCACGAAGATGCGCGTGTCGCGGGGCAGCGGCAGCAGCGAGCCCAGGTGGAAGTGGTCCCCGTGTGAATGGGTGATGACCACCGCGTCCACCCGCCCCAGGTCGCCCGCCTGCAACGGCGCGTAGCCGGGCAGGTCCGCCACACCCGCGGGACGGAAGTACGGATCCACCAGCACGCGCCCTTGCCTGCCCGCCACCAACACCGTGTTGTGCCCCACGAAGAGGGCCCCGGGCCCAGGCACCTCCACCGGCCCCTCATGCCGCACGAGCCAGCCGGCCTGGGACAGGTCGCCCAGCAGTTCATCCACGACCGGCGCGACGGACAGGCCGCGCAACTCCTCCGGCGTCGCGCCCCGAGCAAGCGCGGCGAACAAGTCCGCCACCACCGGCCAGTCCTTCGCGCGCACCGGCACGTCCAGGCCCAGCGACTCCTGGCGCAGGTGCAGCACGCGGGGACGGTGGCGCAGGGCATCCGGGAAGAGGACGTCCTCGCGCAGCACGCGTCGACCCATGCGCCGCTTCGTTCCCACGCAAAGCGCGGCATAGCGGGGCGTGTCCTCCAGCCAGCGCACCAGCGCGTCGGCCTCACGCAGCGCGCCCTCGCGGCCCAGCGCGGCGATGTGCCGCTTGAGGGGAAGCTGGGACCGGCGCACCGGGCGCGCGGTGGGCCCCTGGATGCTGCACCCCAGGTCCTCGTGGTGGTCGGCCTCCGTCTTCGCGGAGGCCAGGACGGCCAGGCTGACACCACGGTGCAGGGTGAGTCGCATGCACCGCGACGTCGCACGGCCTGTCGCCCCATGCAAGGGCCCGCGAGCCTCGCGGCGCGGGCAGCGACGGGCCGAAGGGTCGCTCGCGTCATGGGGGCGCCTCCGGTTGTGGGGCGCCCGCGAACGCCGCTACCCTCCGCCGCACCCATGGCC
>SECN01000486.1 GCA_004173515.1 Myxococcaceae bacterium | reverse complement strand
GCGCGGGCGCGGCCCCGAGGGACAGGGCGAGGGCCAGGGCGGGCAGCGTCGCGGTCACGGCGCCTGCCTCTACTTCGTCTCGCTGGAGGTGGAGGCCGGCACCACGCCCGGCGCACTTTCCGTCCCGGAGGTGGCGGGCGGCTTGGGCGGCGTGCGCGTGTCCTTGGCCACTTCGATGTCGTAGCGCACCGCGGGCCGGTCCTTCAGGTCCGTGGTGAGGCCGCCCTTCTCCACGCCCACCACGTTCACCGTGGTGACCTTTCCGGACTCCGCGTTGAAGGTGTAACTGGATTGCACCTTGAACTTGTAGCCTTCCAGGTAGCTGAAGACGCCGTAGCCGCTGCCCCGGTAGACGAGCCGCACCGCCAGCTGGTGCTGGCCCGGCACGATGCGGCCGTTGAAGACCTCCAGCGACTGGTGCCGGTTCAGGTCTCCTTGCGTGTCCACCTGGGTGAAGATGGGCGCGCCGTCCAGCGCGTACACCACCGACTCCAACTGGAACGCGTTGCCCATCTCGTTCTTGTGCACCAGCACCGCGCGGGCACCGGTGGACAGGTCGCCGCCCATCACCGTCTCCTGCAGCAGCAGCAGGCGCGCCTTGGAGCGGTAGATCTTCTCCTTCAGGTCGACGACCTGCTCCTCCCGGCCCGGACAGGCCAGCGCTCAGGAGCGCGAGGAGACGGAAGGTGGCGGATGCGACGCGCACGGTACGACCTCGGAAGGCGGCTCTGCCCGACGGCACGAGGTCATACCATCCTTTGACGGGGGCTGCCTGGAGGCGAGCCGCCCGCCAGGCAGGGAAGCAGGCGTGGATCAACCGCCCTTGCGCAGCTCCGTGAGCACCAGCTTCGCCACGGCCTTGAGCGTGTCGAAGACGCCCACGCCCGTCGGAGCCACGGCCTGGTACTCCGGCATGTTCCGGGGGTTGAGCGTCTTGTGCATCTCTTCGGTCGTGACGGCGTTGGGCAGGTCCCGCTTGTTGTACTGCATGACCGCGGGGATCTTGTTCAGGTCGTAGCCCTGCTCGGCCAGGTTGATGCGCAGGTTCTCGAACGATTCCATGTTCGCCTCCATGCGCTCGATCTGGCTGTCGGCGACGAACACCACGCCGTCCACGCCCTTCAGGATGAGCTTGCGGCTGGCGTCGTAGAACACCTGGCCGGGCACCGTGTAGAGGTGGAAGCGCGTCTTGAAGCCGCGGATCTCACCGAGCGACAGCGGCAGGAAGTCGAAGAAGAGCGTGCGGTCCGTCTCCGTGGAGAGCGAGATGAGCTTGCCCTTCGTGTCGGCCGCGGTCTTGTTGTAGATGTACTGGAGGTTCGTGGTCTTCCCGCAGAGGCCCGGCCCGTAATAGACAATCTTGCAGTTGATTTCGCGGGATGAGTAATTGATGAAGGACATGGCTTCCCGGGTTACTCGCTGAAGAGGTTGTCGATATCGTCGTCGGAGATCTCGGCGAACGGCGAACCGGCTCCGGGGCTGTCGGTCTTCTTCACGAGGCTTTCGAAGATCTTCGTCAGCTCGTCGCTGGCCTTCTTGATGCGAAGGCGCACCAGACCGAGGCTCGTGCGGTTGTCGAAGATGACGACCAGCACCACCCGACTGCCGACGATGGTCATGTAGAGGCTGTCCTTCGCCCCTTCATGGAACTGGTTGGGGAACTCGTTCTCCCCGATGAGCTTCGCCAGTCCGCCCATGGCGGCCACGTTGCCGGCCGTCAGCGACGCCAGCGACGTGGTGTCGATGTTCTGCGTCTGGCCCGCCGAGGAGATGAGCTGGCCGTTCTTGTCGACGAGGAAGACCACCTTCGCGTTCGCGTCCTTCGTGAGCCGGTCGCAAACGGCGTTGATCTTGGTGAACTCCTCTTCGTACATCACCAGTTGCGTGCCCATGGGCGTATGCGCTCCTCAGCGTTCGCTCGCCCCGCTCACGGCGGCGCTCCGATGTTTCTGGAGTGAATCCCGGAGGTTAGACGAGGCGCTACCGACCGTCGTCATGCTTAGCAAAGCACTTCCACTCCAGCAAGAAGCCAGCCGTGATCCGCGCCGCTTCTTGAAGGAATGACGGCATCGCGGGTTGGGACACCTGCCCTCCTTCTCTATACTCCGCCGGGCCTTGCGCCGCCCGATCCCCCTCACCGACCTCCTCCCGCGCCTGCTCTTTCTCCTCCTGGCGCTGCTCTGTAACGGGGCCGCCAGGGCCGAGCCCCTGGAGCCGGAGCGCGCCTCGCTGCGGCTGCGCTACGGCCTGTCCGTGCGCCAGGGTGAGCAGGTGGATGTAGGGCCGGGGCTCACCTACAAGGGTGTGACGCCCAACGATGGAGCGCTGACGTTGACGGGCTGGGGGACGGGGCCGGTGGGCCGCTACCTGGGCGGTCAGTTGGATCTCCAGCGCGAGGCCTTCGAGCTGAAGGATGCGTCGGTGCGGGTGACGGGCGGCAGCCTCGCGCGCGGTTCGGTGGGGCCGCGCGGGCGCCTGTTCCTGGGGCCGGTGCGGCTGGAGCTGGGCGCGGGCTACGGCTTCGCGCAGCTGCCGCTCTTCGGTGGGTTCTCCTATGCGCCGGTGTTGCAGCGGGGCGTGCGGCACGCGGCGCTGGTGTCGGGCCGGGTGCGGGTGGCGCTGCCGGCGGAGTTCCAGGTGGAGGCGCGGGGCGAAGTGCCGCTGACGCTCTCCGCGCACGCCGCGGGGGGGCTGGAGGCGACGTCGAAGGGCTATGTCGTCGGGGCGGCGCTGCTGCACCCGGTGATGCTCCGGGAGAGGTGGACCGGGACGCTGCTGTTGGACGTGCAGCAGGCGCACGACACGATGACGCTTTCGGGAAGCGGCCTGCGCTCCGAGCAGCGGCTGCGGCGGATCGGCCTGGCGCTGGAGCTGGCGTGGCGGGACGACGCGCGCGGCTCGCGCCCGGTGGAGGGCCCGACGCAGGGCTTCGTCCCGATGCGGGTGGTGGACGCGGAGACGGGCGCGCCGCTGGCGGGGGCCCGGGTGCGCGTGCCCTCCTTGAGGACGCCCGGTCAGAGCGAGGAGCTGGTGACGGACGCGCAGGGACAGGTGAGGGCGCTGCTGCCCTCCGGCGCGCAGTCCGCCCAGGTGAGCGTGGAGGGCTATGAGGAGGTGACGGAGCGCGCCACCGTCAGCGGCTCCGAGGAGAACGCGCCGGTGCAGTTCCGCCTGCGCAAGAAGGCGCCGCCCACCGGGTCCCTCAAGGTGAAGGTGGTGCAGGGCAAGAACAGCGTGCCGCTTCCGGACGTGCGCGTCACCGTGGGCAAGACCGAGGTGCGCACGAACATGAAGGGGGAGGTCCTGCTGGAGGGGCTGCCGCCCGGGCCGGTGGCCGTGCGGGTGGCGGCGCAGGGCTTCCGCGCGGCGGAGGAGGCCGCTGTGGTGGTGGCGGGGCAGGCCTCGGAGCTGGTGGTGGTGCTGTCGCAGGAGCGCAAGGGCGAGCTGGCCACGCTCCTGGGGCAGGTGCGCAGCGCCCGGAACGGCCAGCCGCTGGTGGCGACGGTGTCCATCCCGCAGGCGAAGGTGCGCACGCGCACGGACAGGGCCGGAAGCTTCACGGCGCGCGTCCGGGGCGGTACGTACCGCATCACCCTGTCCGCGACGGGGTACCGGCCGCAGACCAAGACCGTCACCGTGCGGGACGGCGAGCAGGCCATCTTCAACGTCGATTTGTTCCCGAGGGCCCGGTAAGTCGAGCGGGGTCCCCTTCCCTGCGCGCCGTCCGTCCGTCGCCGAGGTTTCAGTGAGTCCTGTCCGCATCCTGGCGCTGTCGCTGATCGTCCTGCTCTCCGGCTGCTCGGGGTGTGAGCGCGAGCAAGCCCCGAAGCCCGCGCCGGTGGCGGAAGTGGACGCGGGGGCCGCGGCGCCAGCGACGCTCGCCCAGTTGGAGGGACTGACGGGCGACGTGCGCCTGGAGCGCGGGGGCAAGGTGGGGCCGGCGGTGGCCGGGCCCCTGCTCGCGGGCGACGCGGTGGAGACGGGCGACCAGGGCTCCGCGGTGGTGCGCTTCCCGGGCGGCCGCACGGTGGAGTTGGGCCGGGAGGGCCGCTTCGCGCTGGGCTCGGATTCGACGGGCGTGGTGATGAAGGTGGAGCGCGGCATCGTGCTGTCGCGCGTGCCGGCGGGCGGCAGCGTGGCCGGGGCAGGCTCCAAGGTGACGCTGAACATCCTCACGCCCTTCGGCCTCACGCGCGTGGGCTCGGAGCCGTCGGAGGTGAAGGTCGCGGTGGCGGAGGACTCCGCGCGGGTGGAGGTGATGCTGGGCGCCATCGAGCTGGTCTCCAAGGACGGACGCACGCTGAAGGCGGCCCAGGGGGACGCGGTGGACCTGACGCGCGAGCGCGCGGAGGTGGTGCCCCAGGCCCCGCGCATCGTGGAGCTGGCGCCCATCGAGGTGACGGTGCGCGTGCCGTCGGGAGGCTCCGCGGAGGTGAAGGCGAAGGGCACCGTTCGCTGGCGCAAGGTGCGCCGCGAGGGCGAGGTGCTCTCCTTCGGCGACGGCGTGCGGGCAAAGGGCGGCGAGGCGGTGCTGTCCCTCAAGGACAGCGGCTCGCTGCTGACGTTGTCCCCCGGCGCGGAGGCGGTGCTGGAGGGCGCGGGGCAGGAGGGCGTCACCGACGAGGCGCGCATCAACCTGCTGCAGGGCATGCTGGCGGTGCAGTTGGCCACGGGGCGCACCAGCCGCGTGGTGCTCCCGGAGATGACGCTGGAGGGAGGCAGCGCGGCGAAGCTCGAAATCCGGCGCACCGGCTCCGGCTTCCTGGTGGCGGCGCACACGGGCGACGTGACGCTGCGGCGGGGCGACACGCGGCAGGCGCTGCGCGCGGGCGAGCGCGCCACGGTGGGCAACGACGGCACGGCGAAGGTGGAGGCCCTGGAGGCGGCGGCGGTCGCGGTGGGGCCGGGCGAGGGCGCGGAGGTCTACCACCGGGGCCTCTCCGAGGTGGCGCTCACCTGGGAGGGCGAGGGCGACGCGGTGGTGGAGGCGGCGTTGGATCCGGGCTTCACGCGCCGGGTGCTGTGGGGCCGGGTGCACCGGCCTTCCGTCAACGTGTCCGCGCCCGCGCGGGGCACGCTCTACTGGCGGGTGAAGAAGGAGGACGGCACCCCGGTGGCGTCGGGCAGCGCGCGCTTTGCTCCCGAGTCGCGGACGAAATCGCTGGCGCGGGTGCGCAACGTGGTGCCCGAGGGGCCGGAGAAGACGACCATCTTCTACCAGGACAAGCCCCCGGCGGTGACGTTCACCTACGGCGCGGAGCCGCAGGCCAGCACCTACCGGGTGGCGGTGTACCGGGCCGGCGCGCTGACGACGCCCGTGGCCCAGCGCACGGTGTCGGAGACGCGCGCGGCGCTGGAGGCGGGGCTCGTCGTCGACAGTCCGCGTCAGGGGACAGCGTCGGCGGAAAAGGTGCGTGCGGCGGGAGTCGCGCCCGTGGATGCTCGCCTGTCCATCAACGGACGGGCCGTGCCCTTGGACGGCAAGCACCGCTTCGATACGTGGGTCACCCCCATGGGAACGCCCCCCCTTCTGGTGTTTAAGATGACGCGTCCCGGTGCCCCGGACGTACTCACGGTGCGCACCCTGAAAACGCGAGGGCCTTGAGGCAATGGCACCCCCCCAGCCCACCGTTCCCATCCCGGATCCCGCCGGGGCCTCCTCCGAGGCGCTGTTGCAGCCCTACGGTCAATACGTCCTCGTGCGCAAGCTGGCCGAGGGAGGCATGGCGGAGATCTTCCTCGCCAAGCTGCTGGGCGCGGACGGCTTCGAGCGCAACGTGGTGCTCAAGCGGATGCTGCCGGCGCTGTCGGCCATCCCCGACTTCGTGGAGATGTTCCGCGACGAGGCGCGGCTGGCGGCGAAGCTGTCGCACCCGCACATCATCCAGATCCACGAGCTGGGCTTCATCGAGGGCTGCTACTACATCTGCATGGAGTACCTCGCGGGCGAGGACTTCTCCACGACGCTCCGGCTCGCGGGCCGTCGGCGCCAGTACGTGCCCATCCCCGCCGTGCTGCGGGTGCTCATCGACGCGGCGCGGGGCCTGCACTACGCGCACACCTTCACCAACGAGCAGGGCCAGCCGCTGCACGTGGTGCACCGGGACGTGTCGCCCTCCAACCTGTACGTGACGTACCAGGG
>SECN01000485.1 GCA_004173515.1 Myxococcaceae bacterium | reverse complement strand
CGCGCGGCGACGTCCGGACGGGACTCCAGCGCGCGCAGCACCAGCGCGTCCAGCAGCTCGTCCTCCCCCGGGATGGCCGCCACCGTCACGTCCTGCACGGTGTAGTCGGTGGAGCTCTCCACCCCCATGGTCTGGTTGAGCTGCGCCTTCGCGGTGGCGTAGGCGTTCTGCGCGCGGATGAGCTGCACCTGCGCGTTGGCCCTCGCCGTGCGCTGCTGGAGCAGGTCTATTTCGGGCCGGGTGCCCACCTGCACGGAGGCGTTCACCTGGTTGAGGCGGGCCTCCTCGCTCTGGAGCGTCTCCCGCGCCACGCCCAGCAGGGCCTTCTGCGTGAGGACGTTGAAGTACGCGGTGCGCACGTTGCGCAGCACGTCCTGGAGCACCTGCTGCCGCGACTCCTCCTGCGCGCCCGCGTTCTCCTTGGAGATGTTGTAGCGCCCGGAGGTGCGGCCGAAGTCGTAGATGAGCTGGTTGGCGGAGATGCCGCCGCTGAAGCGCCGCGTGGAGTTGGACACCACGGCGGTGTCGCTGCCAGGCACGTTCTGGATGACGGCGCGGTTGCTGGTGCCCAGCGTGTAGTTGGCGTTCGCGCTCACCTGCGGCAGGAAGCTGGAGAAGGACTGGTCCACCCGGGCCCGCGCCGCATCCGTCCCCGCCTGCGCCGAGCGCAGCGTCGGCTGGTGCTCGCGCGCCGCGGCCTCCGCCTCCGCCAGGGAGATGACGCGCCCCTCGGAGGCCGCCATCGACAGGGACTGCTGGACCGGAGCCGGCGTGGTGGGCGCCGCCCCGGGCTGGGCGGCCGGAGCCTGCGGGGCCGGAGCCTGGGCCCCCGCGACCACGGGCAGGACCCACAACGAGAGCGTCAACGGAAGCGCGCGCATCACTCGTACCTCAGGGCATCAATGGGATCCAACAGGCTCGCCTTGCGCGCCGGGTACAGCCCGAAGACGACACCGACCAAACCACTGAACCCGATGGCCAGCAGCGCCACATCCGGGCGCACCAGCATGGGCCAACCGAACTGCGCCGCGAGCAGCTTCGCCACGCCCAGGCCCACCGCCGCGCCGATGATTCCTCCCAGCACCGACAAGGTCAGCGCCTCGATGAGGAACTGCGCCAGGATGTCCCGGGGCCGCGCGCCCACCGCCACGCGCACGCCAATCTCACGCGTCCGCTCGGTGACGCTCACCAGCATGATGTTCATGATGCCGATGCCGCCCACCACCAGCGACACGGCCGCGATGGCCGCGAGCAGCATGCTCATCGTCTCCGTGCTCTGCTGCTGACCGCTGGCCACCTCCGCCAGGTTGCGCACGTCGAAGTCGTCCGCGTCGCCGTCGCTGAGCCGGTGACGGTCGCGCAGCAGCTGCGTCACGTCCGCCTGCGCCCGCGACGTCAGGTCCGCGGAGGCCGCCTGCACGAACACCGCGCCGGTGATGAACGCGCCCATGGTCTGCGCCTGCACCTGCCGGCGGAAGGACGTGGCCGGCACGAACACCGTGTTGTCGAAGTCCTGGCCCACCGGGGACTGGCCCTTGGGCGTCGTCACGCCCACCACGGTGAAGGGCGTCTTGTTGATGCGGATGACCTGGCCCACCGGGTTGAAGTTCTTGCCATACAGGTTGTCCACCACCGTCTGGCCCAGCACCGCCACCTTCGCGCCCGCCTCGTTGTCCGCGTCCGTGAAGCGCGCGCCCTGCGCCATGGTCCAGCTGCGCACGATGAAGTAGTCCGTCGTCGTGCCGATGATGCTGTTGGTGCCCATGGAGTCGAAGACCTTCTGCACGCTGGCCTTCGCGCCGTCGCCAATGGCCACCATGGCGATGACCGCGCCCACGCCGATGATGATGCCCAGCGCGGTGAGCACCGAGCGCGTCTTGGAACGCAAGAGGGCCCTGAGCGCCAGGACGAGCGTCTCCAGCAGGTTCATGTCCCCACCTCTTCCACCGGGACGACCGCCGGCTGCGGCGACTGGCGCTGGTCCTTCACGATGCGCCCGTCCTTCACCACCACCACCCGCTGCGTGTACTCGGCCACGTCCGGTTCGTGCGTCACCAGCACCAGCGTCATGCCTTCCTTCTGCAACTGCTGGAACAGCGCCATCACCTCCACCGTGGTGCGCGAGTCCAGGTTGCCCGTGGGCTCGTCCGCGAGGATGACGCGAGGCCGGCCCACCAGCGCGCGGGCGATGGCCACGCGCTGCTGCTGACCGCCGGAGAGCTGCTTGGGGTGGTGGTCCAGGCGCGCGCCCAGCCCCACCCGCTCCAGCGCCTCCTTCGCGCGCGAGCGCCGCTCCTTGGAGGGCACGCCCGCGTACAGCATGGGCAGCTCCACGTTCTCCAGCGCCGTGGTGCGCGCCAGCAGGTTGAAGCTCTGGAAGACGAAGCCCAGGGTGCGGTTGCGCACGCGCGCCAGCCCGTCCCGATCCAACCGCGCCACGTCCCGTCCGTTGAGCAGGTACTCGCCGCCGGTGGGCCGGTCCAGGCACCCCAGGATGTTCATCAGCGTGGACTTGCCCGAACCGCTGGAGCCCATGATGGAGACGAACTCGCCCGACTCCACCGTGAAGTCCACGCCGCGCAGGGCCCGCACCTCCACGTCACCGGTGCGGTACACCTTGCTCACGCCCCGGAGCTGCACGACCGGGGGCGTCTGTTTCGTATCCGCGTCCACGTGCCTCTCCTCCTTCCCCTGCCCTGCCATGGTGGATGACTAGAACGGCCCGCCGCCGCGACGCATGCCACCGCCGCCCGGGCCACCACGAGCGCCGCCCACCGGGCTCGCCCCCGCTGGAGTCGTGGACGTGGAAGTGGCCGGAGAATTCGCGGCGGTGATGACGCGGTCGCCGTCCTTCAATTCGCCCTCCACCACCTCCGTGTACGTGCCGTCCGTCATTCCGGTGCGCACGCTCACGGGGGTGGGCTGCGGTCGCTGTCCCTCCTGGCGGCGCAGCACGTAGAGGGTGCGCGAACCGTTCGCCGCCGGCTGCACGGCCTGCACGGGAGCCCCCGGCGCGGGCGCGGGGCGGTAGCGCAGCGCCGTGTTGGGCACGGAGAGCGCCTGGTCCTTCTGCTGCGTGACGATGGTGACGTTCGCCGTCATGCCCGGCTTGAGCTTCAGGTCGGGGTTGGGCACGTCGAGGATGGCCAGGTACGTCACGACGTTCTGCACCGTGATGGCCTCGTTGCGGATCTGCCGGATGACGCCCTGGAAGTTCTCACCGGGGAAGGCGTCCACGTTGAAGGTCGCCTTCATGCCGGGCTGCAACTTGCCCACGTCCGCTTCGGACACGCTGGTGTTGATCTGCATCTTGCGCAGGTCCTCCGCGATGGTGAAGAGCACCGGGGCCTGGAGCGACGCGGCCACCGTCTGGCCCACGTCCACGCTGCGCGAGATGACGATGCCGTCGGTAGGCGACACGATGGTCGTGTACTTGAGGTTCACCTCCGCCTCGTTGAGCGCGGCCTGCGCCTGGGCGACGGAGCCCTCCGCGGCCGTCACCTCCGCCTGACCGCTGGCGGCGGCGGACTCGGCCGTCTCCAGCTCGGACTGGGAGATGAACTGCTGGGCGCGCAGTTCGCGCGAGCGCGCGGCCTGCTTCTTCGCCACGTCCGCGTTGACGCGCGCCTTCTGGAGGTTGGCGCGCGAGGCGGTCATGTTCGCCTTCGCCCGGTCCAGCGCGGCCTGCACCAGTTGAGGGTCGATGCGGGCGATGACCTGCCCCTTCTTCACCTCGGAGTTGTAGTCGACGAACAACTCCTGGATGCGGCCGGAGACCTGGCTGCCCACCTGCACCGTCACCAGCGCCGCCACGGTGCCGGTGGCCGTCACCTTGGCCGTGAGCTTGCGCGCCTCCGCGGGCGTCGTCTCGTAGGTGATGACGTCCGCCTGGTTCGAGGCACGCACGCGCCAGAAGACGACCAGCGCGGCCACCACCAGGAGACCCAACACCCAGGCCCAGCGCGGAACCCCGCGCTTGCGACCCTCGTCCTCTTCCAATGGCACCGGCGCCAGGGCCGGCGCTTCCCGCGGCATCTCGCTCAAGGCCTTCATGCCCCTTGTTGTATGTTCTGAAATGTTTCGGTGAATCTCGTCTCTATTACGAAAGATGACCTGCGACGAGGCGGCCGTCCGGTGTGTCCGCCGCCCCGGTGGCCGGAAGCAGGACCCGGGCGGTGGTGCCCTGCCCGGGCTGGCTCTCCAGCGTCAGGCGGCCCCCGTGCGCGACGATGATGCGCCGGACCAGTGCCAGCCCCAGGCCCACCCCGCCCGTCGTGCGAGCGCGGCTGCGGTCGGTGCGGAAGAAGGGCGTGCCCACCCGCGCCAGGTCCTCCGCGTCGATGCCGATGCCCTGGTCGCGAATCTCCACCTGGACGCCGCCGTCGCCCTCCGTCCGGGCGAGCAGCTTCACCGTGGTGCCGGGCTCCGAATATTTCCCCGCGTTGTCGAGCAGGTTGTCCAACACGCGCCGCAAGAGGACGGGGTCGGCCTCCAGTCCGGGGAGCACGCCGTCCACCTGGACCTCCAGGCGGTGCTGGGGCCGCGCGGTGCGGAAGCGGGCGGCGGCCTTCTCCAGCAGCGCGTTGGCGTCCACGTGCTCCAGGCGCAGGGGGGGCGCGGCGCCGCTGGCGCCCTCCGTCACCAGCTCCAGGCGGGAGGTGGTGAGCACGTCCTGCACCAGGCGCTCCAGCTCCGCCAGGTCCTCGGTGATGTCGGGGAGCAGCTCGCGCGCGGTCTGCGCGTCGCCCTCGGCGGCCAGGTCCAGCGCCACGCGGATGCGCGACAGGGGCGTGCGCAGCTCATGCGACACGTTGGCGAGCAGCTCCTTCTGCGAGCGCAGCAGCTGGGTGATGCGGCCGGCCATCTCGTCGAAGGCCTCCGACACGAGCCCCAGCTCGTCGTTGCGGCGCAGGCCCGCGCGCACATCCAGCCGTCCCGCGCCGAAGGCCCGGGCCGCGGAGGCCAGCTTCTCCAAAGGGCCCGCGAGCGTGCGCGCGAAGGCGACGGAGGTGATGCCGGTGCACGCCAGGACGAGGCCCACGACGATGGCCGTCTGGCGGTCGCCGTCGGGAGGAGGTGGCGGAGGTGGCAGCGACACGGAGGCGTACACCTGGGGGGTCCCGGGATAGGGGCTCACCACCAGCAGGCGCCCCGGTCCACCGGGGCCGGGAAAGGGCCCCGACGGAGGGCCCCTGCGCGTCACACGCGCGGTGACGTGCAGCTCGTCGGCGCTGAGCGGGGGCGCGGGCTCCGCCCGGGTGTTGCCGAGCAGCCGGCCGTTCATGTCGCGCAGGGTGACGCGCATGCCCATGCGCTGCTGGGCGCGCTCGAGCGAGGCCTTGAGCGCGACCGGGTCGTCGCGCAGGGCGGCCCACTCGTCGACGAAGTAGGACAGCTCGTCGTCGAAGCGGTTGCGCCAGGCCTCGTTGCGCAGGAAGTCCCGTGCGAGCGCGAGCCCGATGCCCACGAGAACGATCTGGATGACGCCCACCAGGTAGATGCGGGTGAGCAGGCCGGTGGGGAGGCGGAAGAAGCGACGGGCCTTCTTCACGGCTCCGCCTCGGTCTCGGTGGCCAGCATGTAGCCGGCACCGCGGACCGTCTTGAGCAGGCGCGGGTTTCGGGGGTCCACCTCCAGCTTCTGGCGCAGGCGGAAGATGTGCACGTCCACGGAGCGGTCGAAGACCTCGTCCGCGCTGCCCTTCACCAGGTCGAGCAGTTGCTCGCGGCTGAGGACGCGGCCGGCGCGTTCGGCCAGCACGCGCAGCAGGCTGAACTCGTAGGTGGTGAGGGACAGGGGCTTGCCGTCCAGGGCCGCGCTCAGGCTGCGGGGGTCCAGCACCAGCCGGCCCGCGTGGACGGGGTGGCTGGTGGGGCCCACCTTGCCCCGGGCGCGGCGCACCTGGGCGCGGATGCGGGCCAGCAGCTCGCGCGACGAGTAGGGCTTGGGCAGGTAGTCGTCCGCGCCGGACTCCAGGCCGAGGACGCGGTCGGCCTCCTCGCCGCGCGCGGTGAGCATGATGATGGGCACGTCGGTGCGGGTGCGCAGCTCGCGGCAGACCTCCAGTCCGTCGCGGCCGGGGAGCATCAGGTCCAGCAGGATGACGTCAAAGGTGTGGCGGGACGTCTGGGCGAGCGCGTCGGTGCCGGACGCCGAGACGGTGACGATGATGCCGTGCTCCTGAAGGTAGCGGGCGGTGAGCCGGGCCAGGCGTTCGTCGTCCTCGACGAGCAGCACCTGGATGGTGGCTTCCTCCGAGGTCGTGGGGCGGGGGGTCATCTCCATGGGTCGGTCTCCCGGGATGCGGACCAGAGGCGGAAGTGGGGACCCGGGCTTCTCTCCAAAAGACCGGAGCCCCACCGTCCGCCTCCAGAACGCACACCCAACCTGACACCCCCATATTTCCAGGGGGCTTCCGCTTCATGACCAAATATTACGGATTCATGTCCGGCCGGACATGCAAGGGGCCCCCGGCCCGTCCCGGAGGCGTCATCCGCGCTCGGAAGGGACGGCCGTCACGGACCGGAATTCACTTCAGGCCGTGCGACAGGCCGAGCGCCCGCCGGTCCACCTTGCCCGCCGGGGTGCGTGGCAGGGCGGGCAGCAGGCGCAGCGTGCGGGGCTGTTTGAAACGGGCCAAGCGGCCCTCGCAGAAGGCCAGGAGCGACGCGAGCGTGGGGGCGGTGCCGGGTCGGGGGACGACGAGGCGCTCGC
>SECN01000484.1 GCA_004173515.1 Myxococcaceae bacterium | reverse complement strand
CCACGGCGGCGCGGCTGGTGGCGAGCTTCGCCGGCAACACCGCCCGCTTCGTGGCCACGCTGCTGGGCCTGTCGGTGGTGCCGGTGCTGGCGTTCTTCTTCCTCCAGGACTACCCGCGCATCATGGGGAGCATCCGGGACCTGCTGCCCCGCCGCTCGGTGGCGCTGGTGAGCCAGCGCTTCCGCGAGGTGGACGAGGTGCTGTCCGCCTTCGTCCAGGGCCAGCTCGCCGTGGGCGCCATCCTGTCCGTCATCTACGCGGTGGGCCTGTCCGTGGCCCGCATCGACCTGGCCATCGCCATCGGCCTCATCGCGGGCTTCGGCAACATGGTGCCGTACCTGGGCACGGGCATCGGCGTGGTGCTCGCGCTGATGGGCGTGCTGCTGTCGTGGCAGGGGCCGTGGCAGCTCGCGGTGGTGGCGGCGACCTTCGTGGTGGGGCAGATGCTGGAGGGCTTCGTCATCACCCCGCGCGTCGTGGGGGAGAAGGTGGGCCTGTCCGCCGTGGCGGTCATCCTCGCGGTGCTCGCGTTCGGGGAGCTGTTCGGCTTCGTGGGCATCCTGCTGGCGGTGCCGGCCAGCGCCATCCTCAAGGTCGTCCTGAGCGTGGTCATCCAGCGCTACCGCCGCACCGACCTCTACAAGGGCGGGGCTGGCGGTCCGTGACGAAGCTGGAGCAGCTGCACCAGGAGATCATCGCGTGCCGGGCCTGTCCCCGGCTGGTGGCGTGGCGCGAAGAGGTGGCTCGGGTGAAGCGGCGGGCCTACCGGGACTGGGAGTATTGGGGCAGGGCCGTCCCCGGCTTCGGGGATCCGAAGGCCCGGCTGATCATCGTGGGGCTGGCCCCCGCGGCGCACGGCGCCAACCGGACGGGCCGCTACTTCACCGGAGACCGCTCCGGCGAGTTCCTGATGGCGGGCCTGCACCGCGCGGGCTTCTCCAACCAGTCCCGGAGCGACCGCATCGACGACGGGCTCAAGCTGACGGACGCCTTCATCGTCGCCGCGGCCCGGTGCGCCCCGCCGGACAACAAGCCCCTGCCGGAGGAGCTGGCCCGGTGCGCGCCGTTCCTGGACCGGGAGATGGCGCTGCTGCCCGGCCGGGTGCTGCTCGCCCTGGGAGCCATCGGGTGGAACGCCGCGCTGGCGTCCGCGACCCGCACGGGCGGCGTCATCCCTCCGCCCCGGCCCGCCTTCGGCCATGGCGCCGAGTTCCGACTGCCGGATGGCCGGTGGCTCGTGGGCAGCTACCACGTCAGCCAGCAGAACACCCAGACGGGGAGGCTCACGCCCGCCATGTTCGACACGGTGATGAAACGGATCCGCGTGTTGTTGGATGCGAGGGCGTAGGGAACAGAAGTCCCTCCGTTCGTGTTTCCTTGACAGGTGTGGGAGCCCGCTGTTATTCCCCGCGCCATCCGCACGACGGGTCGTTAGCTCAGCGGTAGAGCACTACCTTGACACGGTAGGGGTCAGTGGTTCGATCCCACTACGACCCATCACAGTAAGCGTTCCATCTCGCGGGCGGCAGGCTTCCAAAGAGCCTGCCGCCCGTGGTTTTTCCAGCGCAGGGGTTTTCAAGCCATGTCCGAATCCATCACGGTGACGCTCCCCGACGGCAGCCAGAAGCAGACGCCTCGCGGGACGACCATCGCGGACTTCGTGAAGGGCAGCATCGGTGTGGGGCTCGCGAAGGCGGCCCTGTTCGCCCGGGTGAACGGTCAGGACGTCGACCTGTCGCGCCCGCTCGACGAGGACGCGAAGCTCCAGATCTTCACGCCCAAGAGCCCGGAGGGGCTGGACCTCATCCGCCACGACGCCGCGCACGTGGTCGCCAGCGCCGTGCAGCGGCTGTTCCCCGGCACGCAGGTGACCATCGGTCCGTCGACGGAGGAGGGCTTCTACTACGACTTCTTCCGCGAGAAGCCCTTCACGCCGGAGGAGCTGGAGAAGATCGAAGCGGCCGCCAACGCGGAGCTCAAACAGGACGCCCCCTTCGTGCGCACGGAGATCTCCATGGAGGACGCCGTGCGTCTCTTCGAGGAGAAGGGCGAGACCTTCAAGGTGGAGATCGTCAAGGACATCGCCGCCAAGGGCGCCAAGACGCTCACGCTCTACACCCACGGTGACTGGGTGGACTTCTGCCTGGGGCCCCACGCGCCCAGCACGGGGAAGATCGGCGTCATCAAGATCCTCTCCTCCAGCGGCGCCTACTGGCGCGGCGACCACCGCAACCCGATGCTCCAGCGCGTGTACGGCACGGCGTTCTTCGACAAGAAGGCGCTGGATGCGTACATGACGCGCATCGAGGAAGCCAAGAAGCGCGACCACCGCAAGCTGGGCAAGGAGTTGGATCTCTTCCACTTCCACCCGTACGCGCCGGGCGCGGCCTTCTGGACGCCCAAGGGCACCACGCTCTACCAGACGCTGTCGGACTGGATGCGCTCGCTCACGGCCGGTGACGGCTACGTGGAGATCAAGACGCCCCTGATGTTCAACAAGGGGCTGTGGGAGACCAGCGGCCACTGGGGCAAGTACAAGGAGAACATGTTCCTGGTGCTCGACAGCGAGTCCGGTGAGCACGACTTCTCCCTCAAGCCGATGAACTGCCCGTCGCACCACCTGTTCTACGGCTTCAAGAAGCACAGCTACCGCGACCTGCCCCTGCGCCTGCACACCCAGGACGTGCTGCACCGCAACGAGGCGGCCGGCTCCTTGGGCGGCCTGACCCGCGTGCGCCAGTTCGCGCAGGACGACGCGCACATCTACTGCACGGAGGCCCAGATCACCGACGAGGTGCGGCGCTTCGTGAAGCTGCTGGATCGCGTCTACAAGGCGGTGGGCCTCACCTACGCGGTGAAGCTGTCCACGCGCCCCGTGCAGCGCCTGGGGGATGACTCCCTCTGGGATCGCGCCGAGGACGGCCTCAAGGCCGCGCTGGAGTCGCTGGGCCTGGAGTACGAGCTGGCCCCGGGCGACGGTGCCTTCTACGGCCCGAAGATCGACTTCGCGGTGTCGGACAGCATCGGCCGCCGCTGGCAGCTGGGCACCATGCAGTTGGACTACCTGGCCCCGGAGCGCTTCGACCTGACGTACGTGGGCGAGGACAACGCCCCGCACCGCCCCGTGGTCCTCCACCGCGCCATCTTCGGCTCCTTCGAGCGCTTCACCGCCATCCTCATCGAGCACTTCGCCGGCGCGTTCCCGGCGTGGCTCGCCCCGGTGCAGGCGACGCTGGTGTACGTGGCGGACCGCCAGCTGGACTACGCCCGCAAGGTGCGCGACGACCTGCGCGCCAAGGGCTACCGGGTGGAGCTGGACGAGCGCGGCATCACGCTCAACGCGAAGATCCGCGAGGCCCAGCTCCAGAAGATCCCCTTCACCCTCGTCGTGGGTGACAACGAGGTGGAAGCCGGCGCCGTGTCCCCCCGTCGCTACGGCGGCGAGGACCTCAAGTCGATGAAGATGGCCGACTTCGAGGCACTGCTGGCGAAGGAAGCGACCCTGCCCTGACCCGGGGTAGGGGACTGTAGTGACGGGGAGTACTTGGGACGGCGGGGGTTTCAGCGGTGGCTGTAGGAAACGCTACCCCCAACGCCTCGAAAGAGTGATAGAGGCTTCCGCTCAAAGCGTCCGCGAACCGTGTGTCGAGGACCGCCGTCAGCCGCGATGGCTGCCGTGCCGACAGGAAGCAGAAGGAAGGATTGGGACCATGCCCAAGTTGAAGACCCGAAGTGGCGCGAAGAAGCGCTTCCAGGTGAAGAAGAGCGGCCAGGTGAAGTTCGGCAAGGCCTTCAGCAAGCACCTGTTCACCTTCTCCAAGACGCCCAAGCAGAAGCGCGGCAACCGGGGTACCGGTCACCTGCGCGACATGGACGCGAAGAAGGTCATCAAGGAGCTGTTCCCCTACGGGGCCTGAGTTTTTCCTCGGGCTTGGACCATCCGTGAGTCCTGGCGGAGCGGCGTGAGGCCGGCACCCCAGGGTCACCTTCAAGAAGTCAGGAGTGTGTCATGCGCGTCAAAAAGGGATTCAAGGCTCGTCGTCGTCGTAATCGCATTCTCAAGCTGGCCAAGGGTTTCCGTGGCCGCCGCAAGAATTGCTACAAGCGCGCCAACCAGGCCGTGGAACGCGCCCTGGACTACGCCACCCGCGACCGCGCGGTGCGCAAGCGCAACTTCCGCTCGCTGTGGATCGTCCGCATCAACGCGGCGGCGCGCACGGTGGGTCTGTCGTACTCGAAGCTGATCGCCGGTCTGGCGAAGGCGAAGATCGGCCTGGATCGCAAGGTCCTGTCCGACATGGCCATCGCGGATCCCGCGGGCTTTGCCGCCGTCGCCAACATCGCGAAGGCAGCCTGAGACCCGGCCGGCTCCTGAAGCCGGCCCCCTGAAGACAAACGGGCTGCCTCCAACACGGGGGCGGCCCTTTTTTTTGCCCGGCGTCGGATGGCGCCCGGGGCGCGTAACGGAAGGCGGAAAGAGGACCATGCGAGACCGGTTGCAGGCGTTGGCGGACGCGGCGCGCCAGGAGATCGCGGGCGTGTCGGAGCCTTCCCAGGTGGAGGCGCTGCGCATCCGCTACCTGGGCAAGAAGGGCGAGCTGTCCGCCATCCTGGGCGGCATGGGCAAGCTGCCCCCGGAGGAGCGCAAGGCGCTGGGCGAGGTGGCCAACACCGTCAAGGCGGAGCTGGAGCAACTCCTCGCGGACGCCGTGCGCCGCGCCGAGGACGCCGCGATGGAGGCCCAGTTGAAGGGCCCCCGGCTGGACGTGACGCTGCCGGGGCGCGCGGTGCTGCCCGGCGGACGGCACCCGGTGTCGCGCACGATGGAGGACATCGTCCGCACGTTCGCGCGGCTGGGGTTCGAGGTGGCCGTCGGGCCGGAGATCGAGCTCGACTACTTCAACTTCGAGGCGCTGAACCTGCCCAAGGACCACCCCGCGCGGGACATGCAGGACACGTTCTACGTGGACGAGCC
>SECN01000483.1 GCA_004173515.1 Myxococcaceae bacterium | reverse complement strand
GTGGACCGCTCCGCGCCCATCCTCCCGTGGGGGGCGCCCGCGGACGTGCAGAAGCTGTCCCCGGTGGACGCGTCCGCCCTGCTGCTCACGCACATGGCCCGCGCGTGGGACCACGCCCATCCGGATGAACCGCTCGCGAAGCAGGAGGTGGTCATCACCGTCCCGGCCTCCTTCGACGAGGCCGCGCGCGCCCTCACCGTGAGCGCGGCGCGCAAGGCAGGGCTGGAGAAGTTCACGCTGCTGGAGGAGCCGCAGGCGGCCTTCTACGACTACACCGCGCGCCACCGCTCCGGCCTGGAGCAGACGCTGTCCCAGGTGCGGCTGGTGCTGGTGGTGGACGTGGGCGGCGGCACCACCGACTTCACGCTGGTGCACGCGGGCGTGTCGCCCGAAGGGCCCATGCTGCGGCGGCTGGCGGTGGGCGACCATCTGATGCTGGGCGGCGACAACATGGACGCGGCGCTTGCCCGGCGCATGGAGGAGAAGCTCTCCAAGGACGGCCGGCGCCTGTCCGCGACGCAGTGGACGCAGGCCATCCAGGCGGCTCGCACGGCGAAGGAGGAGCTGCTGGGGCGCGAGCCTCCGGAGAAGTACGGCCTGTCGCTGATCAGCGAGGGCAGCCGGCTGTTGGGCGGAACCTTGTCCACGGAGCTGGGGCGCGAAGAGGCGCACGCGCTGGTGCTGGAGGGCTTCTTCCCGCTGTCTCCTCCGGAGGAGCGTCCCCGTCGCACGGCACGCATGGCGCTCCAGGAGCTGGGGCTTCCGTACGTGCAGGATCCGGCCGTCACCCGGCACCTGGCGGCCTTCCTCGCGCAGCACGCGGCGGCGGGGTTCGCGGCGCTGGGGGAGACGCCCGCGACCGAGGGCGCCCTGCCCCGCCCCGACGCCATCCTGCTCAACGGCGGCGTGTTCAACTCGCCCCAGATTTCGGCGCGGCTGGTGGACGCGCTGTCCGCGTGGTGGCCGCAGGCGCCTCGCATCCCGCTGCTGAAGCACGAGTCGCTGGAGCTGGCCGTCGCCCGGGGCGCGGCGTACTACGGGCTGGTGCGCCGCGGGCACGGCCTGCGCATCGGCGGTGGCGCGGCGCGCGCGTACTACGTCGGCCTGCAACGCGGCGCGGAGAGCGAGGAGCAGCCCACGCTCTGCCTCATCCCGCGCGGCTTCGAGGAGGGGCAGAAGGTGGACCTGGGCGAGCGTCCCTTCACGCTCACCCTGGGCCGTCCGGTGCAGTTCGCGCTCTATTCGACGACGAGCGACCGCATCGACAAGCCGGGGGACCTGGTGCCCCTGGCGGACGACCTCAAGCCCCTGCCTCCCATCCACACGCTGCTCAAGGGCGCGTCGGGCAAGGTGACGGACGTGCCGGTGCACCTCCAGGCGGCGCTCACGGAGATCGGCACGCTGGAGTTGTTCTGCGTGTCCGACGTGGCGGACGAGCGCTGGCGCCTGGAGTTCGAGCTGCGCGGCACCGGCGGCTCGCACGAGCTGACCGTCACGGAGTCCATGCCCGCGCGCTTCGCCGAGGCGAAGGACAACGTGGAGCGCGTCTACGGCAACAAGCCGCTGCCCCTGGGCCCCAAGGACGTGAAGCAGTTGTCCCGCACGCTGGAGAAGGTGCTGGGCCCTCGCGACACGTGGCGCGTGCCGGTGCTGCGCGAGCTGTGGAGCACGCTGTACGCGGGGGCCAGCAAGCGCCGCCGCACGGATGATCACGAGCGCGTCTTCTACAGCCTCACCGGCTTCTGCCTGCGTCCCGGCTTCGGCTACCCGCTGGACGGCTGGCGCGCGGAGCAGACCTTCAGCCTCTTCGACGCGCTGGTGCAGCACCACCAGGACAAGGCGGTGTGGACGGAGTTCTGGGTGATGTGGCGCCGCATCGCGGGCGGCCTCACCGAGGCGCAGCAGCAGAAGCTCTTCACCTACCTCCAGCCCCACCTGTCCCGGCGCATCCCCCTGGAGGCGCCCGCACAGGCCCCGAAGCTCAAGGGCATCCAGCCGGAGGGCCTGGACGAGATGGTCCGCACCGTGGCCTCGCTGGAGCACCTGTCCCCGGGCGACAAGACGGAGGCCGGCCGGTGGATCGCCTCGCGTCTGCGCGTCGAGTCCCGCTCCGGGGGCCCGTGGGCGTGGGCCCTAGGCCGGCTGGGCGCGCGCGTGCCGCTCTACGGCAGCAGCCACAAGGTCGTGGACGTGGAGACCGCGGAGACGTGGCTGGAGCTGCTCCTGATGCTGGACCTGCGCAAGGTGGATGGGGCGCCCTTCGCCGCCGCCCAGCTCGCGCGCCTCACCGGCGATCGCACGCGCGACCTGGATCCGGAGCTGCGGGAGCGCACGGCCCAGGCCCTGGTCGCCGCGAAGGCGTCCGACACCTGGGTGCGGATGGTGCGCGAGGTGGTGGCGCTGGAGGCCGCGGATGAGGCCCGGGCGCTCGGAGACACGCTGCCGGCGGGCCTGCGGCTGTCCTGATGCGGGCGGGAACGAAACGCCCCGACGCTTCGGCGCGGGGCGACTCGCATACCGGCAATGACGCCCTCAAGCACTGAACGGGGGACGACGTCCCGGGTCGCATCGAAAGTGCGCGAAAAGATCCGACCCGGTGCGCGGCGTCGGATCCTGCCCCATTGCGACCCGTGGATCGCTGCAACCCCTGCCGGGCGGATCCATCCCGTGTGGGGCGCGAGCGTTGATCGCGCACCCCACCCCAGGCGGAACGTCCGGCCGGTGGATCAGACCGGGGCGGTGACCGTCGCGTCGGTGTCGCGGGCCTCGTCGCGGACCGCCGGCGTCAGCTCGACGAGCGTGGGCTCCACGGGGGCCGCGTCGAGCGGCACCCCGGCGACCACGACCTGGAGGACGGCCTCCACGGGGACCGCCGCCACGACCGTGGTGGTGGCCTGTGCCTCGTCCTTCTTGGGCTTCTTCGTGCCCGCGCCCGAGCGGCAACCCCGGCACCACGGCTGGTTGCGGATGGCGCCATCCGCCATCTTCCGCAGCCCGAACTGCGCCAGTGGCCTGAGCGTCTTGCACTTCAGGCACATCAGCGAGATGAGCACCTCGTGGCCGTCCGCGTCGTAGACGGAGGACTTGGGCCCGGCTGGCAAGGGATCTCGCGTGCCCTAGAGTAGGGAGGTTTCCGCCCGTTGGAAACTGATCCCAGGCCGAAAATTCGGCCCGGGCGCCTTTCGCTGATCTTTCGCTGGGTTGCGCGCCCGTTCAGTGCCAGCGGATCAGCGGAGAAGGAAAATTTCCAACCGCGAGCCGGTGTGGGTCAGGGCTTCGCGTCGGCGCAGGGCGCCTCGCTCCGGGCCATGTGAACGCGTCCAAGTGCCGGTGGCTTCAGGGCATTTCCCTGCGCGCGGCCGTACGCGGTCAGCACCTCGCGCAGGTCCTGTCCCTGCAACAGGCTGATCCGCTCCTGTGGCAGCGTGGAGGTGAGAGGACCGACCCCGTCTCCGCCCCGCAGCAGGAAGTCCGGCACGGCGACCCGGTAGGTCCCCTTCGCCTTGAGCGGCGCGCCTCCCGGCAGCGTCACGCCCTTGAACCGCTCCGGGCCCGTGCAGGCGCCCAGCGTCACTTCCAGCCCGGACACCGCGAAGACGCCCTTGCGGCCGCCGTAGGCCAGCGTGAGGAAGCGGCGCAGCTCCTCCGCCGTGAGGTCCAACACCGCCAGCGTGTTGTCGAAGGGCAGGACCTCGTAGAGCTTGCCGAACGTGAGCGGCCCCAGGGGAAGGTCCGCGCGGATGCCGCCCGCGTTCATCACCGCCGCGTCGGAGCGGGCCTCCTTGCGCATCGCGTCCGCGATCAGGTTCCCCAGCGCGCTCTCCGCGTCGTACACCTGGGGCATGCGGGCCTGGATCTCCACGCCCACCGGCCGGCGCTGCTCCACCTCCACGCGCGCCTCCGCCGGGGCCACCAGCGCCTCCACCCTCGGATCCGACGTCACCGGCGCGCCCATGAACGTGGCCGGCACCATCCGCACGCTCTTCGCGTCGCGCAGGCGCAGCGGATCACACGTGTTCAGCGTGGCGTCCACGGCGCCGCACACCGGGAGGGCGGCCTGGATGCGGGTGCGCTCGGGCAGCACGCGGCGCTTCACCGGATCCACGTAGAGCTCCACCACGCCGAACGAGCGCGCCAGGCCCGTCGTCTCGATGACCGGCACGTCTCCGAAGAAGTGCCCCATCGTCTGGTGCGTGTGGCCCGCCACCACCGCGTCCACGGAGCCCGGGGGCAGCGCGTCCAGCACCGCGTAGATTTCGCCGTCATCCTTCGAGCACCCGGACGTATCGCGCGGGTTCGACAGGTCCGTGCACTTGCCGCCCGCGTGCGCGACCGCGATGACGACCTCCGCGCCCTTCTCGCGCAGGGTCCGGGTGGCCTCCAGCGCGGATTGGGCCAGCGATTCGAACTTCAGGCCCGCCACGTTCGCGGGGTTCGTCGTCTGCGGCGTCTGGAGCGTGGACAGGCCCAGCAGGCCCACCTTCACGCCCTTCACCGTGACGACCGTGGTGCCGTCGTTGCCCAGCCACGCGGGGTGGCTGCCGTCCTTCTCGCGCACGTTGGTGGACAGGAAGGGGAACTTCGCCTGTCCCACGCGGGCCTTGAGCGCGCCCAGCGGATCCTCGTCCGGACGCGTGGCCACCGGGCCGGGGCCCACCGGTCCGTAGTCGAATTCGTGATTGCCGATGGCGACCGCCGTGTACCCGAGCAGGTTGTACACGTCGACGACGATGGCGCCTTCGACCAGGTTGGATGCCAGCGTGCCCTGGAACAGGTCGCCTCCGTCCACCAGCACCACGCCGCCCGGGTTGTCCTCGCGCAGCCGCGCCACGTAGGACGCGAAGAGCGCCGCGCCCCCCTCCTCCACCTTCTGCCCGTCCGGCAGCGTGGCGCGGTGGGGCATCACCCAGCCGTGGAAGTCGTTGGTCCCCACCAGCGTGAGCCGCACGGGCTCCACGACGGCGGGCGGAGCGGAGGGCGCGACGGGGGCGGCGACAGGCTGGGGGCCTCCCCGGCAGGCGGAGGCGAGCGCCGCGAGCGACAGGGCGGTGAGGCGGAAGGTGCGCATGGGGCGCGCACTTCATCCCGCGCCCCCTTCGCTTTCAACCCGCTTCGCGCTTCCCTGCTCAGCTTCGACGCCGACGGCCCCACAGCGCCATCGCCATCAGGCCCAGCAGCGCGGTGGCGGGTACCGACGCGCTGGAGCACCCACAGCCGCTGTCGTCCGTGTCGCCGCTGCCGCCCGGGTTGCCGGGGTCCGGGATGAAGACCCCGCCACCGGCATCCCGCACGGTGCCGCCGTCCCCCGTGCCGCCGTCACCGGAAGAGCCACCATCCGCCTGCTGCGCGATGAACAGGGGCGGGCTGAACGCCCGGGCCACGCTGCCCCACGAGGCGAGCTTCAGGTTGTCACCCAACGTGCTGCTGCTCTGGCCGTCATGCGCTACGAAGAGCCCCTCCGGGAAGCCCGCGCCCAACCGACCCGAATACGCCACCATGCCGCGCGACAGCTCCACGCCGTCGGTGCCTCCATCCAGGGCCAGTTGGAACGAACCCACCCGGCCCAGCGTGCGCCGGTCGAAGACGACGAAGGTGTTCGCGTCCGGATCCGAGACGATGAGGTAGCCGTCCACGCCGGAGGCCTCGTACAGCGTCACCCTGCCCACCGACGTCAGGCCCGCGTCGCCCAGCGGCACCACCTGCTGGCCCTCGACGCCGGCATCCGGGTTCGCGTCGTATCGGTAGAGCCCCTGCCCCTGCTGCCCCACGTAGACGGCGCGCTGGGACGGATCCACCACGAGGCCCGTCACGAAGCCGGTGTTGATGTCCCGGACCCGGGTGGCCGTGACGCCGCCATCCGTGGGGGTCAGGACGAACTGCCGCAGGCCACCGCCGCTCGCCAAGCCCCCGAAGGCCTGGAACGACCCGTCCGCCCCCCGGGTCAGGCGCACCGTCGCGTAGCTGACGCCCACATCCAGCGGCGCCGTCTGGGGCGACAGGCGGGTGAGCCCCCCGCCCGCGTCCGGCGTGGAATCCACCACGTAGGGCACGAGGCCCGACAGCGTGGGGTTCGCGCTCAGCACCAGCGCCTGCGTCACACCGTCGCCCACCGGGAAGCCGTACACCACGTCCACGCTCGACGACGTGCCCTCGGTGATGGCCTGCACCTCCGTGCCATCCAGCGTGTAGGCAAACAAGCCGTTGTTCCGGTCCGACGTGAAGAGTCGGCTGGCCCCGGGGTTGGTGGGATCCACCCACAGCGCCACGTCCTCCACGGTGCCGCCCCCGGAGCGTGCACCCGGCTGGGTCTGGGACTGGTACGGGACGGACACCGGAGGCGTCTGTGCTCCCGCGACCGTACTCATGAGGACGGCCGTCAAGGCGGAGAAGGGGGCACGTCGCATGGGCAGCTCCTGGGCAGGTCGCTCCCTACCTAGCCATGGGCAGGGGCCGGTACAAGTTCCAGGAACCCTGGAACGGTTGGCAGACAGCGAAAGGCTCGGGTACAACGAACACGTCTCCCAGCGAACAGACAAGGGCCATGGCCAAGCGCGCACTCATTACGGGCATCACCGGGCAGGACGGCAGCTATCTGGCGGAGCTGCTGCTCAAGAAGGGCTACGAGGTGCACGGCATGGTGCGCCGCTCCTCCGAGGAGAAGTTCGAGCGCATCGCTCATCTCCAGGGGAAGGTGACGCTGCACCAGGGAGACCTGCTCGACCAGTTCTCGCTGGCGGCGCTCTTGAGCCTCACGCAGCCGGACGAGGTCTACAACCTGGCGGCGCAGTCCTTCGTGCCCACGAGCTGGAACCAGCCGGTGCTCACCGGTGAGTTCACGGCGCTGGGCGTGACGAAGATGCTGGAGGCCATCCGCCACACCCGCCCCCAGGTGCGCTTCTACCAGGCGTCCTCCAGCGAGATGTTCGGCAAGGTGCTGGAGGTGCCGCAGACGGAGGACACGCCCTTCTACCCGCGCAGCCCGTACGGTGTCGCCAAGGCGTACGGCCACCACATCACGGTGAACTACCGCGAGTCCTTCAAGCTCTTCGCGGTGAGCGGCATCCTCTTCAACCACGAGTCGCCCCGCCGTGGCCTGGAGTTCGTCACGCGCAAGGTCACGTACAACGTGGCGCGCATCAAGCACGGCCTCCAGGACAAGCTGCCCATGGGCAACCTGGACGCCAAGCGCGACTGGGGCTTCGCGGGCGACTACGTCGACGCCATGTGGCGCATGCTCCAGCAGGACGAGCCGGAGGACTACGTCGTCTCCACCAACGAGACGCACACCGTGAAGGAGCTGGTGGAGATCGCCTTCGCGCGCGTGGGCCTGGACTACACGAAGTACGTCTTCACCGACCCGGCGTTCGTGCGCCCGGCGGAGGTGGACCTGCTCATCGGCGACGCGGCCAAGGCGAAGAAGAAGCTCGGCTGGGAGCCCACCGTCCGGTTCAAGCAGCTGGTGGAGATGATGGTCGACGCCGACATGGAGCGCGTGAAGGCAGGGCAGCGGTAAGATGCGCGTCCTCGTCACGGGAGCGGATGGCTTCGTCGGCCGGCATGCCTGTCACGCCCTTCGGGCGGCCGGCGACGAAGTGGTGGAGGTGCATGGGCCCCGAGGCGAGGGCGTCAGCAGCACCGCCCTGCATTTCGACATCGCCGACGAGGCGAAGGTCAAGGCGGCGGTCGCCGAGGTGAAGCCGGAGGCCGTGCTGCACCTGGCCGGCTTCAGCTCGGTGGCCAAGAGCCACCAGAACCCCGCGCGCGTCTTCGCGGTGAACACGCGGAGCTGGCCGGGGAGCAGTTCTTCCGCAGCTACGGCATGGAGGTCATCCTCGCCCGGCCCTTCAACCACCTGGGCTCCGGGCAGGACCCCACCTTCGTCGTGCCGTCGTTCGCCGCCCAGATTCGCGCCATCGCGCTGGGCACGGTGGACCCCGTCCTGCGCACCGGCAACCTGGACGCCATCCGCGACTTCTCCCACGTGAAGGACGTGGTGGACGCGTACCGGCTGCTGCTCGCGAAGGGCGAGCCGGGGCAGGCGTACAACGTGTGCAGCGGCGAGGGCCGCACCATCCGCAGCCTGCTGGAGGAGATGCTCCGGCTGGCCAACGTGCAGGCGACCATCGAGTTGGACCCGGCGCGGCTGCGCCCCTCCGACATCCCCAGCCTCGTGGGTTCGGCGGACAAGCTGCGCGCGCTGGGTTGGGCCCCGAAGCTCAGCGTCGCGGACGCGCTGCGCGACGTGCTGGGCCCCCGGGTGGGCGGCGCTCCGTCGCACTGACGGGCATCACACGGGGCGCGCCAGGGCCTCCCAGGCTTCGAAGCGCCGGTCCAACGCGGTGAGGGCCCACAGGTCCGCCGCGTTGCCCGGCGTCAGGGCGGCCAGGTCGCGCTGGAGGTACTGGCGGGCCTGGACCTCGCCCCACTCGGACAGGATGCGCAGCGCCATCAGCGACGGCTTGCGCGCCACCATCCGCAGCAGCACGTCCACCACGCGCGGGCTGCGCTCCGCGGCGGACAGCCGCTGCACCGCTTCGTGACGCGACTCCGGCGTGGAGTCCTCCGCCTCCAGCGGCGCGGCCAGCTCCACGAACCTCGCTTCGTCCAGGAGCGCGACGGGACGCGTGCTCTCCCAGTGCTCCACCGTGACGGTGGTGCGGCCCTTGGCGACGCACTCGCGGCGGATGCCGTCCCCGCGCAGCACGTCCAGGATGCGCTCCGGCGCCGGCGTACCGCCCTCCACCGTGCGCAGCGCGCGCTGCGACAGCATGGGGGACTGGCCCAGCAGGTGCGTGCGCAGCACCGTGGCCTCGGCCGTCTTCTCGGTGCCGGACGGCACCCGGTCCCACTTGAGGAAGACCTCCGCCATGCCTCGCTCGCGCACGTACCAGCGGTACTCCAGCCACACCGCGCCCCCCCGCCCGGAGAAGCGCGGGTCCGAGGGCTCGTGGAGGCGGGGCGCGCCCTCCCGCGTGCCGGTGAAACAACGGTCCAACAGCTTCTGGGCTTCTTGAAGGCGCATGGCGGACAGGTGGCATTGTAGAAGGCCCCGTCAGGTTCCTCCACCGTCCCACGTTCGTGTCATTTCAACACCAACCCAGCGAGGCAGCGATGGAGCTGAGGACACCGCGGTTCACGTTCTTCTGGCAGGAAGACTCGCCCTTCTCGCAGTGGCATCCCTCCGTGTTCGAGGTGGAGGGCGTGCGCTACACCTGCGCGGAGCAGTACATGATGGCGGGCAAGGCGCGGCTCTTCGGGGACACGCGCGTGCTGGAGCAGGTGCTGCGCGCCGCCGCGCCCAAGCAGCACAAGGCGCTGGGCCGCAAGGTGAGCCCGTTCGACGCGGCCGTGTGGGAGCGCGAGCGCGAGCGCATCGTCTACGAGGGCAACCACGCCAAGTTCACGCAGCACCGGATGCTGCTGGACACGCTGCTGTCCACGGCGGGCACGGAGCTGGTGGAGGCCAGCCCCATGGATCGCATCTGGGGCGTGGGGTTGAACGTGGAGGATCCGCGCATCCAGGACTCCGCCACCTGGAGGGGCCTGAACCTGCTGGGCAAGGTGCTCACCCGCCTGCGCGAGGACCTCATCGCGCAGGGGCACACGCCGGTCCTCAAGCGCTGAGGCAGGAAGGAGGGCCGTCGCTCACGCGGCGGCCCCCCTTCTTCGCCCCCTGGACGCGCCCGTCAGAACTTGAAGCGGGCGGACTGCTCCGGCATGCCGTTGAAGTCCAGGTGCAGCGTGCCGTGGTCGCCGTTGCCCTTCTCGCTCCACTCCTGCTTCAGGAGCGACAGGTCGAACGACAGGTCCTTGTAGACGAGCGCCTTGCACCGGTCGCTGTTCGAGTCGTGCAGCACGGTCAGCTCCGCGCGAGGCTCGCCCTTCGCCGTCTTCGTGAACCGCCCGTCCCACGCGAGGCCGTAGCGGTGCACCTTGCAGCCGCCGCCGTGCCGCACGCCGAGCTTCAGGAGGTTGCCCTGGACGCTCTGCGTTTCGATGGCGATGGCGTCCCGGGGCGCGGGCGTTTCGGTGACCTCCAGCGGCATCACCTCCTCCGCCTCCTTCGTCTCCGCCGCCTCCGCCGGCGACGGGGCCTTCTGCTCCGGAGGCGTCACGGGGGTGGGCGGGGCCTCCTGCT
>SECN01000482.1 GCA_004173515.1 Myxococcaceae bacterium | reverse complement strand
GCGGTGGGGCCTCCAGGAAAGCACCCGGCCGGCCGGTCCCTTCCCGGGCATTGCTTGACTTTCGCGAGGGGTGCCCCTTAGAAGCCCCCTCCTGCCCGTGGTGTTGAGCGGGAAAAGGCGCGGTGGCGACGGGCGCGCATGATTTCCCGTCCCCGGTGGTGGCCTTTCGAGGGCCTACAACCGTTTCCCCGCTCCCCGGATGGTCCGGGGGGCACTCGACCCCAAGGGGAGAGAAACATGGCAGAGACGCAGGCCGCCAAGCGGCTTCGTGAGTATGAGACCATCTTCCTGGTCAAGCCGGACCTGACCGATGACGCCGTGGACAAGCTCAAGGAGCGCGTCCGGGGCATCGTCGATCGTGAAAACGGCAAGGTGTTGCGCTTCACGGTGTGGGGCAAGAAGAAGACCCTGTTCCCCGTGGCCAAGCAGCCCCGCGCCATCTACGTCCACACGAGCTTCCTGGGCAACGGCAAGCTGGTGGCGGAGATCGAGCGCAACCTGCGCAACCTGGACGAAGTCACCCGGTACATCTCCGTGAAGATCGCGGACGAGGTGGACCCGGAGACGCGTCCGGTCCTCGAGGACCTGAAGCTGGCCGGTGACGTGGAGGAGACCCGTCCGGGTGCTCCCGCGGAGCGCGAGGGTGGCGGCTTCCGTGGCGCGGCCGAGGCCCCCGATTTCGTTGGCCCCGACGCGGAAGAGGATGCCCCCGAGGAGGCGTAAGCCTTCTCTTGGGTCCTTCCCCAAACCTTCCAGGAAACGAGAACGTTCATGAGCAACGGCATGGATAGCAAGGGCGCTGGCGGTTCCCGCGGCCCCGGTGGTGGCGGTGGTGGCGGTGGCTACGGCGGCGGTTCGCGCGGTGGCGACCGTGGTGGTGACCGCGGGCTTCGGCCGCAAGAAGGTCTGCCGGTTCTGCGCGGAGAAGAACGCGTCGGTGGACTTCAAGGACCAGGCGACGCTGAAGTACTTCGTCACGGAGCGCGGCAAGATCATCCCCCGCCGCATCTCCGGCAACTGCGCGAAGCACCAGCGTGAGGTGGCGATCGCCATCAAGCGCGCCCGTGGCATCGCGCTCCTCCCCTACAACGCGGTCGTCGGCTAGCCGCCGGGTCCCCCAGGAGACTGAACATGAAGCTCATTCTGCGTGAGGACATCGACAATCTCGGCAAGTCCGGCGAGCTCGTCACGGTGAAGGACGGCTTCGGCCGGAACTTCCTTCTGCCGCGCAACAAGGCCGTGCTGGCGAGCGAGCAGAACCTGCGCCAGCTGGAGCACGAGAAGTCCGTGCAGACCGCTCGCAGCGCCAAGCTCAAGGGCGTTGCCGACGAGCAGGCCAAGAAGCTTGGCGCCGTCAAGGTCACCATCAAGCGCAAGGTCGGCGAGCAGGACAAGCTCTTCGGCTCCGTCACGGTGCTGGACATCGCCGAGGCGCTCGCCGCTCAGGGCCAGCAGGTGGACCGTCGCCAGTTGCACCTGGCCGACCCCATCAAGTCGCTGGGCAGCTACGACGTGGAGCTGCGCCTGCACCGCGAAGTGACGGCGAAGATCAAGGTCGACGTGGTGGCCGAGTAGTCCACCGCTTCACCTGACGTCGCTTCAAGCGAAGGGGCCGTCCGGGAGACCGGGCGGCCCTTTTGCTTTGCGCGCCGTGTCCCATGCCGGTCCGTTTCGCGCCGTCCCCGGTCCATCCCACGGCATCCGCGTGGAGGGCCGGCACCCGGCGTGGGCATCTGTCGGGGGCAACCCGCCCTGCTGGAGGTCCTTCCCGGATGGACACGCCCACCCTTGCCGTTTCCGACGCGCACCGCCCCGACCTGGACTGGCTCCGGGTGATGGCCATCGTGGTGCTGCACCTGTTCCACACCGGGATGATGTTCAACACCTGGGACTGGCACGTGAAGAGCCCCCAGGCGCTCCCGGTGCTGGAGCCCACCATGGCGGTGCTGCACCACGTGCGCATGCCGCTGTTGATGCTCATCTCCGGCATGGGCACCGCGTTCGCGTTGCGCCGGCGCACGCTGGGGGCCTTCGCGAAGGACCGGACGCGGCGGCTGTTGGGGCCGCTGGTGTTCGGCATGTTCGTGGTGGTGCCGCCGCAGATCTACGTGGAGCGGTTGTTCCAGGGACGCTTCCAGGGCGGGTACGCCGCCTTCTACCCGACGGTGTTCGACTTCGTGCCCTACCCCGCGGGCAGCTTCAGCTGGCACCATCTGTGGTTCGTGGCCTACCTGTTCCTCTACTGCCTGCTGGCCCTGCCCCTCTTCGCGGCGCTGCGCACGGCCCGGGGCGAACGGTGGCTTGCGCGCGCGGACGCCTGGTTGTCGCGCGGGTGGAACGTGGCGTGGCTGGTGGTGCCGCTCGCGCTCAACCGGTACCTGCTGCGGGACTGGTCGGAGACGCACGCCCTCCTGGATGATCCGCGCACCCTCCTCCACTACGGGTTGCTGTTCGTGTACGGGCATCTGCTCGGCCGCTGCCCCGGGGTCTGGACGCGGCTGGTGACGCTGCGGCACGCGATGCTGGCCATCGCCGTGGCGGCGTTCGTTCCGGCGATGGCGGAGTCGTCGCTGCCGGCCTGGGTGCACATGGTGGCGGGGAGCGTCGCCCTCTGGGCAACGCTGCTGGCGGCGCTGGGGTATGCGCGCCACCACGTGCGCGTGGCGCCTTCGTGGCTGGGCCGGGCGCAGGCGCTGTCGTATCCGTTCTACATCCTCCACCAGACGGTCATCGTCTGCGTGGGCTACCTGCTGCTGCGCCTCCCCGTGGGCCCCTGGGCGCTGCTGGGCCTGGTGCTCACCGTGTCCTTCGTCCTCACGTGCGCCCTGACCGTGGGGGTGTCCAGCGTCTCCTGGCTGAGGCCCTGCTTCGGCCTCAAGGCCGGGGCCTCCCGGAGCGTCACCCTGGCCCCCAGGACGGTGGGGTGAGCGCCGTGTCCGTCGAGTCCCAGCCCGGGCCGCTTCGCTGGTACTGGCCGCGTCTGCGGGCCCGGCCGGCACTGCGGGTGCTGTTGTTCTGCGTGGCCCTGGGGGTGTGGCAGGGCAGCGCGGTGCGCTTGGAGCAGCTCACCTACCGCAACCCCGGCCCCTGGGCTCCCGCGTTCATCTGGGAGGTGACGAGCACGCTGGCCGTCGCGCTGGCGTTTCCCCTGATGATGACGGCGGTCCTCAACGCGCCGGGCCCCCGCGTGGGCTGGGCCCGGTTCCTGGGCGTGCACGCCGGGGCCTTCGTCCTCTTCACCACCCTGCATGTGTCGGTGATGACGCTGCTGCGCCACGGGGCCTACGCCCTGCTGGGACTGGGGACGTACGACTTCGGACCGCTCACGTACAAGCTGCCGATGGAGGCCCAGAAGGACCTCATCAGCTATGGGCTGCTCTGCGCCGTCATCTCGCTGTGGGCCGCGTGGCGGGAGCGCCAGCTGCGGGCGCTGCGGGCGGCGTCCCTGGAAGGTGAGCTCAAGGCCGCGCAGCTCCAGTCGCTCACCGGCCAGTTGCACCCGCACTTCCTCTTCAACGCGCTGAACACCATCAGCTCCGTGATGTACGAGGACCTGGCGCGCACGGACCGGCTGCTGAGCGACCTGGGACAGCTCCTGCGGGCCAGCCTGGAGCGCACCGAGCCCACCTGGACGCTGGGCGAGGAGCGGGGACACACCGAGCGCTTCATCGCGCTGCTGGCGGCGCGCTTCGGGGACCGGCTGGACGTGCGCTGGAGCGTGGAGCCGGGACTGGAGTCCCAGCGCGTGCCGTGCTTCGCCCTGCAGACGCTGGTGGAGAACGCGGTGAAGCACAACCAGGACCTGCGCGCCCCGCTGGAGGTGCGCATCCGCGGCCGCGTCGAAGGGATGCGCTGGGCGCTGGAGGTGGAGGACACCGGGCGCGGCTTCGGCGCCCTGTCCCCGTCGAAGGGGCCGGGCGTGGGGCTCGCGCAGTTGGAGCGGGTGCTGGCGCTGCTGTACGGGGACCGGGCCGGGCTGGAGCGCGGCGCGGGGCCGGAGGGCGGCGCCCGGGTGACGGTGTGGCTGCCCCGGGAGGCGTCATGACGGTGTTCCGCGTGCTGGTGGTGGACGACGAAGCCCCCGCGCGCACGAAGGTGCTGCGCCTGCTGGCCGCCGACGCGCGCTTCACGTCCGTGGGCGAGGCCGTGGACGGCACGGAGGCGCTCGCGCGCATCGAAGCGCTGCGGCCGGACCTGGTGGTGCTGGACGTGCAGATGCCCGGCCTCACCGGCTTCGAGGTGCTGGAGGCGCTCGGGCCGGAGGCGTGCCCGGCGGTCATCTTCTCCACCGCGTATGAGCGCTTCGCGCTCCAGGCCTTCGAGGCCCACGCGGCGGACTACCTGCTCAAGCCCTACGACGCCGCGCGCTTCGCCCGGGCGCTCGACAAGGCCCATGCGCTGCTGTCCGCCGGGGCGCGGGACACGGTCTCCCTGGGGGCCCTGCTGACGACCGTGGCGCGGTCCCGGCCGGAGCGGCCCCTGGAGCGGCTGGTGGTGAAGGCCGGCGAGGGCTGGGTGCCACTCAAGCTGGACACGGTGTGGCGCCTGTCGTCGGAGGACAAGTATGTGCGGCTGCACACCGCCCAGGGGGAGCACCTGGTGCGCCAGACGCTCCGGGCCCTGGAGGAGCGCCTGGACCCCGCCCGCTTCGTGCGGGTGCACCGGGGGGACTTGGTGAACCTGGAGGCCGTGGCCCGGCTGGAGCCCTGGACCCATGGCGATGGCATCCTGGTCCTGAAGGATGGCTCCACGGTGATCCTGAGTCGGACCTACCGCGAGTCCTTCCTCCAGCAGTGGGGCGCGGCCGAATGAGGCGCCCCGGGACGGCCCCCTTCACCGGGCGTCCGGGTCCCACCCGTTGCTACAGGTCTGTTGAAGGGAAACTGGACGTTGCGCCGAACGTGTCAGACGCTGGCAGTAGAGGTTCCAAGCAGCCATGCAGAACGTCCTGGACGGTAGGGAAGGTCGGCGGGTCCATGAGGATCTCGCCGCGGAGCGTGCGGTGCTCGGCGCCGTGCTGGCGGACAACGGGCTGATCACGCCCGTGGCGGAGGTCATCCACGCGGACGACTTCTCCAGTCCCTCGCACGCGCAGATCTTCGGCGCGATGATGCGGCTGGACGCGCAGAGCAAGCAGGTGGACCACCTGACGCTCGCGGAGGAGCTGAAGATCCTCGGGCAGCTCGTCGCGGTGGGGGGCCCGGCGTACCTGATGGGGTTGGACCAGGTCGTGCCGCTGGCGGCCAACGCCGTGCAGTACGCCCACATCGTCAAGGACCAGGCGCTGCGCCGCCGCCTGGCCAACGTGGGCCGGGAGATTCAAGACCTGGCCAGCCAGGAGACGGGCGAACTGGAGGTCCTGCTCGACGAGGCGGAGCGCAAGGTCTTCCTCCTCGCGGAGAAGAAGCGCGAAGGCGACCTGCGGCCGGTCAGCGAGCTGATGGAGCAGACGCTCGACCTGCTGGACAAGATGAAGGCCGCGTCCACGGGCGTGACGGGCCTGTCCACGGGCTTCATCGACCTGGACATGCAGCTGACCGGCCTGCACGCCGGCGAGCTCATCATCCTCGCGGCGCGTCCCGGCATCGGCAAGACGTCGCTCGCGATGAACATCGCGGTGCACGCGGCGCTCAAGGAGAACAAGGCGGTCGGCATCTTCAGCCTGGAAATGCCCGCGGATCAGTTGCTCATGCGTCTGCTCGCGTCCACGGCGCGCGTGGACATGAAGAAGCTGCGAGGCGGCCGGCTGTCGCCGCACGACGAGGAGAAGTTCCAGGAGATGGCGGGCGCGCTCTACAACGCGCCCATCTACATCGACGACTCCGGCGGCCTGTCCCCGTTCGACCTGCGCGCCAAGGCGCGGCGCGTGAA
>SECN01000076.1 GCA_004173515.1 Myxococcaceae bacterium | reverse complement strand
GCGGGGCCTGGAGTGGAGTGGGCGGGTCGGGGTTGGAGGAGTCACGTGCTTCGCGTTTTTCACCACTACTTTTCTGCCAAGAAGCTGACGTTCTTCCTCGCCGAGAGCTCGGCGATCGCGCTGGCCTGTGTCGCGGGTGCCGCGGCCTGCGCGGCCCTCTTCGCGCCTCCGGGCACCTGGCCGCCGCTCGCCACGCTGTGGCCGACGCTGGTGGGGATGGGCCTGGCCTTCGTCGTCACCTTCCAGTTCACGCTGTACCTGTTGGACCTCTATGACCTTCGCATCGCCGCGGAGGACCGCACGCGCGGCTACCGCTTCCTCAAGGCGGCGGGCGTCACCGCGATGGTGGCGGGTGTCGTGATGCTGCTGCGCGGGCGGCGAGGGCTCCTTCCGCGTGGTGGCCCTGGTGGACCCGCGCAAGGTGGACGAGCCGCTGGATGCGATGGCGGCCCGACTCAATGCTTCCTATGTGGTGCAGGCCGCGGATGACATGCGCGGCGCCAACTGGGTGGATGCGCTGTTGCGCTGCCGGCTGGATGGACGCCGGGTGTACGAGGCGTCTGGCTTCTGCGAGCGCGTGCTGCGCCGCATCCCGGTGCAGTTCCTGAGGGCGAGCGACTTCGCCTTCGCGGATGAGATGACCGTGTCGCCCCTGCGCCGGGCCTTCAAGCGCGTGTTCGACCTGGCGGTGGCGTCGCTGCTGCTCATCCTGGCCTCGCCCTTCCTGGTGCTGGTGTCGCTGGCCATCAAGCTGGATTCCAAGGGCCCCATCTTCTACCGGCAGGACCGCGTGGGGCTGGCCGGGCGGACGTATCCCTTGTGGAAGTTCCGCAGCATGCGCACCGACGCGGAGAAGAACGGCGCGGTGTGGGCGCGCTCCAACGACGACCGCGTCACGCGGGTGGGCAAGTTCATCCGCAAGACGCGCATCGATGAGATTCCGCAGGTGTTCAACGTGCTGTTGGGCCACATGAGCTTCGTGGGTCCGCGTCCCGAGCGTCCGGTGTTCACCGAGCAGCTCAAGCAGCAGATTCCGTTCTACGGGGTGCGTGAGGCGACGAAGCCGGGCATCACGGGTTGGGCGCAGATCCGCTACCCCTACGGGGCCTCCGTGGAGGACGCGCGCAACAAGCTCGAGTTCGACTTGTATTATGTGAAGAACGGGTCGTTGTTCCTGGATGTCGGCATTATCTTCCACACCGTCCGGCACGTGTTGTTGGGGCGGGGTGCTCGGTAGCCAGCAGTTGTCATGATCCGCGGCCTCCGGTTGTCGGGGGAGGCCGGGATGCCAAGGGTGAGCAGCCATGGATTGGGATGGGCGAGGGGGTCGGAACATGGTCGGCATGGATGTGGATGCGCCGTTCGCGGAAGCCTGGAGCCAGGACGACGCGCGCAAGCAGCAGAACACCGAGCGCAATGAGCTTTTGCAGGCCCCGAAGGACCGCCCGACGCGCATCGTCGCGATGGGCGGTGGCACGGGCCTTCCCATGGTGCTGCGAGGGCTTGCCCGCCGCGCGACGCCCAAGCCGGGCTCGCCCGGTGTGGACATCACCGCGGTCGTGGCGATGAGCGACGACGGCGGCAGCTCTGGCCGCCTGCGCCGTCTGCACGGCGCGCTGCCCCCGGGCGACATCCGCAACTGCCTGGTGGCGCTGGCGGGTGGCAAGAGCGCCCTGAAGGACGTCTTCCAGTACCGCTTCGGCGGCGCGAAGGGCCTTGCCGGCCACGCGGTGGGCAACCTGCTCATCGCCGCGCTCGCGGAGCTGAAGGGTGACTTCCTGGAGGCCGTGCGGCTGTCCGGGGAGCTGTTGGGCGCGCAGGGCCAGGTGCTGCCCAGCACCCTGGCGTCGGTGCAGCTCGTGGCGCAGATGCATGACGACACGGAGGTCGTGGGCGAGCGCAACATCTGCCGTGCCCACGGCCGCGTGCGCCGCGTGTCGCTGAGCCCGCGCTCGCCGCCCCCGGTGGACGGCCTGCTGGAGGCCATCTATTCGGCGGACCTCATCGCCATCGGGCCGGGCTCGCTGTACTCGAGCGTCCTGCCGAATCTGCTCGTGGACGGCGTGGCCCAGGCGCTCAAGGAGACGCGCGCGCTGAAGGTCATGGTGGCCAACCTGATGACCCAGCCGGGCGAGACGGACGGCATGAACTGCCTGGACCACGTGCAGGCGGTGATTGAGCACGTCGGGCCGGGCGGAGACGCGGGAGCTGTTGTCGTCGGGGGTCATCCCGGTGCAGGCCGACCTGCTCAAGGATGGGTCCAAGATCCGACACGACAGCCGCAAGGTCGCCGCCTGCCTGCTGAAGATGGCGCGCAGCGGCTTGTAGGCCGCCGCACCCATCACCACCTTGGGGCCCGCTCCTATGGAAGCCAGAAACCTCCGTGCCGACCCGCACGTCGTGGAAGTCAACGACCGGGCGGCCTTCATGTCCCTGGAAGCCGAGTGGAACCGTCTCGTGGAGACCACGAGCAACGAGCTGTTCTACCGGCATGAGTTCCTGCGTCTGTGGTTGGACAACTTCGCCGCGGGCTCGCGCATGCGGGTGCTCCTGCTGCGAGGCCCGGACGGCGAGCTGAGCGCCGCGCTGCCGCTGGTGGAGGAGCGCACGTCGATGTACGGGGTGCCGGTGCGGCAGCTCACCTCCGCCGCCAATGCGCACTCCTGTCGTTTCGACATCGTGGCCCGCGACCCGGAAGCGGCGGCGGACGCGTTCCTCACGCACCTGAAGCAGACGGGCGGCTGGGACGTGCTGCGGCTGACGGACGTGCCGGACGGCGGGGTGGGATTCCGTCTGCTGGCCGAGGCGAAGCGCCGCGGGATGCCGGTGGGCGAGTGGGAGTCGTTGCAGTCTCCCTACGTGCCGCTGCCCGCGAAGAAGGACGCGTACTTCGCGTCGCTGCCGTCCAAGTTCAAGGCGAACTGCCGTCGGCGTCGTCGCAAGCTGGAGGAGAAGGGGAAGGTCACCTTCGAGTGTGTCTCCGGCGGTCTGGACCTGGAGGGCTCGCTGGAGGAGGGGCTGCTCCTGGAGCAGAGCGGTTGGAAGGGCCAGCGCGGCACGGCCATGGCGCAGGATGGGAAGACGCGCGGCTTCTACACGGAGCTGGCGCGGGACTCGGCCTACCGCGGGCGTCTGGCGTTGTACTTCCTGCGGCTGGACGGCAGGGCGGTCGCGTTCCAGTACGGACTGGAATACGGCAAGCGCTACTTCCTGCTGAAGCCCGGCTACGACGAGAGCCTCAAGGAGTGCAGCCCGGGCCAGTTGCTGACGGAAGAAGTGCTGGCAGCCTGCCTGGACCGGGGGCTGACCGAGTTCGATTTCCTGGGGCCGGACATGGTGTGGAAGCGCGACTGGACGGATCAGGTCCGCAAGCACACCTGGCTCTACGTGTTCAATGACACCGCCTTCGGTCGTGCCCTGTGCGCGGCGAAGTTCCGGTGGGTACCGGCGGCGAAAGAGGCGGTGGCGCGATGGAAGCGGTGAAGAAGTCCGACAACAAGCTGTTCGTCCCGTCCCTGCCCACGCTGTGGCCGGGAATGCTGCTGTCCAATGCCCGCCCCGGCGCGCTGCCCCCGTTCTCCTCTCCGAGCGCGCGCTACTTCTACTTCGCGCGCAACGCCGTCTGGCTCACCATGAAGATGCTGCGCCTGGATGGGGGTGAGGTGCTGATGCCCTCCTACCACCACGGCGTGGAGGTGGAGGCGGTGGTGGACGCGGGCGCGACGCCGCGCTTCTACCGCGTGGGTGCGCGCTGGGACGTGGACCTGGCGGACGTGGCGAAGCGCATCGGGCCGAAGACGAAGGCGCTCTATCTCATCCACTACGCGGGCTTCCCCGGGCCGGTGGACGCCATGCGCAAGCTGGCGGACGAGCACGGAATTCCTCTCATCGAGGACTGCGCGCTGTCGCTCCTGTCTTCGGATGGCGCGACGCCGCTGGGCACCACGGGCGACGTGGGCATCTTCTGTCTCTACAAGACGCTGCCGGTGCCCAATGGTGGGGCGTTGGTCGTCAACGGTCCCCGGCAGTACAGCCTGCCGGAGCCTCCGGCGCCGCCGCTGGCCTCCACCTTCAGCCACACCGTGTCCGCGCTGCTCCAGAACCTGGAGCTGCGGGGCGGGTCGGTGGGACGGGGCCTGCGAGGCCTGGTGCGTTCGGTGGGGCACGGCACGGTGAAGGCCGCGAGCATCCAGCGCGTGGCCACGGGCACGCAGCACTTCGACCGCCGGCATGTGGACCTGGGCATGAGCCCGCTGACGAAGCGGATCGCGCTGGCGCAGGACCTGGAGGCCATCGTCGAGGCGCGCCGCCGCAACTACTTCTTCCTGCTGGGCCGGCTGCGGGATGTGTCGCCGCCGCTCTTCAACCAGCTTCCGCCGGGCGTGTGCCCGCTGTTCTACCCGATGGTGGTGCAGGACAAGGAAGCGCTGCTGGCGCGGCTGCGCGAGCGGGGCATCGACGCCATCGACTTCTGGAAGCGCTTCCATCCGGCGTGCGACCCGTCGGAGTTCCCGGAGGTCGCGCAGCTGCGGCGGACGATCCTGGAGATTCCCTGCCACCAGGACCTGTCGCCGGAGGTGATGGCGCAGGTGGCGGAGGCGGTGCGGGACGCGCTGAAGGCGGAGCGTCGGCCGAGCCAGCGGACGGGATGAGTGGGATGGGGGCTGGCTCCCGGGATGCAATGACTGACGGGGGCCAGGTGGCGGTGCATCGGGAAAGGCATCAGGGTGACGCGGTGATCCGCGAAGACGAGTTGACGTCAGGGCCGCAGGTCGCGCCGAGGTTGGACGTGGCGGCGGTGGGCAGTGCTTCGCAGTTGTCGGGGATGCGGGCGGAGTGGAACGCGCTGTTGGACGCGAGCACCGCCGGCCCCTTCAACGCCTGGGAGTGGCTGTATCCGTGGTGTCGGCGCATCTCGCCGGACGTGCGGCCGCTGGTGCTGACGGCGCGCGACAGGCTGGGCACGCTGGTGGGCCTGCTGCCCCTGGGATTGGAGCACCGCTGGGTGAATGGAGTGCGCGTGCGGCGCCTGGGCTTCCTGGGTGAGACGCACGTGGGCAGTGACTACCTGGACGTGGTGGCGCGCAAGAGCCGCGAGGCGGAGGTGGCGCGCGCGTTCTTCCAGGTGCTCCAGGGGCTGCGCGACGAGTGGGATGTGTTGGATTTGACGGACCTGCGCGAGGGTTCGGTGACGCTGGGCGTGGCTCGCGAGGTGTTCGGCGAGATGAACGTGCGCCTGACGGAGCGCTACGTCTGCCCTTACGAGACGCTGGTGCCGGGCGAGCCGTTCGACGCGTTCCTGAAGCGCACGGGGCGCCGGGACAACTACCTGCGCCGGCGCAAGTGGTTGGAGAAGCAGGACGGCTACCGCATCGAGCGCACGGACGCGCCGGGGGACCTGGCCGGGCCGATGACGGACTTCTTCCGGCTGCATGCGCTGCGCTGGTCCTCGGATGGAGGCTCGCAGGGCATCAAGGGCGCGGGGGTGGAGGCGTTCCACCGGGATGCGACGCAATTGCTGGCGGAGCGGGGCCGGCTGCGGATGTACACGATGAAGGTGGGCGGCCAAGCGGTGGCATCCGTGTACGGCATCCTGCATGACAAATCGTTCGTGTACTTCCAGTCCGGCTATGACCCGGCGTGGCGCAACCGCAGCGTAGGTCTCGTGTTGGTGGGCGAGACGTTCAAGGACGCCATCGAAATGGGCATGACCGAGTACGACTTCCTGCGAGGCACGGAGTCCTACAAGGCGGATTGGGTGACGAAGCAGCGCCAGACGGTGTCGATGCGCGTGCACGGCGCGGGCATGGGCGGTGCGTGGTTCACCCAGACCGAGGAACTGGCCCGGAAGGCCCGCAACGCGGTGAAGAGCGTGCTGTCGGATGAGCTGGTGGAGAAGGTGCGTCGGCTGCGTCGCCGCAAGGCGGCGGTGCATTAGCGAAGGGGCTGGCGGTATCCTGGGAAGCGAAGACCCTGTCTGCCTTTGGCAGCGGGGTCTTTCGCTTTGGGGCAGGGGCCGGCATCACCGGCCCCCCGTACCGCCTGTTACTGCTGCTGCGCCACTTCCGCCCGCAGCTGCGCGATGGCGGGGGCGAGCTGCGGAGGCTGCATGTTCTTCGGCACCTCCACCGTGAAGCGCTCGAAGTGCTCCAGCGCGCCGGCCTTGTCGCCCCGACGCAGCGACAGGCTGCCCAGGAAGATGAGCGCCTCCTGCGCGTCCGGCCACGTGTCCACCAGTTCGATGAGCTCCTGCTCCGCGCCTTGCAGGTCGCCCGACGCCGCCGCGCGCAGCACGCCCCGGTGCACCCGCAGCTCCACGTTGAACGGATCCACCGCCAGGCCCTTCTGCGTCACCTTCATCGCTTCCGGGAACTGCTGCTGACGGATGAGCTCGTGGCTCAGCATCGCCGCGGCCTCCACGTCCCCCGGGTTCGACGCGAGCCGCTCCCGCGCCTGCTCAATCTCGTCGTTCTGCTGGGGCATGGCGGCCTGGTCCTGCTGCTGGGCGCTCATGCCCGGCGGCGTCGCGCCTGTGCCCATCTGTCCTTCCTCGCGCGGCTTCTGCTCGGAGACCAGCAGGTAGCCCAGCCCTCCGAAGAAGACCACCACGCCCGCGCCCCACAGCGCTCCCACCATCTGCGGGTTGCGCGAAGCCCAGCCCGTGGAAGCCGGCACGTTGCGCACGGGCGCCTTCACGCCGGCCGCCTGCCGCTTCTGGTGCTCGTCCCGGGCGCGCAACGCCGCCGCCGCCTCGTGCTCCAGGCGCGACTTCTCCGCCGTGTAGTGCTCCGCGCTGAAGTGGTGCTTCTCCGCCTCCAGCGTGCGCAGCTGCTCGATGAGCGACTGCGCCCGCTGTGACAGGTCCTCCGTCGTCCCGTCCGCCTTCACCTCGGACGCGGAGGCTCCCGGCGCCGCGCCCGTCTTGCGGCGCTGGAAGAGGAGCCACGCGGCCGCCAGGACGAAGGCGACCGAGAGGACGATGATTCCGGGCAACCAGTTCGTGGGCTCGGGCTGCATGGCTTAGCGCTCCAGCTCCCGGCGCACGGCCTGGAGATAGGGGTCGGCGTCGTCCGTCGACGGCGCCGGGGGGGAAGTAGGGGAGGGGGCCGCCGCTTCGGTGGCGACCGCGCCCTCGGGGAGTGGCTGACGCTGCCGGAGGATGACGAAGAGGCCGCCCACGACGAGCACCACCGGCCCCAACCACACGAACCAGTTGAAGCCCTCCGCGCGCGGCTCCAGCAACACCCACTCGCCGTAGCGCGCCACGAAGTAGTCGACGATCTCCTCGTCCGTCTTTCCGTCGGAGACCAGCTCGCGCACCTTGTCCAACTGCGCGCGCGCCATCGACGACGGGCTGTCCGCCACCGACAGGCCCTGGCACACCGCGCAGCGCAGCTTCTTCGCCAACACCTGCACCCGCGCCTCGCGGGCCGGCGCGAGCGGATCACTCGCGGCCTGCTGCGGCGCGAACTGCCCCGTGGCAAGGCTCAGGGCGAGGGTCAACGAGACGAGGACGGCATTCATCAGGGGCTCCAGCGGGGGCCGTGCCTAACTACAGCCCCCTGACCGGTATTGCACAGCGAAACCTGGGACGCACGCCCGTCGCCCAGGCCGCCCTCCAGCAGGCTGCCGCGGGTGCTAGCGGGAGTACCCCGTGTCGCGCTCGGTCTCCGAATCCTGCTCGGGGTCGTAGTCGCCCTCGTCGTCGTACGGGCCTTCCTCCGGGGGCAGTTGGGCCTCGTCGCGGGCCAGCGCGTACCGCACCGCATAGAAGCCCACGGCGCCCAGGCCGAAGAGGAAGGCGAAGGGCCCCACGGCCAGCCGGACACCCGCGAGCGCCCAGAGCAGGCTCACGCTCACCGCGCCCAGGGGCACCCAGCGCAGGTAGCCCGGACGCTCCACCTCCGGGTGCAGCGCGGCGATGACGAGCAGCGCCAGCAGCGCCAGCAGCGGCAGCTCGGAGGCGGGCACGTCCCAGCCCGAGCGCGTCACCCTGCCACCCGTGCTGTAGAGCGAGTCATCCATGGGCCGGTTGGTGGGAATCACGCGCAGCTCGGGTGGAGCCCCCTGCACGCTGCCCGGCACCGGGACGTTGCCCGTTACGGGCGACCCGTCCGCCATCATCTGCCCCCACGGCAGGTAGAGGGCGACGAGGCACACCGCCACGCCCGCCAGCGCCACCACCCGGGGAAACCCGAGCAGCGACCGGACGTCGAACTGGCGGCTCACGCCATCCGGGCCTTCGATGACGTGCTTGTACTGGTCCAGGCCCACCAGCACCGCGCCCGCCACCCAGATGGGCATGAGCAGGTTGAAGCCCGACAGCTTCAACGCGAGTGCCGCCAAGAGCAGCGTGTACGCGGCGGGCACCTCCGGGCGCATCAGCACCAGCGGCACGGAGTCCACCCAGCCCGGCGCCTCGCCGCTGCGGCGCAGCTCGCGCGCCACCACGGCCACCCCGCCCACGAGCGTCAGCAGCGAACCCACCACGCCCACGTTGGGGAAGAAGGGCAGGATGGACAACCCCAGGCAGAACACCACCACCCCGACGCCCAGCACGCTCTGCGAGTGGCCCGGCACTTCCTTGAGCCAGCGGGGGCCGGTGTAGCCGTCGTCTTCCTCGACGGGCGCGGAGGTCGCGGCCACCGGGGGAGGACGGTGGACTCCGCTGCGCGCCCGCCGGTCCTCCTCTTCCTCCTCCATCAGCTCCGACGCGTACGCGGGCTCCGAGGCGGGACGGCTGGGGCGCGAGTTCCGGGCGCTGGGGCGCGGCGCGCTGGCCGGACGCGCCGGCATCTTCGCGCCACACTGCTCGCAGTACATCAGCCGGACATCCGCCGCGCTCTCACCGCACTCGGGGCACTGCATGGGGGCCCACCTCGCTGGACAGGGGCCTGGGGGGAGGTCCCTGAAACGACGCCGACGGATTGAGGATCTACTACGGATTCCCCGCGCCCCGCGAGACGGACCCCCCGGTGCCCCTGGTGGGCTCCGAGGGTGCCTGCCCTTCAAGCGGGGCAGCGGACTTCAGCGCTGACGCGCGGCCTCGGCCGTGGAGGCCGGGGCCGGCTGGGACAGCTCCATCACGCGCGCCGCCAGCGTGCGCCGATCGATGGGGCCCACGTGCTTGCCACGGATGATGCCCTGCGCGTCGATGAAGTACGTCTCCGGCACGCCCGCGACGCCGTAGTCCACCGCCATCCGCGAGCGCTCGTCCATGAGCTGCGGGAAGCTGGCGCCCTTGCGGCGCAGGAAGTCGCGCGCGTTGTCCTCGGTGTCCTCGAAGACGACGCCCATGAACACCGCTTGCGAGCCCAGCGCCTCCGCGCCCCACTCGAGCTCCGGGTGCTCGTACGCGCAGGGCCCGCACCACGACGCCCAGAAGTTGAGCACCATGGGGCGGCCCTTCAGGTCCGCGAGCGTCACGTTCTCGCCCCCGCCAATGGGCTTGAGGACGAAGGCCGGCGCCGGTGAGCCCTTGAGCATGAAGGGCACCTCATGCGGGTCGCGTCCGAAGCCCTTGAAGAGGACGAACAGCAGCGCCGCCGCCACCACCGCGAACGCCGCCGGATAGCGCCACCGCTTCATGCCGCCCCCTGCTCGGCGTCACCGCTCGCGAGGGGAGGGGAGGCACCCACCGCCGGCGCCTCCGCGCGCACCACCGCCGCCTTGCGCTGCGGCCAGACCGCGATGAGCGTGCCCAGCAGCAGGAGCGGCAGGCTGTACCAGATCCACCCCACCAGCGGGAAAACCCAGACGTTGAAGCTCGCCGTGCCCGTCGACTCGCTGAAGGCCATCAGCGACACGTACAGGTCCTCCTTCGGCGTCTCGCGCACCGCCGGGGTGCCCACGGGGTCCGTGCTCCGCTCGTAGTAGTTCATCCGCGGGCGCAGCTCCGACACCGAGCCGTTGGGCGCGGTGACCTCCAGCCGCGCGGCGACGAAGGTGCGGTGCGGCTCCTCGCCGCTGGACAGGCCCTTGTACTTGAGCTGATAGCCGTCCAGCACCAGCGTGGCGTCCTTCTTCAGCGTGCCGGACGTGTGCGTCACGTACGCGCTGGAGGCCGCCACGGCGACGATGATGACCACGATGCCCAGGTGCACCACGTAGCCGCCGAAGCGTCGGCGCGCCTTGCTCGTCGCGGTGGTGAGCGCCGTGACGAAGCCTTCCTTGCGCTCGCGCATGCGCACGAGCACCGGCGTCGCCAATTCGCGCAGCGTCACCACGGTGACGAAGCCGCCCAGGCCGAAGGTCAGGATGGGGTACACGCCGCGCAGCCCCGCCAGCAGGCACGCGCCCGCGACGAGCAGGCCCACCGCCGCGGGGACGATGAACTGCCGGCGCAGCGCCGCCTTGTCCGGCTTGCCCCACGGCAGCACGGGGCCCACGCCCATCAGGAAGAGCACCGCGATGCCGCCCGGCACCGCCATCTTGTTGAAGTACGGCTCGCCCACGCTCACGCGCACGCCGCGCACCGCTTCCGACACCAGCGGGTAGAGCGTGCCCAGCAGCACCGTGAACGTGATGGCCACGAACACCAGGTTGTTCACCAGGATGCTCGCCTCGCGAGACACCAGCGACGTGAGGTTTCCCTCCGGCGCCAGCAGGTGGCCGCGCGTCGCCAGCAGGCCGATGCACACCACCAGCAGGATGCCGATGAAGACGAGGAACGTGGGCCCGATGTCCGACTGGGTGAACGAGTGCACCGAGTTGAAGATGCCCGAGCGGGTCATGAACGTGCCCAGGATGGTGAGCACGAAGCTGGCCAGCGCGAGGCTGAGCGTCCACAGCTTCAGCATCCGCTTGCGCTCCTGCACCATGGTGGAGTGCATGAACGCCGTCGCGGTGAGCCACGGCAGGAACGACGCGTTCTCCACCGGATCCCACGCCCAGTAGCCGCCCCAGCCCAGCACCGCGTACGCCCACCAGGAGCCCAGCACGATGCCCAGCGTGAGGAACATCCACGCGATGAGCGTCCAGCGCCGCAGCGGCGCCATCCACGCTTCGCCAATCTCCCCGCGCAGCAGGCCCGCGATGGCGACGCCGAACGGCACCGTCATGCCCACGTAGCCCATGTAGAGCATGGGCGGGTGGATGATCATCAGGAAGTGGTTCTGCAGCAGTGGGTTCGGCCCGGGCCCGTCCGCCGGCACCGGCGACACCGCGCCCCAGGGGTTCGCGGGACCGGCGATGAGGAAGGCGAAGAAGACGCCCACGGCCAGCATGGTGCCCAGCGCCAGCTGCATGTAGCGCGCGTGCTCGCGGCGGTGCACCCAGGCGAACGCCGCCACGTACACGCCCATGATGAGGCCCCAGAAGAGGATGGACCCCTCCAGCGCGCTCCACAGCGACACGATGGTGTAGATGAGCGGCGTCGCGCGGCTGCCCACCTGGGCCACGTACTTCACGCTGAAGTCGTGGTTGATGAGCGCTTCGACCATCACCAGGTTGCTGCCAATCATGCAGGCGGCGAAGCCCCACACCGCCCGTAGCACCCAGGGGTAGCTGGCGTCGGTGCGGCGCATGCCGCCCACCAGACCGATGATGGCGCCGAAGGCCGCGAAGGCCAGGCCCGCCAGCACCAGCCCGTAACCAAGCACTCCGTTCACGGGGCCCCCGGCGGCGTCACGGTGGCGGTGGTGGCGCCCTCGGCCAGCGTGTCCTGCCACTTGCGCGGGGACTCGCCTTCCTTCGGCGCGCGGTACTCGTTGGAGTGGTTCACCATCAGCCGGTTGGACGTGAAGATGCCGGCCTGGTCGTAGGTGCCCTCCACGACGACGCCAATCTTCTCGCGGAACATCTGCGGCGGGGTCTCCAGCGAGCGCACGTGCACGCTCTTGGACTCCGGCTTCGCGTCATCCGCGACGCGGAACTCCAGCGTGGTGTGGGCCTCGTTCCACTGGATGCTGCCCGGCTGCACCACGCCGCCCAGGCGGATGGTGGCCGAGTAGGCCTTGTCCCCGTTGGAGAGCAGCTCCGACGGGCTCCAGTAATAGACGAGGTTGTCGCCGATGTTGCCGAAGGCGATGAAGGCGAGGCCGGCGCCTGCGACGAGCAGGGCTCCCAGCGCGACAAGTCGGTTGCGGTTGACGGGCGTCATGGGCTCACTCCTTCGAATCGGACGCGGCGCGGGGGCGGCGGGCCCAGAGGGACACCGAGTAGAGCACGAAGGCCGCCACGGAGATGCCATAGCAGGCACCCACATAGCCCCAGCCGCCCTGGAGGCGGCCGCTGCCCACCTGGGCCAGCACCATCAGCGAGGTCAGTGTGTCCATGGGTCAGGCCACCTTCGAGGATTGGGACGCGCGCTGCGCCGGGTCGTCCGAAGGCAGCGCCTCCGGGAGGGCCACCTCCGCGTTGCGCTCCGAAAGCGCGATGCGGTAGCGGTGGATGAGGAAGACAATCATCAGCCCCAGCATGCCGAACGCCGCGACGCGCAACGGCAGCACCATCTGCGGGTCCACCGTCTTGGGGCTGGACTGCGTCTGGTGCAGGCTGCGCCACCAGCGCACGGAGAACCACACGATGGGCAGGTTCACGGCGCCGATGATGGCCACCACCGCGCTCCACACCGCGCGCTTGTCCGGGTCCTCCACGAAGCGGCGCAGCACCAGGTAGCCGGTGTAGGCCACCAGCAGGATGGCCTCCGACGTCAGGCGCGGATCCCAGGACCAGTACACGCCCCAGGTGGGACGGCCCCAGATGGAGCCGGTGATCATCCCCAGCGTGCCGAAGAGCAGGCCCACCTCCGCGGCGGCCTCCGCCAGCGCGTCCGTCTTCCACGACTGACGCAGCAGGTACGTCACCGCGGCCACGAAGTTGATGAACATGGCCATCATGGCCATCCACTGGAGCGGCACGTGGACGTACATGATGCGCTGCACGTCGCCCATTTCGCGGTCCGGCGGCGCCCAGACGAGGCCCAACCACCAGCCCCAGCCCAGCAGGCCCAGCGTCAGCGCCGGCAAACCCCACTTGACGAACTTGTTCATCCTTCAGTCCTCGATGACGCGCGGGAACAGCACGAAGCCCAGGCCCCAGTAGATCAGGTTGAATCCCAGCAGAAGCCCCTGCCAGGAGCCCAGCTGATGCATCGGATCCCCCTGGAGCACGAGCGTGGTCCCCTTGGCAGCGGAGAGGAGGGCCGGAATGACGAGCGGGAACAATAGCAGAGGCAGGAGGACATCCCGCGCCCGGGCATTGCTGGAGATGGCCGCGTACACGGTCCCCGGGGCGCTGAGCGCCAGGCAGCCCAGGACCAGGATGCCCGCCAGGTCACCGAAGCCGGTGACGATCTTCACCCCGTAGAGCGCCACCATCACCGGCACCAGCACCACGCCCAGCGCCAGCAGCAGGAGCGCATTGCCCACCGCCTTGGACAGGAAGATGGCGCGCGCGTTCGCGGGCGCCAGCCGCACGCCGTCCAGGCAGGCGTTCTCCGTCTCCACCCGGAAGGACTCGCCCAGGGACAGCACGCTGGCGAAGAGGATGGCCAGCCACAGGTAGCCGCCCGCGTTGCGCTCCAAGAGCTTCGTGTCCGGCCCCAGCGCGAAGGAGAACAAGAGCAGCGTCGCCATGGCGAAGAAGATGAGCGCGTTGAGCCGCGCCCGCGTGCGCCATTCGATGAGCAGGTCCTTGCGCAGCAGGACGAACGTCGTCGTCAGCAGGCCCACGGAGCGGGTCGCCCTCATGCCGCCACCGCCCGGCCATCCTGCAGGTGCAGCCGCTCCTCGCACAGGCTCAGGCCCTGTTCGATGAGGTGCGTGGCCAGCACCACCGTGGTGCCGCCCGCCTTGAGCTCCGCGATGACGCCCTCCATGTCGTGGATGCCGGCCGGATCCAGCTCCCCGAAGGGTTCGTCCAGCAGCGCCAGGGCAGGGGACTTCATCAGCAGCCGGGCGATGGCCAGGCGCTTGCGCATGCCGGCGCTGAAGCTTCGCACCGGGCTGTCCGTGCGGCGCGTCAGCCCCACCCGCGTGAGCAGCGTGTCCGCGACGTCCTGGGCCGCGTCCACGCCCAACAGGCGCGCGAGCACCATGAGGTTCTGGTGCGCGGTGAGGTCCTCGTAGAGGAAGCTCGCGTGGGACAGCAGCGCCACGTCACGGCGGACCGCGTCACGATCCTCGACGGCGTCCCGGCCCAGCACCTCCACCCGGCCCGCGGTGGGGCTGAGCGCGGTGGCGATGAGGCGCAGCAGCGTCGTCTTGCCGGATCCGTTGTGCCCGGTGAGCAGCAGCGAGCGCCCCGGGGGCAGCGCATAGGTGAGGCGCGCCACGGCCCAGCGACGCCCATAGCGCTTGCTCACGTCGTGGAGGGCGAGCGCTGATCCAGAGGGGGGAGGAGGCATCGGCGGGCCGTTTCGTAGCCGGAAAACCCGTTGTTCACCAGTGAAACCCCTGGACCCGGCCGCAGGAGGACAGGAAGTTTTTACGCCTGCTTCGCCCGTCCCCTCCGCCCCGGGCTGAAAGGTTTTCGCCACTGGTGGGCTGAAGACTGCCCTGGTGCACCCAGGTACGACCCCCAAACACGCACAAGTCCCACCATTCTCACATGGTTTCAGTGGTTTACGGAGTATTTCCCTGCCCTGGCGTCCTGGCATCCAGCATGCACTGTCGACGGCCGGGGCCTGTTCCATTGGGGGGAGCAGGCGGGCGGCGGGATCCGCGAGGGAGGCGTGATGGCAGGCAAGGTGTTTCGGCGGGCGGCGAAGGCAGCGGCGGCGGGGATGATGCACTACAGCGGGGTGCGCAAGGCGATGGCGGCGTATCGCCGGTCGCAGTCCGGGGGGCGGCGCATCCTCATCGTGAGCTACCACCGCGTGGTGAGTGACTTCACCGGCGAGCTGCAGCGCTCCATCCCGGGCCTGCTCATCTCCCAGGAGACCTTCCGGCGTCACCTGGAGGAGGCCAACGCGGCGGGCTACGAGCTGGCGAGCCTGGGCGACGCGGTGGACGTGATGGCGGGCCGGCGCACGGCGAAGAAGGACCTGTGTGTGGTGACGTTCGACGACGGCTACCGCGACGTCTACCGGTACGCGTACCCGGTGCTCAAGCAGATGGGTGTGCCGGCCATCACCTACCTGCCCACGGCGTTCATCGATACGGACAAGCGCTTCAACCACGACCGGCTCTTCCACCTGCTGCGCCGGGTGCAGGAGCGCCGCTTCCGCCCCGACTTCGAGACGATGCCCGGTCCGTCCGTGGCGCTGCTGGGCCCCATCCTCTCCGGCCACAAGACGGTGTCCGCGGCGCTGGACGACTTCATCGGTGAACACCCCACGCGGGTGCTCACGGGCATCATCGACGCGCTGGAGAAGCAGCTGGGCGGCGGGTCGGACCTCATCCCCGAGCAGGGCGACGTGATGAGCTGGGACGAGGTGCGCACCATGGCGCGCGACGGCTTCGAGTTCGGCGCGCACACGCTGGGCCACACGGTGCTGACGCAGGAGCCCACGCCGGTGGTGGAGCACGAAATCCTGGAGTCCAAGCGCACCATCGAGCGCGAGGTGGGCGTCCAGGTGAAGGACTTCGCGTACTGCAACGGCTGGTACTCGGATGAGATCATCCGGGTGTTGAGCCAGAACGGCTTCCGCTCGGGCGTCACCACGGAGGACCTGCCCAACCGCGTGGGAGGCGACCCGTTCACCCTCAAGCGCAAGGTGATGTGGGAGAACTTCAGCCTGGGCATGATGGGGGACTACTCGTCGGCGCTGACGGTGTGCCAGTTCGACGACTGCTTCGGCGTGTTGGGCATGAGCCGCCCTGTGCTGGGGCGCAGGCCGCACTCACTCGCGCCATTCATCGGGAGCATCCCGGGCGCCAACGTGATCATCCAGGACACTGTCCTGCCCGCGTCAACGCTGACCAAGGTGACGCCGGTGGAAGTCGTGCAGGTGACAGAGCCGGTTCTGGTGACGGACCCGAGGGTTGCCGCGGTCGTCGGCGGTACCCAGGTGGTGGTGGCGTCGGACGTGGCCCTGGCCCCGGAGGCGGCGCAGCCGGAGGAGATCCAGTGAGTGCGTCACCCAAGCCGGTCGCGACCCCCTCGTTCCTGGGGCGCGCCGGCCCGTTGGTGTTGGCCCGGCTTTTCACCGCCGGGCTGACGTTGTCCATTCCGCTCGTGCTCGCCCGGGTGCTGCGCCTGGAGGAGTACGGCACGTACTACCAGCTGTTCCTCATCGCCACGACGCTCTCCTACGTGCTGCCCTTCGGCGTGGCGCAGAGCCTCTACTACTTCCTGCCGCGCACGGAGGCGAAGCGGCCCTATCTGGGCCACGCGCTGCTGTTCGTGTCGGGGGCGGGGCTGGTGGCGGCGGCGCTGGTGTGGGCCTTCCTGGGCCACGTGGCGGCGTACTTCAACAACCCGGCGCTGATGGAGTACCGCGCGTCGCTCGCGGTCTACACGGCGTTCTTCCTGGGCAGCTACCCGCTGGAGATCTCCCTCACCAGCCAGGGCAGGACGAAGGCGTCCGCGGTCGTCTACCTGGTGTCCGACGCGGTGCGCGCGCTGGTGATGGTGGTGCCGCCGCTCCTGGGCTTCTCCCTGCACGGGATGATGATCGCGGTGGCCGCGTTCGCGGGCCTTCGCTACGCGGCGACGTGGATGGTGTCGCTGCGCGGGTCCACCGGGCCGCTGGTGGACCGCAAGTTGTTCCGCGAGCAGCTGCTCTATTCGGCGCCGTTCGGCGCGGCCATGTGTCTGGCCATTCCGCAACAGAACGCGCACCTGTACGCGGTCGCGGGCGTGGTGGCCCCGGCGGTGTACGCGCTCTACCGGGTGGGCTGCTTCCAGCTGCCGGTGGTGGACCTGCTCTACACGCCCACCAGCGAGGTGCTGATGGTGCGCCTGGGTGAGCTGGAGCGCGAGGGCCGGCTGGAGGAGGGCGTGGACGCGTTCCGGGAGGCGGCCGGGAAGCTGGCGTATGTGTTCCTGCCCTTCGCGGCGTTCCTCTTCGCGGCGGCGCCGGAGTTCGTGGGGGCGATGTTCGGCCAGAAGTTCCTGCCCGCGGTCCCCATCTTCCGGGTGAGCGTGCTGGGCGTGGTGCTCTCCATCCTGCCCATGGACGGGACGCTCCGGGCCCGGGGCCTGACGCGCGCCATCTTCGCTTCCTACCTGGTGAAGGCGGTGGTGACGGTGCCGCTCTTGTGGTTCGGCGTGAAGCACTTCGGGATGATGGGCGGCATCGGTTCGTGGGCGCTGGCGGAGGTGGTGGGCAAGGGGATGCTGCTGTCCCGGGTGCCCGCGGCGCTGTCCACGCCGGAGCGGAAGCTGGGCTTCGTGGATGTGATTCCGTGGCGCGAGCTGGGACAGGCGACGCTGGCGGCGGGCATCGCGGGCGGCAGCATCTTCCTGCTGCGTTCCGGAGCGCATGACGCGTGGGTGAACCTGCCCACGGGCTTCCTGTGGCGCGTGCTTCCCCTGGCGATGGCGGGACTGCTCTTCGTCGTGGGCTACGTCGTGGGCCTGTATGCGCAAGGCGTTCGCCCGTGGAGCGCGTTGCAATCCCTCCGGCCCCGCCGGGCGGTGTGAACGTCGTCTGGAATCAGACGCGTGGGGAGGACTTCCCTCTCCCCACGTGGGTACTTAGTTTCCCGGCGTCACGGAGTTCGGGCGAGGGCGAGGGAGAAGCGTGATGGGATTCGACGCGATGACGTTGTACCGGATGGCGCACGGGCTTCGGATGCGCGGTGTTCCGCTGCTGCCGGCCGTGCTTCGCAAGGCCATCTACTACCTCCACAGCTCCTACATCCCCGAGGACGCGGAGCTGGGCGAGGGGACGCAGCTGGGCTACGGCGGCATCGGCGTGGTCATCCACCGGTCGGCGAAGGTGGGCCGTCACGTGCTCATCTCCCAGCAGGTGACCATTGGCGGTCGCTCGGGGCTGGAGGGCGCGCCGGTGATTGGCGACTACGTGCGCATCGGCGCCGGGGCCAAGGTGCTGGGCAACATCCACGTGGGCGACTTCGCGGTGATTGGCGCCAACGCGGTGGTGGTGAAGGACGTGCCCGCGGGCGCGGTGGTGGCGGGTGTGCCCGCGAAGGTGATCCGTCAGGACGCGGATCCGCTGACCACGTACCAGCGCGAGATGGGCCTGTTGCCCCGGCGTCCGGCTCCGAAGCTCACCCAGGTTCCGCGCTCCTCCGCGCAGGCCTCCCGCTAGGACGCGCTGTCCGCGAAGAAGAGGGGCCTGCCCATGCGCGTACTGCTCGTCGGTGACTACCCGCCGCCCTATGGCGGTGTGTCCATCCACGTCCGACAACTCCATCAATTTCTTCGCGGCCGCGGGGTCGAAACGAAGGTGCTCGATATCGGGAAGGGTGGCCGGCCGGCTCCGGACGTCCTCCCCGTGCAAGGCGCCGCCGCGTTCGGCCTGCGGCTCGCGGGATTCACCTCCGCGGGTTGGGTCACCCACCTGCACACCAGCGGCAACAACCCGAAGGCCTGGGTGCTGGCGGCGCTCGTGGGCAGCATGCCCGGGCCCCGTTCGCCGCGCGTCATCACGCTGCACTCGGGGTTGATTCCTGACTACCTGGCCGCGTCGCAGGCCCGGCGGGTGTTCGCCCGCACGGCGCTCGCGGGGTACGCGCGGGTGGTGGCCGTCTCCCCGGCGGTGCGCGAAGCGGTCATCGCGTGCGGCGTGCCGGAGCAGAAGGTCCTGGTGCATCCGGCCTTCTGTGGTTCGCAGGTGCAGCCCGGGCCGGTGACGGCGGAGGTGGAGGCCGCGCGGGCGCGCCGGCAGCCGCTCCTGGCGATGGCGCACCATCCGTCGCCTGTGTACGGGCGCAAGCAGATGTTCCGCGCGCTGAAGCTGCTGTCGGAGACGCATCCGGGCGTGGGCCTGGCGCTGTTCGGTCCGGGCACGCGCTCCGAGGAGTTCATCCGCGACGCGCGCGAGCTGGGGGTCGCCGGCCTGCTGGAGGACCTGGGCGAGCTGGAGCATGCGAAGGCGCTGGGGCTGCTGTCCCAGAGCGATGCCTTCATCCGGCCCACCACGCACGACGGGGACTCGCTCTCCGTGCGCGAGGCGCTGGCGCTGGGCGTGCCCTGCGTGGCGAGCGACGTGTCCGCGCGCCCGGAGGGGACGCGGTTGTTCAAGGCCGGGGATGAGCACGCGCTGGCGCAGGCGGTGCGCGACGCGCTGAAGGCGGGCCCGGCGAAGGTGATGGCCCCGGACGTGGGGCCGGTGTTGCTGGACGTGTACGCGGAATTGCTGCCGTCCGGCATGGCAGGTGCAGGAACAGTGAACGCGGCGTGATGGGGCAGGTGGTGGGGCTTCCGGCAACGGGAGCGCTTCAGGGTTTCGCAAGCTGGATTCTGACTTCAGGAGAAGACGATGCGCCGTAGTGACGAGATGGATCTGTCGAAGCGGGCCCTGCGCGGGCGTGACCTGGTGGTGTTCTCCAACGACTGGGATGGGGATCCGCTGTCGAAGGTCCACATCATGCGGATCCTCTCGCGGGACAACCGCGTGCTGTGGGTGAACAGCATTGGCAACCGCGCGCCCAAGGTGAACGCGCACGACGCGAACCGGATCATCCGGAAGCTGAAGTCGTTCAGCGAGGGCATCCGCGAGGTGGAGCCCAACCTGCACGTGCTGGCGCCGCTGGCGATTCCGTTCTACGGCTCGGAGACGGTGCGCAAGGCGAACCGCCACCTGCTGCGGTTGCAGGTGCTGCGTGCGATGAAGCAGCTCAAGTTCGAGCGGCCCATCTCCTGGAGCTTCCTGCCCGCGTCCGCGCCGGTGTCCGGCACGCTGGGTGAGGACTTCGTCGTGTACCACTGCGTGGATGAGTTCTCCGCGTTCAGCGACACGAATGGCAAGCACATCGCGGAGCTGGAGGAGCGCCTGTTGCGCCGCGCGGACATGTGCATCACGTCCGCGGAGCGCCTGTATGAGAACAAGAAGAAGCTGAACAAGCGCACGGTGCTGGTGCGCCACGGCACTGACTTCTCGCACTTCGTGAAGGCGTGCGACGCGCAGACGCAGGTTCCGGAGGACATCGCGAAGCTGCCCAAGCCCATCATCGGCTTCTTCGGCCTGGTGGCGGATTGGATCGACCAGGACGCCATCGTGGCCTGCGCGAAGGCGCACCCGGAGGGCTCGGTGGTCATTGTGGGCAAGACGACGCCGGACTGCGACGACTCCAAGCTGCGCGCGCAGCCGAACATCCACATGCTGGGGCGCAAGCCGTACGCGCAGCTGCCGGGCTACAACAAGGCCTTCGACGTGGCGCTCAACCCGTTCGTCATCAACGAGCTGACGCTCAACTCCAACCCGCTGAAGGTGCGTGAGTACCTGGCCTCCGGCCTGCCGGTGGTGTCCTCCGACCTGCCCGAAGTGCGCAAGGTGGGGCTGTGCCGCATCGCCACCACGCCGCAGGACTACGTGGAGAAGGTGAACGCGGCGCTGGCGGACAAGCCGGGTCCGAACCGCGAGCGCGCGGAGAAGATCTTCCACGAGAGCTGGGAGGCGCGCGTCGCGGAGATCCGCCAGCACGTGGGTGAGGCGATGCTCGCGGCGGGCAAGAAGCTGTAGGTCCGGTCCGGTACCGGGCGACAAGAGGGCGCGGGTCCGGCAGGTTCCGGGCGCCGCGCCTTCGTCATTGCGGGGCGTCGCCCGCGCGTCCCGTCACCCGTCGCTCCAGGTTCGCGTAGCGGCGGGCAAGCCGGGTGTAGTCAGAGGGTTTCACGGGCGTGCGGTCGCGGGTGCGGACGAGGTCCTCCTTCGCGTCCAGGTACTCGCGCGCCGGCACGCCGCAGGTCTCCTCCAGGAGGCGCGCGGCCTCCGTGTCCGGCAGGGACGGGGTGATGCCCAGCCGCTCCTGCATCAAGCGTCGCAGGGCGCTGTCGAGTTCCGGCAGCAGCTCCGCATCCACCTTCGCGCGGCGCATGAGCCACCCGAGCGAACGCACGTATTCGCGCGACGAACGGTGACGCTCCACGCGCACGGGTCGGGGTGCCCCGAAGCGCGTGCCACGCGAGACGAGGTAGACCAGACCCACGGCGAGGGCCTGCGCGATGAACACCCAGAGGCCGTGGGAGAGGGGAGGGCGGGTGACGGCCGCGTGGTGGAACTCGTCGAAGCGCAGCGGGCCGCGTGCGGCGAGCGCATCCCAGAAGCGCAGGTTGTCGAGCAGCTCCAGCCGCCGGTTCTCCGCGAGGTCCGCGCCCGCGACCACGTAGACCTCGCCCTTGCCCAGGGCCTGGCGCCACACGACGCTGGCCCCGGTAAGGCCCGCGAGCGGCACCGCATCCTCGCGCTCCATGCGCAGGCTCCGGTCGCGCGACACGCGCAGCAATGACAGTCCGCGCAGCGCGCCGGCGGGAAGCCAGACATCCAAGGTGACGCCGCCAGGGTCCACCCATTCGGAGTCGAGGCCCTGGTGGTTCGTGCCCGGCAGCGGACCCGAGACCAATCCCAGCCATTCCTCCAGGCCCGGCTGGTGCTTTCCCAGCACATGCGGCGACAGGTACACGAGCGTGCCGCCCTCCTGGACGAAGCGCTCCAGCGCGGAGACCTCCTCCTTCGTCACCGGCTGGGCCTGTGGCGCGGCGATGACCAGCGTGCGCGTGTCGGCGGGAAGCGACTCCAGCGAGGCTTCCTGGGCGCTGACGTTCCGCCCGCCCTCGCGCAGGTACACGAAGAGGCCCTTGAGTCCCAGGGGACCAGGATTCGTGATGGACGGCACGGGTGAATCTGGCGCGGCCTCACGCGAGGCAAGTCCCACCGCCAGCGCCACCGCGATGAGCAGGCCCAGGACGGCCGCGACGCGCGCGTTCTTCACGGCCGGCCCTCCGTGAGCGATCCGTGCAACTGCTCCACGGACTCCACGAAGCGCGCGGCCTCCTCACGGGGAACGGGCTCCAGTGAATAGAAGGCCTGGTCGTACCAGCCCACCAGTCGCTCCACCTCGCCCGTGACTTGCGCGGGTGCGCCTCGCGTGGGCAGCTCCGCGGCCAGCTCGCGGTTCGTCTTCACCCGATCGGGCCTTGCCAGCTTGCGCTGCTCCAGCGTGGACAGCAGGCCCAGGAGCCCTTCGCGGATGGCTTCGCGTGAGTCCTCCGTCTCCAGCGCCGTGCGCGCCCGGCCCAGGTGTTCTCCGGGCGTGTCCAGCTCCAGGGGCGGCGCTGCTCCCTCCGCTCCCGGCGCGACAGCGACCTTCCGGTTCCTGCGCCACCGCACGCGCAGCACCCCGAACAGGACCACCGCGAGCGCCACGCCCAGCATTACCGCGCGGGTCGCCACGGCGAAGCCCTGCGCTCCCCTGGACTCGAAGAGTCCTTCAAGCCAGGCCTCCAACTCGCGCAGCAGGCGCATCACCACGTCGCTGTTGCGCTGTCGTGCCCTCGCGAACTCCGGCCGGTCGAGGATGGCGCGCAGCCGCTCCGGATCGCTCGCGACCTCGGGGGCGGCGCTCTGTGCCCGCTCCACCTCCAGCTTGCACACCGCATCCAGATACACCGTGAGCTGGTGGGCACGGTCGCCAGGTGACTGGCCAGAAGTCCCTGGCGGCAGCGGCACGCCTTCCAATTGCTCCACCAGCCGGTTCACCTCCGCGTTGAGCTGCTGGGGACGGACGCGCGCCGTCTCCTCGAGCCGCTGCGCGATGGCTTCGCGGTCGGGGCAGGGCAGGGCGGAAAACAGCAGCAGCAGGGGC
>SECN01000481.1 GCA_004173515.1 Myxococcaceae bacterium | reverse complement strand
GGCGGGGTCTGGGCTTGCAGCGACGTGGCGAGCAGCAGTGCGACGGGGAGCATCGGTGTTCCTTCGGGCTGAAGCAGGCGCGGTGGACGGACCTGCGTGGGAGCGCTGGTGACCGGGCTCCCTTTTCCGGCGCGCACTTCTTAGCGCATGCGGGACACGGAGCGTCCGGACCTTCTAGGCTCGAAGCGCGGGTCCCTGTAGGGCCCGGTACGCGAGGACCCGCCCTTGAAACCCGCCCTGCCCCTGCTGCTGAGCACCCTGCTGCTGTGGCCCGCCCTGGCGCCGGCGGCCCAGAAGGTCACCGTGCCGGTGGACGTGGGCGTGGGCCCGGCGGTGTTCATGTTCTTCGGGCCCGTCTTCGAGGATCAACCCCTCCACACGGGGCTGAAGCTGTCGGTGGACGCGGTGCTGGACAAGGAGTGGCTGCGCAAGAACCAGCGCGTCATCCCGGCCCGCTACCGCAAGCAGGCGACGAAGGTGGAGGAGATCCGCATCTCGCCGTCCATCTTCATCCCCGATTCATTCATCATCTCGCCGAAGTACCGCGACACGGGCATGTACGGCATCACGTTCAAGCCGTTGGGCCTGGGGCTGCCGCTGTCCTCCAGCCCGGTGCGCTTCACGGTGGGCGCGGGGCTGGTGTTGTCGTACGCGTACATCTTCTCCGACACGCTGCCGGACACGCACTTCCTCCGGCCCGGCGCGGAGGTGGGCGCGGACCTGGAGTTCCAACTGGCGAAGAGCTTCCTCATCAGCGTGGGGTGGGAGTCCACCTTCTACGTGCCGCAGGAGCTGGGCGGGCTGGGCCTTCCGGACACGCTGGGCGACGGCATCTTCCACGTGGGGCAGGCCTACCTGCAGTTCCACTTCCGCTTCCCGTACAGCACGCGGCTGTAGCGCTCGCGCCGGGGCGCACCTCGCGTCTAGCCTGCGCGGCACCATGCCCCTCGTCCTCGCCACCGATGCGCAGAAGGCCGCGCGCGACGCCGTCACCCATGCCGCGTGGGGTTCGCCCCTGAGCGTGCCGCAGTACCAGGAGCGCGAGGCGCGGCTGCGGGCCCACCCGTGGAGCCGCGAGGCCATGAGCACGTGGCTGTGGCTGGGGGACGACGGCGCGGTGCTGGCCTCGTGCGAGACGTTCCGCACCGACAGCTTCCTGCGCGGCGGGGACGGACGGTTCGCGCAGGGCGACAGCTACGCCATCGCCAGCGTCTTCACGGAAGCCCCCCTGCGCGGCCGGGGATATGCCACGCGGTTGATGGACGCGGTGGCCCTGGAGCTGGAGCGCGTGGCGCCGCGCCCGCACTCCGTCGTCCTGTTCTCCGATGTCGGAGCGCCGCTGTATCGCCGCTCGGGCTACGTGGAGGTGCCCGCGTGGGACTGGCACCTGGGCGCCTCGGAAGCGCCTGGGGGACGCGTGGTGGAGGCCGGGCTCCAGGAGACGGACGTGGCGCGGGCGCTGGAGCGGATGCGCCGGCCGCAAGTGCCCTTCTACCTGTGGCCGACGGCCTCGCAGGTGGACTGGCACCTGGAGCGGGAGCGCATCTACGCGGAGCTGCTGAACAGGCCCCGGCCCCAGACGTGCGGCGCGGTGGTGGGGGATTCCACGGCGCTGTGGACGATGATGGCCCGCTACGGCGAGTTGGTGGTGCTGATGCTGGATGCGCGGGATGCGTCGGACGCGGAGACCCTGCTCGCGGAGGCACGCCGCGTGGCGCATCAGGCGGGACTCAAGCGCGTGGTGTGGTGGGAGGAGGCCGCGACGGCGCCACTGCTCGCGGGCGTGGCCGGGGCCGTGCGCGTGCAGCGGGACGGCTCGCTGCCCATGCTGCGGCCCCTGAGCGCGGGACTGCCTCCCGCGCCGGAGGTCCCCTTCCCTCGCGCTCTCTGGGTGTGACGTCCCGGCCACACCGCCGCCGTCAGCAGCCGGGACGTGAGGCGGAGCGATGCCGCGATGTTGTCGGCCCGTTTCGTCAGCACGGGCTGGAGATGACTTCGCGGCGGGCGTTTCCGCCGCCAGCGCCATGAACGTGGCGCGGGGCGGCGGAACGTCTCCGGTGACTACGCCACCAGCCCCGCGAGGCCCTGGAACAGGGTCAGGGCCTGCTCCCGGGAGGGCATCCCCGCCTCACGGATGAGCTGCTCCGGCGGCCGGTGCCCCTCCACTTCTTCTCCCAGGACGCGCAGCGCATCCCGGCGCGCCTGGAGCAACCGCTCCCGCTGTGTCGGCGTCAGTCGCTCCTGGGCCCACGCATCCACGGCCCATGCCAACTCCGCGTGGCGCACTTCGTCCTTCGCGATGGCGCGCAGTGTGTCGCGCACCTCGGGGTCCTGCGCGGTGCGCGACTGCCAGCCCGCCACGAAGGCCCCGAAGGTCTCACGCACGCAGCCTTCGACGGCGTTCTCCAGCAGCATCTCCTCCAGCGAGCGGGCCTGGAAGGGCGGCAGGTCCACGTCGGGCAGGGTCGCGCCGTGGTGCTCGGCGAGCGACTGCATCGCGCGGGTGTGGCGGACCTCGTCTCCCGCGGAGCGGCGCGCGGCCTTCACCAGGGCCTCCGGCGCCCCGTGCGCCTTGAGCTCGTCCGCGAGCCGCAGGAACGCCGGCACCGACGCCGCCTCCAGCCAGGCCGCGTGCGCGAAGAGCGCGCCCATCGCCCCGCCGGACTCCGACACCAGCGCCTCCCGCAACCCCTCCGGCCGACGACCGTCGTTGGAGCAGGTGACATAGCTGCACATCACCTCCGCCTTGCCAGCGACCGTGGAGGCCGTCGCGTGGCAGCCGGTGAGCCGCGCACCGTCGTCGCCCTGGTCGGGGCAGGAGTCGCAGGACGGACGGCTCGGGAGGCTCCCATCCGCGTTGAGCGCGACCGTTCCACCACGGAGGGAGGCGGGGCCGTAGCCACAGTCCTCCCCGTTTCCACAGGCCACCCCCAAAGGCATCAGTGGCGCGGCCAACAGCAGGCCGTAGAGGGTGCGGCGCAGCATCCGGTGCTTCGGAATCACATCCAGCGTCCGACGAGACATGGGAACCTCCGCGTTTCCGTCCTGGAAACCGGCCTGGCTCCCCACCTCCGGCCCGGTGGGAATGGGCGGCGACCTTAACCTGGATATGCCAGAGGGCGACAGGTCCCCTAGGATGCGCCCCCATGGCGGAACGAAGGCGCATCATCGAGGGCACCTGGAACTGCACGTCCTGCGACGCGAAGAACATCCCCGCGCGCCACAAGAACTGCCCCTCGTGCAACAACCCGCGCGAGCTCACGGGCAAGGAGTCCGAGTTCGACTTCGGGGGCGTGGATGCGGCCTCCGGCAAGTCGGAGCGCGAGGGCGTCACCGACGAACAGGCCCTGGACCTGGCCGGCGCGGGCGAGGACTGGTTCTGCGCCTACTGCGGCGCCTCCAACCGGGGCGACGCCAAACGGTGCCGGCAGTGCTCCGCCGAGCGCGGCTCGGACGCGAAGGGCGCGCGCATCGCGGACCTGTCCTCCAAGCCGCCGCCCAAGCCCGCGCCCAAGCCGGGCAACGGGAAGAAGATCGCGCTCATCGTCGCGGGCATCCTGGGCTCGTGCTGCTTCGGCACCTGCGCGATCGGCGCGTGGGGCAACATGACGCACGACTTCAAGGGCGAGGTCACCGCCACGAGCTGGCGTCGCGCCGTGGTGCAGGAGCGCTTCCTGCCGGAGGCCCGCACGGGCTGGCGGGATGAGCTGAGCACCACCTCCCCGCGCATGCCGGTGAACGGCGCGGGCGAGGTGCCGGGCGTCACGAACATCCGCGACTGCGTGTCCCGCCAACGCGGCACGCGCAAGGTCGCGGACGGCACCGAGCGCGTGTGCCGCTCGAAGACCCGCAAGGTGGCGTGTGGCACCGAGGAGAAGTGCCGGCGCCGCGACAAGGGCAACGGCTTCGCCGAGGAGATCTGCCACGACGAGACGAAGTACTGCAACGAGTCCTACGAGGACTGCCAGACGGAGACGCGCTACCGCAACGAGCCCGTCTATTCGCAGCAGTGCACCTACGACACGTACACGTGGAAGCCGGTGGATCAGCGCGAGCTGAAGGGCACGGAGGATGCGCCGCGCTGGCCGGAGCTGACGGCCGGAACGAACGAGCGGGTGCGACGCGAGGAGTCCTACCGCGTCAACGTGCGCTATGACGACGACGGCGTGAAGGAACACGTGGTGGAGCCCGCGCGCGAGGACGAGTTCCTCGGGTGGAAGAAGGGTCAGGGCGTCACGCTCACCGTGACGAACCTGGGCAAGGTCGAGAAGGCCGTCCGTCGTTGAAGGAGTTGCATGGAGTGCACCTGCTGTGGCGCCTGCTGCGTGGCGCCGGACATCGCCGCGCTGGACAAGCCCCTGGGGCTGCGCTGCCCGCACCTGGGCGCGGACAACCTGTGCACCGTCTACGAGCGCAGGCCGCAGGTGTGCCGGGACTACGCGGCGGATGAGGTGTGCCGCCGCATCGAAGCGCCCACGCTGGAGGAGCGCGTGCACAACTATCTGGCCCTGTTCCAGCTCACCGGGGAGGCGGAGGCCGTGCGCGTGTCCGGCTGCGCGTCCATGCGGGCGGCCCGGGCGGTGGCGGCCCTGTCGGGACGGGCCCGGGTGTTGGGAGACGTGACGTGAAGTTCCAACCGACGGAACCCTTCGTTCCCGCGCCGGGGATTCGCGGCGCGCATGCGCAGACAGCGCGGCTGGGGTGCCACGGCGATCAACTTCCGCTCGTGCAGCGGGGAGCCGAACCGGCTGGCGCGCGCGTACCACTCCGGGGACACGAGCGACACGCTGCTCGTGATGGCGGACGTGCGCTCGCGCATCACCGGCCCGATGCTGGCGGTGGGGTTTTCGCTGGGCGCCAATGTGTTGTGCCGGCTCCTGGAGGAGACGGGCGACGCGGCCCCGGTGGCCGCGGCGGTGTCCATCAGCGCGCCGTATGATCTGGACGCGTGCTGCCGGAAGCTCGACAGCGGGGACGGCTTCCTCTGGTTCTACCGCCAGCGGTTCCTGCGCACGCTCAAGAGCAAGTCCCGCGCGAAGCTCCGGCGGTTCCCGGGTGCGTTCGATGCGAAGAGGATGCAGGCGGCGTACACCATCCGGGCGTTCGACGACGTCGTCACCGGACCGCTGCACGGTTTCCAGGGCGCGGAGCACTACTACCGGGAGGCGTCGTCGGGGCCCCGGCTGGGAGACATCCGCCGGCCCACGCTGCTGTTGAGCGCCGCGGATGATCCGATGCTGGAGGCGCCGGTGATTCCGCCAACGGCCCAGGACAATCCGTTCATCCACGTGGTGTTGACCGAGCACGGCGGCCACGTGGGCTTCGTCGCGGGCAGCCTGCTCCGGCCTTCCTTCTGGGCGGAGAACCAGGCGTTGGTGTTCTTCGAACAGGTGCTCGCGCAGCGGCCGGCGGCGACGTAGCGCCTGCTCGGCCGCGAGCGGTCAGCCGAAGAAGAGGGCGAAGCCGAGCTTCGCGGACGGCTGCAGAGCGCGCATGCCCCAGGAGCGCTTCTCCACGGGCGTCAGCGCGTCGCGGAAGGGCTCGTCGAGTTTCTGGAGGCTGGGGACCGCCATCTCCATGACGCTCATGCCGCCGCGCACGAAGAAGCTGAGCCGCCGCGTGGCGTTGAACTCCAGGCCCAGGTGGGCGCTGGCGTACGAGTAGCCGACGCGCTCCATGGAGGAAGCCGGCAACAGCGTCCGGTCCGCGAGTCGCCGGTTGAGCGTCTCCGTGCTCGCGGCCTGCGCGTGACCCAGTTCCAGGGACAGCGAGGGCGAGAAGGTTCCGCGCAGCGGCAGCAGCGTGAGGCCCAGGCGCGCGGCGGCGCGCAATCCGTTGTGCGCACCACCGATGTGCAGGCGGACGTGAGGCGAAGGCCGGAAGACCGCGGAGAGTCCCGCGCCTTCGGGCATGCCCGCGTCGAGCATCAGACCGAAAGGTGCCAGGCGCTCCGGATCACTCGTGCGCCGCCGCAGTTCCTGCGTCTGGGCGATGGCCGTGTGCGCCGCCAGGACCGCGCATACCGCGGTGATGATGGACACCGCTCCCATGAGGCTTCTCCCCGTTCCAGACACCGCGGCCCACCGCGATGAGATTTGCGAGGCGCGCCGGATTCCGAGAGCGACCCATCCGCGGAACCCGACGTCTCTTGCTTCCCCCCGACCCGCCACCCGACTCCCGCCTTTGCTCCTGTCGTGTACCGGCGGTCGCGTCCCCGTGAACTGCTCTCGGGATCATTCACGACGGCCCCGCACCGACAGGCCCTGCGTTTCTGCCCTTCACTCCCGTCCGGCGGACCGCATTGCCGAACTCCCCCAACCTGCGCACTGACTCGTCCCGTCGCACAGCCCCGTACAGCGTCCTGCTTGCTGCCTTGCTGCCCCGACCCGCCCGTCCAACCCCGTGCTGCCCGTGCTGCCCCGTTCAACCGTGCTGCGTGCTGCGTGCTGCCCCGACCCGCCCGTGCTG
>SECN01000887.1 GCA_004173515.1 Myxococcaceae bacterium | reverse complement strand
CTTCCGTCGGAGGCGGGGGCTTGGGCGCTTCGGCGACCTTGATGGGCGGCGGCTTCACCGGCTTCACCTTGGGCGGCGGCGGCTTGGGCTCTTCCTTCTTCTCCTCCGGCGGGGGCGGCGGGGGAGGCTTCTGCACCTCCACCATGACCAGCTCCACCGGACGTTGGACGACCACCTGCTTGCGGCCCTCCATCCTGGACAGCAGCCAGAAGCCGCCCGCGTGCAGCGCGAGCGACACGAGGAGGAAGCCGAGCACGAACCGCGTGGAGCGGTCCCGCTGGGGCGACAGGGAGGAAGGGTCGAGGACCGCCTGGCTCATGGTGACTTCGCGTGCCTCTAGGGAGCGGCGGGCGTGGCCGCGGGGGACACGTCCTTCTCGATGTTGAGGGCGAACTTGGCGATGCCCTGGCCCTTCACCACGTCGATGAGACGCATCACGCGGCCGTAGGCGATGGTCTGGTCCGCGCTGATGATGGCGCGCGTGTCCTTGTCCTTGCTGACGGCCTCCACCACGCGGCGGGACAGGTCCGCTTCGGTGACCTCCGCGCCGTCGAAGTAGAGCTTGCCCTCCTTGTCCAGCACGACGTTCACCAGGCCCTGCACCGTCTCACCGCCGTTGGCGGCGCGGGGCAGGTCCACCTCCACCGTCTCGCGGACGATGAAGTTCGCGGTGACCATGAAGATGATGAGCAGCACCAGCACCACGTCCACCAGCGGCGTGACGTTGATGCCGGTGATCTCCTCGTCGCTGTCGGATGCGCTACCGGCCATGGCTAGCGGACCTCCGCGCGGAGGCTTCCCACGAGCGCGTGGCCCAGGGCGTGGGTGCGGCTGGTGAGCGTCTTCAACTGACGGCTGAAGACGTTGAAGGCGACGACGGCGGGGATGGCGACCGCGAGTCCCACGGCGGTGGCGACGAGCGCCTCGGAGATGCCGGCCATCACCGTCTGCTGCATGGCGCCGCCCTTGGCGTTCATGGCGCCCAGGTCGTTGAAGGCCTTGATGATGCCGAGCACCGT
>SECN01000480.1 GCA_004173515.1 Myxococcaceae bacterium | reverse complement strand
ATCAGGGCTTGGCGATGCACTACAACGGTTGGAGCGGGAAATGGGATTCGAACCCACGACATTCAGCTTGGAAGGCTGACGCTCTACCAACTGAGCTATTCCCGCATTGCCGAGTGGAGGGAGATGGATTCGAACCATCGAAGGCGTAGAGCCGGCAGATTTACAGTCTGCTCCCTTTGGCCGCTTGGGTATCCCTCCAGATATTCAATTGTGGTGCTGCGGCCGTTTCCTACACACAAACTACGACTGCCAAACCAACTTCGTGCCCCGGGCCCTTCTCCGCGGCCCGTCCTACCTGGCCGGCGGCGGGATTTGAACCCGCGACCTACTGATTACAAATCAGTTGCTCTACCGACTGAGCTACACCGGCATCACTCCAGCAACTGCCCCGCCCTACCTCATCCCGGGCGGACCGTCAACCACCCGGCAGCGACTTGAGAGGCGCGACCTTTTAGAAGTCCCCACTCTCCAAGTCAAGGAGATTGATCCGGGGTCGTCAGCGGGCCGGACGGCCCCGTTGACGGGCGACCTCGTATAGCAGAATCGCGGCGGAAACCGAGGCATTCAATGAACCGACCTGACCGGCCATCGGAATCCGGAGGCGGAAGTCGCAGTGCTTGAGGACCCCTTCCCTCACGCCCGCCCCTTCGGCCCCCACGACGAGCGCCAGGGGACCGTCCAACCGGGCACTCCAGAGCGGCTCGGAGCCCTCGATGTCCGCCGCCGCGACCCAGAGGCCCGCTTCCTTCAGCTCCTCCAGGGCGCGCGAGATGTTCGTGACCCGGGCGATGGCACAGTACTCGACAGCGCCCGCGGAGGACTTGGCCACGGTGCCCGTCACCTGTACCGCGCGATCCTTGGCCAGGACGACGCCGTGGGCCCCGAGCGCGTGGGCCGAGCGGATGATGGCCCCCAGGTTGTGCGGATCCTGGATGCCGTCGAGCACGACCACCAGGGGTGGCTGCGAGCGCGCCTGCGCCACGGCGAGCACGTCCTCCAGGTCGACGTACTGGAAGCCCCGGAGCTCGGCGACGACGCCCTGGTGCACGCCGCCTTCCGCCATGGCGTTCAGGCGCTCCTTGCCGGCCTTCTCCACCCGAACCCCGGCGTCCCGTGCGCGGCTGAGCAGTTCGCCCGCGGCCTTGGCGGCCACCTGACCGTCGACGATGAAGATGCGCTCCACGGCGTCGGGATGAGCGCGCAGGGCTTCCAGCGCGGGGTTGACGCCATAGACGTAGCGCGGCGCTTCGGTGCCGCCGCGCTCGCGCTCGCTGCCGGCCTTGGGTGAACGCTCTCGCATGGGGGCTACTGGACCTCGACGGGCAGCGAGAAGGTCTTCTTCTGACGGGCGCAGATCTTCTCCGTGCAGATGAAGAAGGTCAGCGTCGCATCCAGCGTGCCCTTGCCGGCGGAGACCGCCGTGAAGGGGACCTCGAAGCGCGGATCCACGAACTGCTGGCCCTGGGCCTTCTTCGCCACCGACTGCTCACGGGTCAGCGTCTTTTGCGCGGGCGTCAGCTGGGTGCCGGTGAGCTCCAGCTTCAAGGGGGCCTCGTCGGAGACGTGGGCACCGGCCTTGGACTTGATGGCGAGCACGAAGGTGCCCTGCCCTCCCGCCTTCACCTGCGTCGACGTGCCCTCGGTGGTCACTTCGTAGAGGGTGGCGGGGTCCACGTCCTGGGCCAGCACCGGCGCGCCGACGAGCGTCAGCAGCAGGGTGGCCAGGTGCGGGAAGCGGTGGGGGCTCAACATGGGTCGTCTCCTGGAAGGCGGCGCTCGTATATCGGGGCTTGGGACGCGCGGGGAGCCCTTTCTCTTCTAACTCCGGGGCACGCCCACCTTCACGACAGCCTTGCGCGGCGGCGGAGGCGGCAGCAGCGCCTGGGGCGTCTCCAGCGCGGCGCTCCACACGGGGACCGCCCCGGCGACCAGTGCCTCCGCGCGCAGGATGATGGGGGTGGCCAGGTCCATGCCCGTCGCGGCCTCCATCTCCAGCAGCGCGGGCGAGCTGTTCACCTCGAAGACCTTGGGATGGCCCTGGACGTCCAGGATGTCCACCGCGGCCACCTCCAGGCCCACCAGGCGGGCGACCTTCTCCGCGATGGCGCGGTGGCCTGGCGACAGCGCCAGGGCCTCCAGCCGGGCCCCCCGGTTCAGGGTGTGCGAGAGACGGCCGGGGCGCGGCTTGCGCAGCACCGCCGCGACCGCCTCGCCGCCCACCACCAGCACCCGGACGTCCTGGCCGGTGCTTCGCACGTACTCCTGCATGACGATGTTGTGGCCCAGGCCCAGCACGGCCTCCAGCGCGGCCTCCAGCGACTGGAGGCTCTCGCACACCATCACGCCGTGCTTCTCCTGGCCCTGGAGGAGCTTCACCAACACGGGCACGCCCCCCACGAGCCCCACCATCTCCTTGAGGTGGGCGGCGTCGCGGGCCATCACCGTGGCCGGGATGTCGATGCCGTGGGCGGAGAGCAGCTGGAGCGCGCGCATCTTGTTGCGCGACTGCGCGATGGCCTGGGCATGGTTCACCAGGGGCACGCGCGCCAGACCGAACTGGTTCACCACCGCGAGCCCGTAGGTGCTGATGGACAGGGCGATGCGCGGGATGACGACGTCGGTGGGCGTCAGCTTCTTGCGATCGTACAGCAGGGTGGCCCGGCTGCCCCCGTCCAGATGCATCTGCACCCGGAGCGGGTTGAGCACGCGGACCCGGTGTCCCCTCGCGCGACCTGCGTCGACGATCCGCCGCGTGGACGAAATGGAGGCGGAGCGCGAAAGGACAGTGATTTTCATGGCGGAGGCGACCGGCCCGGCGAGGTCCTATAACCCCCGCCATGGCCCGGGTAAAGCCGCCTCCGCCCAGCGAGCGCTAGAGTTCGCGGATGGCGCGCACTTCGACGCTGACCGGGGCTTCCGGACGCGACGCTTCGAGACGCGCGCAGGTGCTGCCTACGAACCGAACCCCCGTGTCGACCACCGACCAGGAGTCCGGCCCACCGAGCGTGCGCTCACCGTTGATGTAGACGACGATGAGCGAAGGGTCCGACGGGAGCTGGCTCGGGTCGAGCGGGATGTAGCAGGGCTCGCCGGGCTGGAGCCGCTCGCTGATCGCCTTCAGCGCGGCCCCCAGTTCCACCTGGTTTCCCGCCTGGTAGAAGGCACGACCGCAGCGCTGGGCCGCAACGTCGCAGGTGTCACCCGCGCCGCAGTCGATGTCCGCGCGGCAATTGCGCGCGAAGCCGCCCGCGCTGGCCATCGCGTTGAGCACCTGGGGCCCGGCGCCAGCCGACGTCTCCGCGCCGAAGCCGATGACGATGGTGGAGATGTCGCGCGCCTTCAAGGCTTCCACCGCCGCGACCGAGGCGTTCTTATCGAGGCAGCCCCGCTTGTAGTACGGGCTCTCCTCGACGACACACTGCGACGTGGCCACCGTGCAGGCGCACTGCTCGGCCTGGCTGCCGTTGTACTCGTTCTCCGCGTTGCAGTTCGGCAGACCGTCGGTCAGCAGGATGATGATCTGCGGGCGCTCCGCGGGGTCCGTGGTCAGCAGCGAGCCCGTGAACGCAAGACTTCCGCTCGTCGGCGTACCACCGCGCGGGCGGTTCGTGCCGCCGTTGGGAATCGCCTGCAGGACCGCGTTGAGGTTGGTCGCGTGGGCCAGCAGGTCGGCATCCGCGTCCAGCGTGGTCGGGATCTGCACGCGAACGCTCTCACCCGCGGAGGCCGCGGCGCAGAGCTGGGCCACGGAGGGCGCGGCCGACGTGATGGGCGCGGGATATGTCGTCAGGCCGAAGCGGACGAGGCTGCCGCTCCCCGTGAGGAACGGGCCCATGGCGGCCTGCAGCTCCGACCAACGCGTGGGGCACCGGGCCGTGTCGCAAGGCAGGGACTCGCCACAGACGTAGTCCTGGCCCTGCTCGTTCTGGCCGTGGCAGACCTTCACGCCGCCCACGGTCAGCTCGGGCTCCACCGGCAACGTCATGGAGCCGGAGGTGTCCACCAACAGCATGACGTCCGGCTTGCTTCCGCGCGCCGTGATCACCGTCTCCTTCGTCGTCTGGGCGATCGCGAGCGGATCCACCGGCTCGAAGTCATACGTTTGACAGCCAGCCATCATGGCACCACCGACGATGCCGGCCAGCAGTGCGCTCAGGGGGGTCGACTTGGCGCGCATAGGCTTTGGGTATTTCCTTCTTGGAGGGGGACCACGAACCACGAGGCCCCAGCGTAACGCGTGAGCGCCCACCGAGGCTACAGCGACTCGCAGCAGGCAGGTCCCATTCAGGTGAAGCTGCCAAGTTGCAACAACAGGCGATCTCGAGGGGCCAGGACGCTGCCGGAGTCGGACACCCACACCTACCTGGAGGGCATGTGCCGTCCCCCACTCAGAGGGTGAGGACGCGCGCGCCCTCCGTCAGACGCCAGATGGAGGCGAGCCCCATGACTTCGTCCAGGGTGCCCTGCAGTTCCTGGGGCGTCAGGCCGCAGATTCGCACCGTGGTGTCACAGGCCACGAGCTTCGCGCCCAGGGCCCGGGCCTCCTCGAGCATGCGCGCCGGCGTGGGGACGTTGAGCCCTTCGGCCCGGGCCGCCTCCGTGCGCTCGCGCTCGCTGTGCGCGAGGCCGAAGCCGCCCCGGACCAGCTGGCGCAGGGCCTCGAAGGCGAAGACGAAGTAGACGTCGTCCCCCATCGCGGCGGCGGTGATGCCCATGGAGCCGGCCTGGTAGGCGGGTTCGTACGTGGCGTGCTGGAGGAAGAAGAAAACGCGTCCGGCCATGGGCACCGACCTTAGCTGTATCGAGTCCGGACCGGCAGCCGTCGTATAACGGGGACCCCACTCCACCGGGAGTCCCGCATGCCGAGCCCGTCGTCCCGCCCCCGCGGTGTTCGTCCCTCGCTGGCTCCGCCACGTCCCGCCCTGTCGCATTGGGTGGGCCTGTTCAGCCTCGCCGCGCTCGCGGGCGCCGGGCCCGTGTCCGAAGCGGCCCCGGCC
>SECN01000479.1 GCA_004173515.1 Myxococcaceae bacterium | reverse complement strand
CGGTGGCCCCCGTTCCCGGCCCCCTGCGCGACGAGGCCCTGCGACTGCTCGCGCAGCCTTCGATGCGGGGGACGGCCTGGAGCGGACTGGGGCCGGAGGTCGTGCCCGTGCTGGCGGCGCTCACGGAGGATCCGAGCGTCCCCGACGCGCAGCGGATGCGGGCCGTGACGGCGCTGTCCCTGGTGGAGGCTCCCCAGGCGGGGCCGACGCTCCAGGCGATGATGGAGGATCCACGCCGGCCCGCGGACGTCCGCACCCGGGCCGCCGCGGCGCTCGGTCAGTGCCTGGGGTTCGAGGCCGTGACGGCGCTGCGGGCCCGACTGGAGGACCAGGACGTGCGGATCCGCGAGGCGGTGGCCCAGGCCCTTGGTCGTCTGGGGGGCCAGCAGGTGCGGGAGGCGCTGGAGGAACGGCTCCCCCGGGAGGAGGTGCCCCAGGTGCGCGAGGCCCTCCAGCAGGGCCTGACGCTGGCCGAGCCCTGAAGCCCCTCCCCGGGTGGATGGCTGGGGGCTCGCGTCGAACGGGGCCTTCCGTTAGATGAGGGGCCATGCGCCCCACCGTCCTTCTCTTCGACATCGATGGCACCCTCGTCACCACTGGTGGCGCGGGACGTCGCTCCATGGCCCTGGCTTTCGAGCGCCTCCACCAGCGCCGCGACGCGTGTGATGGCTTCAGCATGTCCGGCATGACGGACCGGGCCATCGTCCGCAAGGCGCTGGGCATCATCGGCGTGCCCGTCACCGAGGAGACCATCAGCGCGGTCGTCGACGCGTACGTCGCCCATCTGGCCGAGGAGGTCCCCAAGGTCGATGAGCGCGAATACCGCCTGCACCCCGGCATGCGCGAGGCCGTGCTGGAAGCGCGCTCCCGACAGGGCTTCGCGGTGGGGCTGGGCACCGGCAACGTACGCGCGGGCGCCCGGGTGAAGCTGGAGCGCGTGCGCATCCATGATCAGTTCGCCTTCGGCGGCTTCGGGTGCGACTTCGAGGACCGCACCGCCCTCATCCGCCATGGCGCCCAGGCCGGGGCGGCGCAGTTGGGCCAGCCCCTGGAGGCATGCCGGGTGGTGATCATCGGGGACACGCCCAAGGACGTCGCGGCCGCCAAGGGCATTGGCGCGGAGACGATTGGCGTCGGCACGGGCAACTTCACGCCCCAGGCGCTGCGCGACGCCGGCGCCGAATGGGCCTTCGCGGATTTCTCCGCCCCCGAAGCCATGGAGGCCCTGCTCGTCGGACGGTGAAGGTGTGCTATCTCCGCCGCCCCTCCGAGGAGTCCACGCATGTCGTCCACGCTCGAATCCTATGAGCTGATCCGCTTCGCCGAGGCCTTCGAGGCCCGACTCGCCACGGCGGAGGAGATGGTCGTCGGCAGACCGGGGCTCGAGGCCGAGAAGCAGTGGCTCGCCTCCGCGCTGGAGCGGCTTCGCGAGGCCCGGGAGCCGGCGGGCGGCTTGCTGGAACAGGTGAAGGACCTGCCCGAACTCGACGAGGCCCGCGAGGAGTTCTCGTTCGATCAACAGGGCCGGTGGGTGGATGCGCTGGAGAAGCTGCACGCCGGCATCACCTTCACCGCGAGCAGCCGCGCCCCGGTCATCGAGGCCCTGTTCCCCCACCTCAAGTTCGTTCAGCTCCGGCGGGCCCCCATCGAACTGGTGAACGAGTACGCGTCGTCCTACGAGCGCCGGTTCAAGAGCTCCTACGTCACCCGCATCTTCTCCCGCGACGACTTCGCGATGGTCCGCCCCGTGGTGGAGCTGGTGGCTTCGACGTTCGCCGCCTGGAACGCGAGCCTGTCCCCCACCCCGCTGCCTCCAGACGAAGAGGCCGCGCTGCGCGAGTCCCTGGTGTCGTTGGGGCGGCGCCTGGATGTGGCGCTGCGGCAGGGACGGCTGCTCGCCGAGGCCGCGCTCGTTCCCGTCCCGGGGGTCTTCGAGGCCGCGGGCCTTACCCTCAAGCCCCGGAAGCGCGCGGGTCGTTCGCTCGCCCTGTCCGCCGAGGACGGGTTCGATCCGTACGGCGACGACGTGGACTCCCCGCAGGAGGATGCGGGCGACGACGCGGAAGATGCGGCGCCCACGGAGGACAGCACTTCGGCGGACAGCGTGGAGGTGGCGGATCCGCAGGTGGACTCCTCCGAAGAGGAGGTCGCGGTCGAGGCCCCTTCTCTTGCCCCGGCGGGTCGCAAGGGCCGACGGGCTTCGGCTCCCGTGGTCACCGAAGCGGAGGCTCCTGCTTCCGAGGGGGGCGAGGATGCCCTTCCGGCCCCGGAAACCTCCGCCCCCGACTCCGAGCCGGCTCCTGTCGAAGTGCGCCCCGCTCGCCGGGGACGGCCTCCGAAGAACCCTGGCGCTGTTGCCGCTCCGGTGGAGGCTGCTCCTGATCAGGAGACAGCGGGAGCACCGGAGGCCGTCCGCCCCCGCCGCCGCAAGAAGACCGACCCGTCCGAGACTGGGACGCCCTGAAACCCGCCGCGCGGTGAGTCCCCCGCCGTGAAGAGGAACCCGGACATGGCGGACGTCGCCCTCCCCATCGATATCCTCCTGCCCGACATCGTCTCCACGCTCCGGAGTTCGCGGTCGCTCGTGCTGGAGGCACCGCCCGGCGCGGGCAAGACGACGCGCGTGCCCCGGGCCCTGCTGGAGGCCGGCCTGGGTCAGGGCAAGGAGATCGTCGTCCTCCAGCCCCGACGGCTGCCCACCCGGCTCGCCGCGCAGCGCGTGTCCGAGGAGATTGGCGAGCGCGTGGGCGAAACGGTCGGTTACCAGGTCCGCTTCGAGGACGTGCGTGGACCGAAGACGCGCATGTCCTTCGTCACCGAGGGTGTGCTGGGGCGACGCTTGTTGACCGACCCCACCCTGCGCGACGTAGGCATCGTGGTCCTGGACGAGTTCCATGAGCGGCACCTGTCCGCGGACATCTCGCTCGCGCTCCTGCGCAGGCTCCAGGAGACGGCCCGACCCGACCTCAAGCTCGTGGTGATGTCCGCCACCCTGGAGGCGGAGCCCGTGCGTGTGTACCTGGGCGGCGCGCCTTCGCTGCGCTCCGAGGGACGCCGCTTCGACGTGAGCGTCGAGTACCTCTCCGCTCCGGACGAGCGGCACCTGGATCAGCAGGTGCTCTCCGCGCTCAAGCGCCTGTTCACCCAGGGCGTCGACGGGGACGTGCTCGTGTTCCTTCCCGGCGCGGGGGAGATCCGCCGTGCGCGCGACACCTGCGCGGAGTTCGCCGAACGCCACGACGCCGACGTGCTCCCACTGCACGGCGACCTGTCCCCCGCCGAGCAGGACCGCGCCGTGCGCCGCAGCTCGCGCCGGAAGATCATCCTGTCCACCAACGTCGCGGAGACGTCCGTCACCATCGACGGCGTCGCGGTCGTCATCGACAGCGGTCTGGCGCGCGTGGCGTCCCACTCGCCCTGGTCCGGACTGCCGCAGCTCAAGCTGGGCAAGGTGAGCCGGGCCTCCGCCACCCAGCGCGCCGGCCGCGCGGGCCGCACCCGCGCGGGCCACTGCGTGCGCCTCTACACCCAGCACGACTTCGACGGACGGCCCGACCAGGAAGCCCCGGAGATCCGCCGCACCGACCTGGCCGAGACCGTGCTGTCGCTGCGCGCCTCGGGCGTGAAGGACCTGGCCACGTTCCCATTCTTCGAAGCGCCTCCCGCGCCCGCCATGGAGGCCGCGGAGACGCTGCTGCGCCGGCTGGGCGCCGTGGACGCGCAGGGCAAGGTGACGGACGTGGGCCAGCGGCTCTTGCGCTTCCCCGTCCACCCCCGGCAGGCCCGTGTCATCGTCGAGGGGGAACGCCGGGGCGTGGGCGCCGATGCCGCGTTGCTCGCCGCGCTCATGGGCGAACGGGACATCCGCCGCGAGGCCCGCGCCAACCTGGGCGGCGGTGGACGCGCGGCCGCCATCGTCAGCGGCCCCTCCGACCTCCTGGAGCTGCTGGAGCGCTTCCGCGAAGCCGGTCGCTCCGGTTTCTCCTCCGGCCGCTTGCAGTCACTCTCACTGGACGCGGGCGCGGTGCAGTCCGTGGAGCGCGTGCAGAAGCAGCTTCGGCGCAACGTGCGGGAGCAGGGCTCGCGCCCCGGCCGGCCCGAGGACGTGGAGCAGGCCCTGATGCTCAGCGTGCTCGCCGGCTACCCGGACCGCGTGGCCCGCAGGCGGCGGCCCCGCTCACCCGAGCTGCTCATGTTTGGCGGCGGCACCACCAGCCTTTCCGAGTTCAGCGTCGTCCAGGACGCGGAGCTGATGGTCGCCGTGGACGCCGAGGAGCGCCCCGGTCGCGGCGCCGTCGTGCGGCTCGCCAGCGCGGTGGAGGCCGAGTGGCTGTTGGACCTCTACCCCGACGCCCTGGAGGAGGTGGACACCCTCCAGTGGAACCCGGACGCGCGCCGCGTGGAGCGCCTCACCCGACTGGCGTACGGCAACCTGATGCTGGAGGAGACGCGCACCCCGGCCCCTCCCTCCGAGGCGGCGGCGCGCGTGCTGGCCGAGGCGGCGCTCGCCGCGGGCCCGGAGCGCTTCGCGGAACCCGAGGCGCTGGAGCAGTGGCGCACCCGCGTGGCGCTGCTCGCCAAGGCCTTCCCCGAAGCGGGCTTTCCCGCTGTGGACGCCACCTTCCTGCGCGATGCGCTGGCGTCCCTGTGCGTGGGCGCCCGCAGCTTCTCCGACCTGGAGGGCGTGTCGCTGCTGGATGCGCTCTACACGCGCCTCACGCAGGAGCAGCAACGCCTGCTGGCGAACCATGCCCCCGAGCGCGTCACCCTGCCCGGCGGGCGCGGCGTGAAGGTGCACTACGAGCCGGGCAAGCCGCCCTGGGTGGAGTCACGGCTGCAGGACTTCTTCGGGTTGGCCCAGGGGCCCAGCGTGGGCGCAGGCCGCGTGCCGCTGGTGCTGCACCTGCTGGCCCCCAACATGCGCGCCGTGCAGGTGACCACCGACCTGGCGGGCTTCTGGGAGCGTCACTACCCGGCGATCCGCAAGGAGCTGTGCCGCAAGTA